>NZ_JARIEF010000064.1 GCF_029266915.1 Tissierella sp. | reverse complement strand
TCCTCCTAACAAAGTTTTTGATAATTTATATTTTAACTATTAATACTATTATACTCTTTAAGTTTATATTAAGCAGTGTACTTATGTTTATTATTTTCATAAATAAATGAAAATGTTTTCATAATGGTTAAAATCCTAGCATTCTACTCTATTATTATAAAAAAATAATTTAGATCTATTAAATTGCTTATTAATTCGATCTAAATTATTTTCCTGTTCATTTTATTATATTTTAAAACTTTCGTTTTCTTTAAGCTTTATCAATTCCTGTCTCTATACCACTACGAGTGTATACAAGATGAGTAGTTCTCTCTAGATTATGATCTGCTGGTGTATAGGTAGGATCTAAAGCAAGTGCTGCTCTATAGTGTTTTTGTGCTAATTCAACTTCTCCTTTGTATTCAGCTAAAACTCCTAATAAATTATGTGGCTCTGGTAAAATCACATCTATAGCCATAGATTTCTTGAGATACTCTTCAGCTTTAGAATAATCTTTATCTACAATACATTTCTTTGAAAAGCTAATTATATCATCATAAGTTTCTAATTCATTTGCTTTCAAATGTTCTCTTTTTAAAACATCATTAACAATTCTTCTAATATCATCAGGAGTGAAAGGTTTGCTAATAAAATCAATAGCTCCAAGTTTCATTGCATCAACTGCTCTATCTATAGTTCCATATGCTGTCATCATTATAACATCCACATTGTTTCCTTTTTCTCTTGCCGCTTTTAATACTTCCATGCCCGTTAAACCAGGCATATTAATATCAAGAAGTACTAAATCAAAATTTTCATCAAGAATTTTTTTAAGACCTTCGTCTCCATTTACCGCTTCATCTATTTTATAATTTTGTTCCAGTAAACAATGCTTCAAGGTCATTCTAATGTTTTTTTCATCATCAACTATTAAAATTCTACTCATCATATTTATTCCCTCCTAAATATTTTATTATTAATTTTATGATAGCATTTATAAGTTTATATTACTATTTAAATATAATACTTGTAGATTAGACTTTTCTTTTATATACCAATATGGAGTGTAAAATAAAAGGTACTTCCTTCTCCTACCTTACTATTAACCCAAATCTCTCCACCATGTGATATTACAATTTCTTTGCTTATAGCAAGTCCTAATCCTGTACTTCCATTATTTTCTCCATGCTCATCTCTTATTTGAATAAACTTTTCAAATATTTTTCGTTTGTATTCTTCGGGTATACCTTTGCCATTATCTTCTACAGATATCAACATTTTATCTGCTGTTTGCATTGCTTTTACTGTAATTTTACCTGTTCCATCACTCTTAATATACCTTAGGGCATTTCCTATTAAATTAGTTAAGACCCAGGATATTTTATTATAGTCAGCCTTAACCTTTGCCATATTTTCTTTAATATCAATATCTATAGTTGCATTTTTCATTTCTGCTTGCAATTTAAAATGTTTAACCGTGCTACTTACAATTTCTTTTATATCATTTGATATAATATTCATCTGTATTTTTCCAGATTCTATTCTTGAAAGATCTAAGAGTTCAGTAACTAAATTTATTAGTCTATCTGAGTCTTCTTTTATAGCTTCAATCAATTCCTTTTGATCTTCATTTATCTCTCCTGGTATCTTATCAAGCAGTAATCCTACACTCATCGCAATTGAAGTAAGTGGTGTTCTAAACTCATGAGAAACAGTTGAAACAAATTCTGATTTCAATTGATCAACTTCTTTAAATCTAGTAACATTTTGCATAAGTGTTACTACACCTATATTTTCATCGTCTCTTGTTATTATAGGTTTAACATAAATCCTATAATGATTTGTTTCATTTTCATCTTTAATAACTATATCACTATATTTCTTATATTCATTCATATCTATTATATTTTTGACTTTATTTATCATTTCAAATACATCTTCTCTTTTTATTACTTCTAAAAAATGTTTGTTAAGAACATTTTTCTCTCTTACATTTAGTGCCTTCTCTGCTGCTCTATTAACCAATAAAACTTTGTTTTCTTCATTTGTTACAATTATGCTGTCTTCTATGCTTTCAACTATTGCTTCAGCTTTTTGTTTTTCACCTTTAAGTTTTTTAATATTTAAAAGTTCATATGACTGTAATTTTTTAGTCATTATATTAAATTCCTCTGCAAGTCTTCCTATCTCATCATCTGATTCTATAAGCAGTTGATTGTTATAATCCCCTTTAGCAATCTTTTTTATTTCCTCAATCAAATGATACAACGGCTTAGCTATCTTGTTGCTTAGGTAAATAGCTAATATTAAACCTATAATAATGGTTGCTGAAGAAACCATCATAGTTAAATTAGTTGCTTGAGTTGAGATTTTATGAGCTTTGTTTTTTCTTATTACCATTCCTTCTTGATTTAAATTGAGTAAATTTCTACTCTCTGACTTTGTCTCTTCGAAAATAGGCAAAATTTCATTATAATAGTATTCTCTACTTTTATTTATATCTTCCATCTGAATATCAACAAATATAGTAAAAGACTCTATATATTGTGCATAAAGTTTATTAATTTTATTTAAAATTTGTTTTTCTCCCGGTTCTGTTATATTATCTTCTGCTCTAGATAACCATTTCAGAAATTCTATTTCATTTTTCTTGAAATCTGGTATCTTAGTTTCACTATTAGAAAACATATGTGCAAGTTCTGCAGAATCTTGTCGCTCTAGAGCAATTGTCATATTTTGTGCGGCAACAATACTTTTATAGTTTGCCTGCATTATATTTTCTATTGACTCACTAAGGCTATTAAAATTCCAAATAGCCCAAATACTATTAGCCGCAAGCACTATAAATATCAACATAAAAACTGCTAAGAATTTTAATCTTATACTTTTTCTCATAATTTTCACCTAGTCTATTTTATTTGTATTTAATTACCCAATTTATATAGTATATCTAATTATTTTTTTTGCTTATAAGCTTTAGATCCTGAGCTATTTGTAAATTAACTTCTAATATATTTACAGTTTCTTCCCCGAAAATTCCAAATAACTTTTCTTTAGTATTTAATTTTATAATTTCAATTAATCTATCTTCAGATAAATTAGTATTTTTTGCAATCTGTGGTACTTGAATCAAAGCAGATTCTGGACTAATATGAGGATCCAAACCAGAACCAGATTCTGTCAACAGATCTGTAGGAATATCTCCTATTTTAATTGAAGGATTAGCCTCTAAAAATTCATCTATATCTTCTTTAACTCGATTTGAGAGTTCTTCATTACTAGTTGAATAATTGTTTGAACCAGATCCAACTCCATTATAGTTTCCATTTTCCTTGTCTAACAATGTATAGGTATTATATTTCACTGCTGACGGACGCCCTTTAATAAATCTGGCATCAGTAAAGTCTTGTCCTATAAGTGACGATCCCACTATTTCATCATTAATAGATATCAAACTTCCATTAGCTTGTTTTGCAAATACTAATTGACTAACTCCAGTAAGTAATAAGGGATAAATTAAACCACAAATTAAAAACAAAATTAATGTCACTAAAAAAGGGGTTTTAATTTCTTTTAATAATCTTTTCATTTTACTACCTCCCATTTATTATAGATTATTTAAATAACTATATCGATTTACAAGTTTAGTATTGCTAGAATAGGTGAAATCATTAAGTCAATTACTTTTATACCTAAGAATGGAGATATAATTCCTCCTAATCCATAGACTAGCATATTATGTGATAACATTTTCTCAGAACGTTGAGGTTTATATTTTACCCCTTTCATAGCAAGTGGAATCAAACATGGAATTATCACAGCATTAAAAATTAAAGCAGATAATATTGCACTATATGAATTTGATAAACCCATTATATTTAGTACTTTCATTTGAGGAATAACTGACATAAACATTGCAGGAATAATAGCAAAATATTTTGCTACATCATTTGCTATACTAAATGTGGTTAAGGATCCCCTTGTAATTAATAACTGCTTTCCTATCTCAACTACATCAAGTATTTTTGTAGGATCAGAATCTAAATCAACCATATTTGCTGCTTCTTTAGCTGCAGTTGTACCACTATTCATTGCAATTCCTATATCAGCTTGTGCAAGCGCTGGAGCATCATTTGTTCCGTCACCAGTCATTGCTACAATTTTTCCTTGTGACTGTTCTTTCTTGATAGCTTCAATTTTATCTTCAGGTTTACATTCTGCAATAAAACTATCTACACCTGCCTCTTGAGCTATCGTAGCTGCAGTTAAAGGATTATCTCCTGTACACATAATAGTTTTAATACCAATTGATCTAAGTCTAGCAAAACGTTCAACTAAACCAGGTTTTATGGTATCTTTGAGATAAACAACACCAAGAATATGATTTCCTACACATACTGTTAGCGGAGTACCTCCAAGCTTAGCTACTTCTGTAACTCTTGTCTCTAAATCTATAGGTATTTCCCCTCCTAGCTCTATTACATATTTTTTAATAGCATCTGAAGCTCCCTTTCTTATTACAGTTCCATCAGGTAAATTAACACCACTCATACGTGTTTGAGCTGTGAATTCCATAAATTCCATCCCTACTATGATCTCTAGTTTATTTCCACTAAGACTTTCTCCTAGTTCTACTACAGATTTACCCTCTGGCGTATCATCTTTTAAAGAACTAATCATAGAATAATGAATCAGCTCTTGCTCACTTATATTTTCCACTGGAATGAATTTAGCTGCCATACGATTACCATAAGTAATGGTACCAGTTTTATCTAATATCATTGTATCCACATCTCCGCATGCTTCTACTGCTTTTCCCGACATAGCAATTACATTAAAACGAGTAACCCTATCCATACCAGCTATTCCTATAGCTGATAATAAACCTCCAATAGTTGTAGGTATCAAGCAAACGGTTAAAGCTATTAATGTAGATATTTGTAATCTAATACCAATATAATCTGCTATTGGGAATAAAGTAACTATTACTATTAAAAATATGATCGTCAAACTTACTAGTAATGTATTTAAGGCTATTTCATTTGGTGTTTTTTTACGTGATGCTCCTTCTACCAAAGTTATCATTCTGTCTATAAAAGATTCTCCTGGATTGGAGGTTATTTTAATTTTAAGCCAATCACTTACTACAGTAGTACCACCAGTAACAGACGAAAAGTCTCCTCCACTTTCTTTTAGTACTGGTGCTGATTCTCCCGTAATAGCAGATTCATCGACAGATGCGATTCCTTCAATTACTTCTCCATCATTGGGTATAATTTCACCCATTTTAACTAAAACTATATCTCCTTTTTTTAGAGTATTTGCATTTACAATTATTTCTTCTCCATCTTCACTAAAAATATGAGCTTCCATATCTTTTTGAGTTTTTTTCAAACTTTCAGCTTGTGCTTTACCTCTGCCTTCTGCTACCGCTTCTGCAAAATTTGCAAACAGTAATGTTATAAAAAGTATTAGAGATACTATAGCGTTATATAATCTCAAATTATTTCCTTCATCACCAAAAATATTAGGAAAGAAACAGAGCAAAAGTGTTATGGCAAATCCTATTTCTACAACAAACATTACTGGGTTTTTCATCATATATATTGGGTTTAATTTAATAAACGCTCCTACAACAGAAGATTTAAAAATGTCATTTGTTATAAATTTCTTTTTTTGTTCATTATTCATGAAAATGTCCTCCTAATTTATAATTTTAAATGCTCTGCTATTGGTCCTAAAACCATTACAGGAAAGAAAGTTAATGCAGCTATAATCATAACTACCATAAATAGAAATATGCTAAAAGTACTAGTATCAGTTTTTAATGTTCCAAAAGACTCATTAGCTGTAGTTTTCATCATTAGCGAACCGGCTATCGCCAATTGAATAACAATAGATAAATACCTTCCAAAAAACATAACTAAGCCTGTAGTGACATTCCAAAACAATTTATTGTCTGCTAATCCTTCAAATCCAGAACCATTATTTGCCGCAGAAGAAGCATACTCGTAAAGCACTTGAGTTAATCCATGATGTCCTGGATTTGTTATCCCAGCTAACCCAGCAGGCACTGATACTGCTAGAGCCGTAAATGCTAATATTAACAATGGATGAACAATAATACCTAATGCTGTTAATTTCATCTCTTTGCCTTCAATCTTCTTACCTAAATATTCAGGAGTACGTCCAATCATAAGTCCGCATATAAATACAGAAAGTATAGCATATAAAATCATATTCATAAGCCCCACTCCCTTTCCTCCAAATACTACATTGAGCATCATATTCATCAGTGGGACTGATCCTCCCAAAGGAGTTAGAGTATCATGCATATTATTTACAGATCCTGTCGTAAAGGCAGTGGTTACTGTAGTAAATAAAGTAGATTGGGCAATTCCAAATCTGGTCTCTTTTCCTTCCATATTCCCCATACTTTGACTTAAACCAACATTTTCAAGTACAGGATTGCCAGCAACTTCAGACCTGAAGCTTATTAATATTCCGATTATAAATATTAAAGACATTACTGCAATAATTGGCTTTGCTTCACTACCTATTAAACTATTTTTTTTCTTGTTGTTTTTTCTTGGTCTACTTACCATATGACCAAAAGCAATAACACATGCTCCCGGAAGTAGCATCATAGAAAGCATTTCTATCATATTAGTAATTATATTGGGATTTTCAAAAGGAGTCGATGAGTTAGCTCCAAAAAAACCTCCTCCATTTGTACCCAGATGCTTGATTGATTCCAATGCTGCCACTGGACCCATTGCAATATCTTGATATTTCCCTTCAATAGTTAGTAATGTAATGTTTTTAGATAAGTTTTGCGGTACTCCTTGAGAAACCAAAATAATACCTATTACAAGTGAAAGTGGAACCAGTACTCTAGTTGTTATTCGAACAATATTCACGTAAAAATTACCAAGTGATTTTCTTTTTCCAGCAAGACCTATTATAAAAGCCATAGCAGCGGAATATCCTGTAGCCGCCGAAGTAAACATCATAAATATTATTACTGTCATTTGACTAAAGTAAGTTAAGCCAGATTCTCCAGAATAATGCTGAAGATTTGTATTAGTCATAAAACTGATAATAGTATTAAATGATAGGCTAGGCTCCATCCCAGCAATTCTATTTGGGTTTAATATAGGTATAGATTGAATTCTTAATATAAAATATCCAATCATAACCATAACAGCATTAGTAATAAGTATAGCAACCGCATATTGTTTCCAGTTCATCTCTTCTTTATCAATATGGCCTAAACGAAAAATAAAATTATCAATAGGATTGAAAAATCCATCAGCAAATGTCGGTTTTCCTTCAGCTATATGATATAAATATTTTCCCGTAGGAATAATAATTACAAAAAAAATTGCCAGTATAATAATTGTTTGTAACATAATTTTATCCACCTTTATTTAAAATTTTTCTGGATTCACCAAACTAAATAACAGATATGCACCTAGCGCAGTAATCAAAACTCCTAGAAATATCATAATCAACCACCCCCTCTAGATTTTTTCAATCTGCCTCTCGCACCAGTCAGCAAAAATCTTAATAAACAAATAGCTTAATACAATTATTCCTATCATAAAAATATCCATTGCTGCTCCTCCTCTTTTATGTTCTGGATTAATTTTAACATTTATAATATTAATTTAGTGTTAGGGTTAATAAGCAAGAATTAATATTATATAAAGATTTATAATTTTTTAGATATATATTTCTAAGCAAAAATCCACTGAATATTTTAAATTCAGTGGATTTTATATTAGTATTAACTCTATGAACACATAATTATTCAATTCAAATAGATTTATTGTCATCTGAAGCATGGAGCATTCTATATCCAACTCCTATATGAGTCTGAATATATTTAGGTTGTGAGGAATCTCTTTCAATTTTTTTCCTAAGTGTAGCCATAAAAACTCTTAGAACTGGTACGTCACTTGTATATTGACCCCAAATTTCATGTAATATAAAATTATGTGTAAGAACCTTGCCAATGTTTTTAGCTAGAAGACACAACAATTTATATTCAATAGGTGTAAGATGAATTTCTTCATCTTCAATCCAAACACATCCTGCAGCGTAATCAATCTTAAGCTTACTATTTATAAAAATCGTTGAATCTTTAAGCAGCTTATCATTGTCATAACGTATCCTTCGCAGACTTACCCTTAGTCTAGCTAAAAGCTCCTCTACACTAAATGGTTTAGTTATATAATCATCTGCTCCAGCATCTAGAGCATCTATTTTATCTTGATCTTCACTTCTGGCACTTACAACTATAATAGGTGTATTAGTCCATAAACGTACTTTCTTTATTATATTTATTCCATCCATATCTGGCAATCCTAGATCTAAAATAATAATATCTGGTTGTTTTGAAACAGCTTCAACTATAGCTGATGATCCAGTTTCAGCAGTATGGTAAAGGTATTGCTGAGTTTCCAGAGTTGTTGTAATAAGTGTCCGTATAGCTTTATCATCTTCTATAACTAAAATTAAAGGCTTATTCATTTATATTCATCTCCTCTGATTGCAAAGTGAAACCAAATATAGTACCATATGGAATATTATTTTTCACATAAATATTACCATTATGTGCATGTATTATTGACTTACAAAGATAAAGACCTAAACCAAGTCCTCTTCGCCCATCTCCAAAAATATTATCTGCAGTATAAAACATATCAAATAACTTTGTTTTAACTTCATCAGAAATCCCAATTCCATTGTCCGCGATTTCAACTCTAATATTTTGAGCTTCCTTTGTAACAGAAATATTAATATGAGAACCTGGATCAGTATATTTAATTGCATTATCAACTATATTAATAATTACTTGAATAATAAGTCTCGAATCCATCTTTGCCATTAGTAAATTATCACTTATAGTGGTCTTTATAATATATTTTATACTATTTCTATTAATATGAAGTAATGCTTCTGTAATTACTTCTTCTAATAACTCGGCTTGCATGTTTAAGTTTAATCTGCCATTATCAATTCGAGTAATAGAAAGAAGATTCTCCACTAAATTGATAAGCCAAAGTGAATCATCATAAATATTTGTATAGAGATCTTGCTTTTGTTCTTCACTTAAAACTTGTGAGTTTCCTTTGAGAATTCCTGCATTACCAGAAATACTTGTAAGCGGAGTCCTCAGATCATGTGATATAGCCCTTAACAGATTCCCTCGAAGCTGTTCTTGCTGCATCTCCATACTTGTTTTCTTTTGTGTTTCATTATACAGCTCTTTTTCAAGTGCTAATGAGCATTCTCCTAGCATTGCAATTAATAGACCTTTTTCATATGTTTCTAAAGCTTCATCCTTATCCATTGCTATACCGGCCACTGCTAAAACAGTGCCACTACCTCTAACAGCTAGATACATACATTTTACCCCTGAAAGTGTGTTAGTGGTAGCGCCCGCTCGCTTATTGTTTTTAAACACCCATTGCGCAACAGCCCGCTCCTCTCTCCCAGTATATTCTTGGGGGTCGACTAGTGAGTCTTCGCTTAAAAATACTACTGGAGGGTCTAAACTATCCCCGTCAGAAGAATAAAATGTAATAGTTCTATCTAATAATTTAACCATTTGTTTAGCTGTTTCGATTAATATATTTTCTTTGTTCTTGGCAAGTTGAAGCTTTCTACTTGTCTCTAAAAGCACTTCTGTTCTATAAGCTTTTTCTGCTGACTGATGAACTTGTTCTTTTATCTGCTTAGTAAGTGTTGAAGTAATTAATGAAGCAGATAACATAACTACGAAAGTTACTGGATACCCAGGGTCATATGCTTTTAATGAGTAGTGAGGTTCTGTAAAAAAGATGTTGAATATTAAAACACTCAGGATTGAAGATATTGCGCTATACATCCTTCCATTTGTTATTATTGCATTTATTAAAATTCCTAAAATATAAACAATAATTATGTTTTCAACATTAAAATTAAGATACTCAAATAAAAACCCTACCATAGTACAGATTAATAAAAGACCTATCGACTTTAAGGTATCAACAATAGAAAGATTTGAAGGTTTTTGCAGTTTAAATTCATTTTTTTTTACGGATGCTTGCATATCTGGAATTACATAAACATCTATTGTGGGGGCTAACTCAATTAGTTTATCAATATAATTGAGTTTAAAAAAACTCTTATGTTGAGAATAACGGCCTATAACAATTTTAGAAACTCTACTTACTTTAGCATATTCTGCAATTTGAGCTGGGATGTCTTCACCATATACGTTAGCAATTTGGGCTCCAAGCTGCTCTGCTAATCTTAAGTTCTTCTCCAATTCATTATTATATTTTCTACCTATTGATCTCTTATCATGTCTTTCAACATACAGAGCTGTAAATGATCCATGAAATGCATCTGACATCCTTGCAGCTGTTCTAATTACCTTTGCATTGGAAAATGATGATGATAAACAAACTAAAATATGTTCATTTGTATAGAATATACCATTTTTTGAAGATTTATTTTGTCCTGCTATTCTATTTATCTGATCAGCAGTACGTCGTAATGCAATCTCTCTAAGAGCTATAAGTTTTTCCTTTACAAAAAAATTTTCAAGTGCTCTTTCTACTTGTTTTTCAGGATAAATCTTACCTTTATTTAGTCTCTCTATTAGATTGTCCGGTTCTAAATCTACAAGTTCAATTTGATCTGCCATATCAAAAGCACTATCAGGAATACGTTCATTTACATTAATATTGGTAATAGATTCAACTATATTATTAAGACTTTCTATATGCTGAACATTAACAGTAGTATATACATCAATCCCAGCCTGCAAAAGCTCTTCAACATCTTGATATCTTTTTTTATGACGACATCCTGCTGCATTAGTATGTGCCAGTTCGTCTACTAAAATAAGTTCAGGATTTCTTTCTAGTGCCATATCTAAATCAAACTCTTTTAGAGTAATTCCTTTATAAGGGATTTCAAGTGCCGGCAAAGTTTCTAGTCCTTCTATTAGAGCCAAAGTTTCTGCTCTAATATGTGCTTCTATGTAGCCTGCGACAACATCAATCCCATTTTCTTTTGCATTATGGGCATCACTTAACATAGTACAAGTCTTTCCTACTCCAGCAGCATATCCAAAATAAATTTTTAGTTTACCTCTTTTTTTCTCAGAAGATATATGTGAAAGATTTTTGATCAGTGAGTTAGAGTCAGTTTGATGTATCATTATAAGAACTCCTTTTTCCTTTTTAAGTAGTATATCATAAAGCACATTAGAATAGCATTACGGTTTATACTACAGTATTAAGATAGTGTTAAGAATTTATTTTTATCCACTATCATAAAACAGTATATATTCTATGAAATTCTTTTAAAGATAATTTAGGGAAATGAGTTAATAGAATAATATTAAAGATACAATAGAATAATTATATACTTTTTTTTTTGCATTAACTATTTGTAAAACTTTATATCAAAACCCCCCTTCAGAAATAAATCTGAAGGGGGGTTTGTTCTTCTTATTTCATAAGAAGTGAAACAGATTCAATGTGAGCTGTATGTGGGAACATGTCTATTGGTTGTACTTCTTTTAGCTTGTATCCACTCTCTACTAATATCTTTACGTCTCTAGCCATTGTACTGGAGTTACATGAAAGATATACTATGCTTTTTGGACTTGAATTGATTATTGCTTCAAGTACTTCTTTCTCAACACCTTTTCTAGGTGGATCTAAAACTACCTTGTCTATTTTAAGTCCTTCTTCTACTAGTTTGGGTAATACTAACTCAGTTTTACCTTTTAAGAATCTTATGTTTTCGATATTGTTTAGCATAGCATTATATTTAGCATCATCTACTGCTGATTTTACAGATTCTACTGATACTACTTTTCTAGCTTTTTTAGCTATATATATTGAAATCGTTCCTATTCCAGAGTAAAGATCTGCTATCAGTTCATCCTTTTTAGGATTTAAAAACTCCATCGCCTTATCATATAGAACTTCAACCTGAGTTCTATTTACCTGCAGGAATGAATTTGGTGAAACTTTAAATTTATATTTTCCTATAGTATCAATAAGTGATTCATGACCATAAACTAATTTGTATTCTCTACCATAAGTAGTTGAATCTTTTTCACTGTTTATATTTTGATAGATACTGATAACTTCTTTTTCTTTTAAAGATTTAATTAACTCTTCACTATATGGAAGTTCTTTATGAGCTGTAACCAATATTACCATTATCTTGTCTTCTTTATTTATTCTAATACCGATATGGCGAAGATTACCTTTTTTAGTTTTCTTATTGTAAGGCTTTATATCGTATTTATCTATCCATCCTCTTACTGCTCCTAGAGCATCATTAGCTTTTTTATTTATTAATATGCTCGATTTCATGTCTACAATATCATTTGTTCCTATTTCATAAAATCCTACTACAGTTTTACCATCTTTTTCTCCAACTGCTATCTGTACATTATTCCTATACTTAAATGGGGTTTCCATTCCTATAGTATCTTTAACCGTAACAGTTGATATACCTGCTATTTTCTCCAGATCCTTTTGAACTTTCTCAGTTTTCCAATCTAATCCTTTTTCATAGTTATATTCTACTAATGGAATAACTCCTACTGCTTCTTGTAAGTCCATCTTTTTCTCTACTCTATCTTCTGATGGTTCTAGTATTTCTAGTACTTCTGCTTCTGCAAAGTTTTTCTTTATCTTTGTTACCTTAAAGCTTACCTTGTCCCCTATAACGCCTCCAAGAACAAATATAATAAACTTATCTAGCTTTACAACTCCCTTACCTTCATAAGTAAAGTCTATTATTCTACCTTCTAATATATCTCCTACTTTAAAATCCATTGAACTCCTCCATTTTTAACTTTCTATCTCTATTTTATCACAGATTCCACTAAACTATAAGCTTTATATGAAAAAAGATAAGACTAGTAATAGTAGTACTATCTATCTTTATTTATATTATTTATGTTTTATAGCTGCCTGAGCTGCTGCAAGTTTTGCTATTGGGATTCTAAATGGTGAGCAAGAAACATATTGAAGCCCTATCATGTGGCAGAACTCTACTGAAGATGGTTCTCCTCCGTGTTCTCCGCATATGCCAAGTTTTATATCGGGTCTAGCTTCCCTT
>NZ_JARIEF010000077.1 GCF_029266915.1 Tissierella sp. | reverse complement strand
ACTATGGCAGATAGTATTCTTAAGGAATTATACAATAAATCACTAGAGGATTTTTCCTGGTTTGAAACAGTTCATAACTATATAAACTTTAAGGACAACATTATAAGAAAAGGAGCCATATCGGCCTATGAAGGAGAAAAAGTACTGATTCCCATGAATATGAGAGATGGTTCAATACTTGGAAGAGGCAAAGGTAACGAAGACTGGAACTACTCTGCTCCCCATGGAGCAGGCAGACTCCTAAGCAGAACAGCTGCTAAGGAAACTTTAGATCTTGATAAATTTAAAAAGTCTATGGAAGGAATCTATTCTTCATCTGTCGGTAAGTCTACACTAGATGAAAGTCCAGATGCCTATAAACCTATGGAAGAGATAATCCAGGCTTTGGATGAAACTGTAGAAGTCATAGATATAATTAAGCCCCTCTACAATTTTAAAGCTTAAAGCAAGACTTACAAACCTCTGTAAGTCTTGCTTTAACGTGTTAGTCTGGTGACAAACTTTTAACTAATCTCTAAAAAGCGGTTGAATATTTTTTCAAGTGGGTATATAATTCAGGTAGGATAAATAAGCTGTATTTATTTATCTATAAATTAAAAGGAGGAATAGAAATGGCAGATATAAGAGAAATAGAACCAAAAAAAGTTTTTAATTGGTTTTATGAATTAAATCAAGTTCCAAGATGTTCAGGTGAGGAAAAACAGGTTAGTGATTTTCTTGTAAACTTTGCAAAAGAAAGAGATTTAGAAGTTTATCAAGATGAGATCTATAATGTTATAATCAAGAAACCAGGAACAGAAGGATACGAAGATTTAGAGCCTGTTATAATCCAAGGACACATGGATATGGTATGTGTTAAGGGAAATGACAGCAATCATGACTTTTCAAAAGATCCGATCGAAATGATCGTTGAAGGAGACTTTTTAAGAGCTAATGATACAACACTTGGCGCGGATGACGGAATTGCAGTAGCTTTTGGACTTGCGATATTAGATTCAGATGATTTAAAACATCCTCCGCTAGAGATTCTTATAACAACTAATGAAGAAACTGGTATGGACGGAGTACATGGACTGAGCAGTGAGCATTTGCAAGGTAAAACTCTTTTAAATATAGATTCTGAAGAAGAAGGAATTTTCTTAACTAGCTGTGCAGGTGGAGCAACTAAGATTACTAGATTTAAGCTAGAAAAAGAAGAGAATAAGGGTGAAGGTTTATCGGTTAAAATAACAGGCCTAAAAGGCGGACACTCTGGTATGGAAATCATAAAGCAAAGAGCAAACGCTATCAAACTTATGGGTAGAATTCTAGATACAGCTAGAAGAAGCAGCGACTTAACTATTTCAGAGCTAAGCGCAGGAACTAAGCACAATGCAATAACTAATATAGCCGAGGTAAGTTTCTTAACCGAAAACATCCAAGAGCTTAAGAAAGTTATTGACAGTTTTGGTGAAAAACTTAAAGAAGAGTATAGAGTAGAAGATCCAGGATTAAAAATAGAAGTTAAAGAAGTAAAAATCCAAGAAACTTATACTAAAGATTTAAGTGAAAATGTAATAGATTATATTATGATGGTTCCAGACGGAGTTCAATACATGTCAAGAGACATTGATGGACTGGTTCAAACAAGTTTAAACAATGCTATAATCGAAGAAAAAGAAGGAATTATTGAATATATAACATCAGTAAGATCAGCTTCTAGTTCTTCTCTTAGAGAAATGTTAAACAAACTTGAAGTTATAGCTAAAAGAGCAGGAGCAGATGTAGAAGAAGAAGGAAACTATCCAGCTTGGCAGTTTGAAGAAAACTCACCTGTAAGAGATAAAGCTTTAGAAGTTTATAAAGAACTATTTGGTGAAGAAGCAGAAGTAAGTGCAATACATGCTGGACTTGAGTGCGGACTTTTAAAAGAAATACTACCAGAAACTGATATGTTAAGTTTTGGACCGAATTTATTTGACGTTCACACAGAAAAAGAGCATATAAGTATAGAGTCAGCAGGAAGAGTTTGGAAATTCTTAGTAGCATTGCTTGAAAATTTAAAATAAAAATTTAAAATAAAATTAGGAGGAATTCTTATGTCTGAAGCTTCAAAAAGATTGTCAAGAACCGCTTACGGCGGGGTTAAAGGAGAAGATTATATACCGTACGTTCCTACAACCGAAGTAGTCCCTGAAGCTACAGGATATTCTATATTAATGGGTATATTATTTGCTGTTATATTTGCTGCAGCAAATACTTACCTGGGTCTTAAAGTAGGTCTTACTATATCAGCAGGTATACCAGGAGCAATTCTTGCAACTGGTCTTTTGAAATCTGTATTTAAAAGAAATAGTATTCTTGAAGCCAATTATGTAGCATCTCTTGCAGCAGTTGGAGAATCGATAGCAGGGGGAATCATATTTGTTTTACCAGCTATTATTCTTATAGGTTTTGATCTATCAATTATGACAGTAGCAATAGTTACAATAATAGGTGGATTTATGGGAGTTTATTTTGTAACTCCAGTTCGTAAATATATGATAGTAGAAGAACACGGTAACCTTATCTATCCAGAAGCAATGGCTCAAGCTGAAATAATAGTAAACTCAAGCCAGGGTGGAGAAGGATTCCAATCATTACTAAAAGGTATGGGAGTAGGACTTGGATACAAGATATTCTCAGGAGGTTTAGGCCTTTGGAGTGAATCAGCATCTTATACAATAACATCTTATCAAGGAGCAGTAATTGGTGTAGATACACTTGCTTCTCTAATGGGTGTAGGATTTATTGTAGGAACTCAAACTTCAATCTTGATGTTTGGAGGATCTGTAATAGCTTGGCTTGGACTTATACCATTAATAAAATTCTTTGGTTCATTTGCGCCGACAGCTATATTCCCATCTACTGACTTAATTTCAGAGATGACTGCATCACAGGTTTGGTCAAACTATATAAGATATATAGGTGCCGGAGCGGTAGCAGCAGGAGGATTCTTCTCACTTGCAAAGTCTCTACCTACAATATTTACTTCTTTTAAAGAAGCAATGGGTGGATTTGGTAAGGGTGAAGCATCAACTGATAGAACTCAGCAGGATGCTCCAATTATATGGGTACTTGCAGCTGCAGTATTTGGTTTCTTATTAGCTTGGTTAATACCTTCATTAAATATAGGACCAGTAGGAGCAATACTCGCAGTATTATTCTCATTCTTCTTTGCGGTAGTATCAGCTAGAATGGTAGGAGTAATAGGAGCTAGTAATAACCCCGTTTCTGGTATGACAATAGCAACACTTCTAGTTATAGCTACAGTTTATAAAGCTATGGGAGCAACTGGAACTGAAGGAATGAGAATGGCTCTTTTAGCATCTGGTATAGTGTGTGTGGCTATAGCAGTAGGTGGAGGAGTTGGACAATCTCTAAAGGCAACATATATTCTAGGTGGTACACCTAAAAAAATTCAGCACGGTATGTTTTTAGCTTTAGCTATAGCATCCCTTGCAGCAGGTGCAACAGTACTACTTTTACACAATGCATATGGAATCGGAGGAGCAGAAGTTACAGCGCCTCAGGCAACACTTATGAAACTTATAGTAGAGGGAATCATAGGAGGACAGCTTCCTTGGACACTTGTTATAATAGGAGTTATGATAGCTGCTTTCTGTGCTTTAGCAGGCCTTCCAATATTACCAGTGGCATTAGGACTTTACCTTCCTATATCACTAAACACTGCAATATTCTCAGGTGGACTTGTTAGAAACTTTGTAGAGAGAAAATATAAAGATAAACAAGAAAATGATCCAAATCATGATAACAATATAATGGCTAAAGATGATGCTGTTGAAAGAGGTACTTTAATTGCTTCAGGACTTGTAGCAGGAGACGCTCTTACAGGTATCCTTATAGGACTGTTTGCATTCCTTAATGTAAAAACAGATTTCTTAGCTAATGTAATAGGTAATGATGCACTTAAAAATGCAGTTTCTTTAGGTATTTTTGTAATCTTAGCAGTTTGGATATATAGCTATTCTACAAAATCTAAAGGCAGAACAAATGAATCTTAAGAAAAAAAGAAAGACTGAAGAAGATATACAAAAAAATATAGAAAAAAATGAAAGTATGGATGATAAATATAACTTTGCTCTTTATATTCCAGAGATAACTCATAAAAACTGGGAAATTAAAGATGAAAAGGTCATTCTTCACTTTAAGGTACTTCATCCGCTAACACGCTTTTCAGGCGTGCTAGCAGGAAAAAAACCTAAAAAAGATATGACCTTTGATGAGATGAGCTCAAAAGCTTGGCTTTTAATAGATGGAGAAAAATCCATTTTTGAAATAGCTAGAGAACTTAGTAAAGAAACTGATGATGAGTTTAAAGAAGATCTCAGACGTCTCGTAGAGTTTATAAAATTTGCATCTAAAAAAGGCTGGGTTAGGTATAAAGAGGTTAAAAATAAAGAAGATATAAATATATAAAAAACTTTTTATCTAAATCAGTGATCAAATAAAAAAGTGTGCAAGGCCAATAATTAATTTGGTCTGGCACACTTTTTTTATTTATAAAGTTCTTAAAGTACATTTATAACTTCAGTAACTAAAGTCTGAGAAAACAAGCTTATTGCTCTTGAAGTGATGCTTATTGATCTAAAATTTGTTTAATTAAAAGAAAACGGGTATATAACTAATATAGAGAGTTACTATACTAAATGATGAAAGGAGAAATTTATGAAGAATCAAGAAGTTTTAAGAAGGGAACATGAAGCTGTAAGAAACAAGGTAGGATTTTTCGACTTTGCTCATGACATTTTAGAGGTGACCGGAAAAGACGCAAAAGAGTTTTTAGACTATATTTGCGTAAACGTTATAAGTGAATTAGAGCCAAAGAACGCATCCTATACAACTATCTTAAATGAAGATGCAGATGCCCTAGACGACGTAATCGTATTTTACCATGGTGGAGACAAGTACTGGATAACAACTCTATTTATGGAAGAACTTCAAAAATGGGTTAAAAAACATGTTGGAGATAAGGATGTAAACTTTAAAGATATCACTAAGGAAACTGCTCTTTATTCTGTACAAGGTCCGAAATCCAAAGATGTATTAAACGACTTATTAAAAGATAAGGTAGATGATCTTGGATATTTTGAGTTTAAAGAAACAAAAATTGATGATATAGATGTTATGGTCTCTAGAACTGGATTTACCGGAGAACTAGGTTATGAGTTATATTTCCATCCCGAGTATACGGATAAGATAATAGAAGGACTAAAGGAAAAAGGAAAATCCTATGGCATAGAAGAGGTAACTACAGACGTAACTCTTACAAGCCTCCCAACTGAAAAAGGTTATATAACAGTTGATGACTTTAAGGGAGCAAATCCTATAGAACTAGGTCTTGATTGGTCGGTAGACTGTGATAAAGACTTTATTGGAAAAGAAAAACTTTGTGTATTAAAAGAAGAAGGACCCAAAAGAAATCTGCTTGGCTTTACAGTAGAAGATAAGGAAGCGGAGATACAAAAAGGCGACAAGGTAAAATTAGACGGTAAGGAAATAGGGGAAGTTACAACATATACCTATGGATATACAGTAGAAGAATTCATTGGATATGCCTTAGTTGATAGCAAAGCTAAAAAAGGTGATAAGGTAGAAATATCAACTTCTAAAGGAGAGATAAAAGCAGAACTTCAGGAGAGAATGTTCTACGATCCAAAGGGAGAAAGAGTAAGAGGATAGTAAATAAACAATAGGATAGTAAATAAACAATAGGATATAAATAAATAAAAACATGTTGATTATGTAATCAGCATGTTTTTATTTTTCTATGATAGATAGTCTTCAGGCAAATAAAATAATAAATTCTTCTTACACTGAAGCTTTACTCTCTAGAATCACAGCAATTTAATAAGTAAAAGATTTACAATATATTTTTAACTCTACCGACTGTTCCGTCCTCTAGTCTTACTTTTATCCCGTGGGGATGGTTTGGAGAATTTGTAAGTATATCTTGAACAACTCCCTGGGTTAATTTACCTGATTTTTGGTTTTGTTTTTCTACAACATCAACCTTGATTCCAGATTTTATATCTTCACGCTTATTTCCGTCCATTTTATCACTTCCTCGTTTTCAATCTTCTAGTTTAAAGTCAAAGCCCTGTTCTCTTACTATATTTAGAAGTTCTGCTCTTTTAGTATTATCTCTCTTAAGGATGCCAACAACCTGCTCACTAAATTCGTCAAGAGGTTTTTTAGTATCTCTTTGATCATAATAAGTTTGCATTTCTTTATCATATTCTTTTATTGATTCTAAATAATTTTCTTGTTTAGAGTAGCTGTCTTCAAACACCTTTAAAGCTATATTCATTCTAGGCTTTAATTGAGGCTCCTGATCAGGGTAGCCAAAGCCAAGTCCTACTATAGGAAATGTAAGCTCGGGCAAATCTAGTATCTCTATCAAGGCTCTGGGATCATTTAAGATGCTTCCTAGATAAACTGCTCCCATATCAAGTGACTCTATAGCAACCACCATATTTTGGCAGGCTATGGCTCCGTCTGTAAAACCTTGGAAAAATCTATCCATGTCACGTTTTCTAGGCAAGTCTTCTCCCATTTCTTCGGATATTTTAGCATTTCTATATGCATCCACCACAAAGATCAGGAGCTCAGGAGCGGTTTCTACATAAGGCTGCTGACAGATTTCGCTGATTTTTCTTCTCTTTTCAGGATCGGTAACTCTTATTATACTATAGGTTTGCATGGCAACACTTGAAGAGGTACGGTTTGCCACCTCAAATAATGTGTTTAAGATACTTCCATCTATTTTTTGGTCTTTAAACTTTCTAATAGTTCTATGACTGAGTTGTGTTTTTATTGTTTTATTCAAAAATATCACCCTTTCATCTATTCATGTTCTATCTTATATGTTACCACTAATCCTTATAGCTAAACTTTTCTATAGAAAAATCTAGATATTTTCAATATAATAAGTAAATTAATTAAGGCCGGTAAAGATAAAGCCCTAAGAGGTTTTATCTTTACTGACCTTAAAGATTCAGTTGAAAGCTTCTAAACTAACTAGCCGTTCTTAAATCCAAGTGGATATATACTCCAGTCCCTCATAGTCACGAGGATTTTCAACTCTCTCCCAGGCACCTTGAATTCCCTTTTCTTCTAAAGTACTTTGGAAATGATATTGGGCTATCCCCATATCTATCATTTGAATATCATAGTCTAAATTCTTAGCATAGTCTTTAGTCCTCTTTAAATAAAGATTAAATTGACCATTTATCTTTATAATCCTCCAAGGTTGTTTATTTGAAGCTGAAGGTCCAATTCGTATCATCTCCAGCGCAAGGTTAAACTCTTTTAAGTCATCTAAGTAAAGGGGATCTAAGTTTTCATCAAAGAATAATTCATCAAACTCTTTTCTTCGGTCTGACTTTGCTAATACTCTCATAGACTTTTCCTTCAAGCTCATCTTTTCTTCTATATAGCCAATAGGCGTTAAAAGAAGTAGGTTTTCATCATCTTTTAAGTCCATAGCTTCAAAAAACTCTCCTCTTTTAAAAGTTCCTCCAAGCCAGCAAGTTCCTATGTCAAGAGAGGTAAGGTAGATTATTATTTTTTCAAATAAGTATCCTAGTTCTACAAGATTTCCTCCTTCAAGTAGTACCCCGCCTATATATGAGTTTGCGCCTTTAATAACTCCATAAGTACCAACTTTACCTTCTAGACTTATATCTATCAAAGGGAATTTATATTTTGAAGTATAGTCTTTTTCTAAATCTGTTAAATAATTTTCGATCTTTTCCCTAAGAGAATTTTCTATTTTTTTATCCTCGAAAGTTCTGACCGACCTTCTTTTTTTAATTATTTCCATTTTTATCACCCATCTATATAATATCCAAAATTGATAAATCCAAGCAAAAACTTTACTAAATTTAATGTTTTCTAGTAGAAAGAAGTTTTCTTGGGTAATATAGTATAGAGATTATAAGAATCATTTAGATAATAATGCAGAAAAATACTAGTTCTAGAGAAGAAAATTTGAAGGAGGTATTTTAATGAAACATTTAATAATATATTCAAATCCAGATAAAAATAGTTTTTCTCATGAAATTAAAGAGTATGTAGAGAAGTTTTCACTCGATCTAGGGCATGAAATAGAGGTAAGAGATCTCTATCTAGAAGAGTTTAATCCGGTGCTTTCATTGGAGGAGCTGGAGATGGAGAGCGATGAAAAAGTCTTGCCCGATGTAAAGAAAGAACAGGACTATATAGACTGGGCTGATACCATAACATTTATCTATCCTATTTGGTGGCAGATACCTGCCATGATGAAAGGGTATTTTGACAGAGTGTTTTCATATGGATATGCCTACCGTTTAGAGGGAGATCAACCCACCGGCCTTCTTCCTTCAAAAAAAGTTTTAAAATATAATTCTATGGGAACTCCTAGAGAGATATATGAGAAAAATGGACTGAGGCAAGCCTATGAAAAGGCAATAGATAAGGGTATCCTGGAGAGTTCAGGTCTTAAGGTGATTGAAAGCATATTGTTTGGAGGAAACCCAAGAGACCATGATGAACTCAGGGATCAATATTTAAAAGAACTGGAGACAAGTTTAAAAAGAGCTTTTCCACAATAGAAACTCTTATTTTTAAGGAAAAGGAATGAAAAAATTGATTGATTACAATATAGTATTTATAGGATTTATTGGAGTTGGCAAAACAACTATAGCAGATCTGTTGGCAAAGCGTTTACTTTTAAAAGTAATCGATACAGATAAAAAAATAGAAGAAAAATTCAAAAAAACAGTTTCAGAAATATTTTCAAATTCCGGGGAGAATAAGTTTAGAGAGCTAGAAAGTGGTATAATTAAAGATCTAGAGGATGAAAGAGGTATAATCATATCCTGCGGAGGCGGAGTATGCTTAAGAGATGAAAACATATCAAGTCTAAGGAAAAATGGCAGACTTGTATTGTTGGAGGCAGCTCCAGATATAATCTTTAATAGATTAAAAAATGAAGCCGGAAGACCGATTTTAAATGGAAAAGTAGATATACTTAGCATAAGTGATTTCATAAATGAAAGGAAAGAGTCTTATCATAAGTCCGCAGATATAATAATAGATATAGAGGGAAAAACAAGTGAAGATATTATTGATGAAATTATAGGGAAGTTAAATATCTCCTAACAAACAATCAGTTGGAGTATAATTATTATATAAGTTATAAATTAAAACTAGGAGTGAGATTATGAGTTCAATATGGGGAAATAATATTAAAATATCACTCTTTGGTGAATCTCATGGACAAGCTGTGGGAGTAAATATAGATGGGCTTCCAGCAGGTATTCATCTGGATTTAGAATCTATAGAAGAAGAAATGGCAAGAAGAGCTCCGGGAAGGGATAATATATCTACTTCCAGAATAGAAGAGGATAAGTTTGAGATTTTAAGCGGATATTTTAATGAGAAGACTACCGGAACTCCCTTATGTGCAATTATAAAGAACAAGGATAGTAAGTCTAAAGATTATGAGAAAAATAAAAATCTTCTAAGACCAGGTCATGCTGATTTTACTGGAAATCGAAAATATTATGGAAATAATGACTACCGAGGAGGAGGACATTTTTCAGGAAGGATGACAGCGCCAATTTGTTTTGCAGGGGCCCTAGCCAAACAAATACTTCAATTAAAGGGCATCATAATAGGCAGTCATATAAAAAGTATTTATAATATAGAGGATTCTCCTTTTAATGATAGAGATATTACTCCTGAGTTCTTATCTAGTTTAAAACTAAATAAAATCCAGACTATAGATAAAGAAAAGAAAATATTGATGGAAGAAGTTATTTTAAAGGCAAAAGAAGAAGGGGATTCAGTTGGAGGAGTTGTAGAACTCGCTATAATAAATCTCCCACCAGGGATTGGTAGCCCATTTTTTAATTCTGTAGAGAGCAACTTGTCTCAGATGATGTTTTCTATTCCTGGAGTAAAAGGTGTAGAGTTTGGTAGAGGATTTGATATAACAAGGATAAAAGGATCCCAGGCCAATGATGAATTTTATGCTGAAAATGGAGAGATAAAAACCTATACTAATAACAGCGGCGGTATACTTGGGGGAATTACCAATGGTATGCCTATAATTTTTCGGGTTGCGCTAAAGCCCACACCCTCAATTGGAAAAGTTCAAAAAACTGTAGATATTGCAGATGTTGAAAATAAGGAAATAAAGATAGAAGGAAGACATGACCCCTGCATAGTTGTAAGGGCAGTTCCAGTTCTTGAAGGAGCAGCAGCTATTGTTCTACTAGATCTATTAATGGAGATGAATAAAGATGAAGAGTTTAGAAGATCTGAGATTAGAAATAGACAAGATCGATAAAGAGATGGTAACTTTATTTGAAAAAAGGATGGAAATTGTATCACAAGTAGGACTTATAAAAGAAAAAAACAAGATCTCAGTCCTAGATTCCAAAAGAGAAGAAAGAGTAGTAGAAAAGAATATAAGTTATTTAGACAATAAAGAACTGATAGGCTATCTTAAGGAGTTTTATAAAACTATAATGGATTTAAGCAAAGACTATCAAAAAGTAAAAAGAGGTTAACAGAAATAATAGCAAATATAAAAAGGTAAAGGAAAGATAATATGACTAAATTTCTGGTAAAGCTGGCTATAAAAAATTCAAAAAATGATGAGGATGAAAGACTTAGTATAGCCTATATGGCAAGTATAGTAGGCATAGTGGTTAATATATTTCTTTCGCTTATAAAATTAGTTATAGGCTTTATGATTTCATCGATAGGAGTTATAGCAGATGGATTTAATAATGCAACTGATACTATCTCCTCCATCATAACTCTTATAGGATTTAAGCTGTCAAAGATGCCACCTGATAAAGAACATCCCTACGGTCATGGAAGGATAGAGTATATCTCGGGTATTGTTGTAGCTTTCTTAGTTATGCTTGTAGGATTTCAATTTATCATAAGTTCCTTTAAAGAAATAATGAATCCAAAAGCGGTAGATTTTAAACTCATACCTTTTATAATACTCCTGGTATCTATTTTATTTAAATTTTGGTTGGGAATATTTAATAAAACTTTGGCAAAGCGGATAAATTCAAACAGCCTAAAAGCGCTTTCGCTAGATGCTTTTGGTGATGTACTTACAACGGCAGTAGTTTTAATTTCATTACTGGTAGGAAGATTAACAACTCTTCCTATAGACGGGATTATAGGAGTTATAGTCTCTCTTTTGATAATCTATAATGGATTTAATATTATAAAAGAAACTACCAGTCCTCTTATAGGAGAGGCACCATCTAAAGAGCTTATAAGAGGAATAAAAGAAGATGTCCTATCCTATAAATATATAACTGGAGTTCATGATCTGCTTATACATTCATATGGAGAAAACAAGACCATGGCAGTAATAGATGCAGAATTCCCTGCTAGTCTTGATATAGTTGAAGTTTATGAAGAAATAAGGCGGGCTGAAAGAATAATCGGAGAAAAATATGGTTTAACGCTGGTAATACACATGGACCCTCTAGGTAAGGAGTCGGAAACAAGATATGCTCTCAGGAAAGAAATTAAGGTAATATTAGAGGGATATCCAATATACAAGTCAATGCATGACTTTAATATTATAGAAGAAAACGAAAGAGATCTAGTAGAATTTGATATGGTTATACTTGGAAAAAAACTTATAAAAGAAAATAACATTCAAAATATAAAAGAACATACGCAAGCCTTGCTCGAGAAAAAGTTTCCCGGCAAAGATTTTAATATAACAATAGATGTAGACTACCATGAGCCCATTTAAAATAGTTGCCTTGCTTATGAGATAATACTTATAAAAGAATATTGCTAAAGCGTTTTTCTAAATTCATCACTGATTGTTTTATAATAAACAATATGATAGAGTTAAACTTAAATAAAGAAAAGTTAGGGGATTAAAAAGATGAATTGGTTAAGAAAGTTTATGTATGGAAGATATGGCGTAGATGCTCTTAGTATGACTATAATAATATTTGGGTTTATACTATCGATTGCTTCTCCTTATCTTAAAATTCCGTCTCTAGTATCTATGATAATATTTATCTATGCCTACTATAGAGTCTTGTCTAAGGATATAAATAAAAGATATATGGAAAATGAAAAGTTTTTAAGACTCGTAAAGCCTATAACAAGGATCTTTAAAGGATCAAAAACGAAGATGGCTAACCGAACAAGAAAAGCTAAAAGTAAAATAGATAACAGAAAAGACTATAAATATTTTAAGTGTAAAAATTGCAAGCAAGAAATAAGATATCCAAGGGGTAAAGGAAAAATAAGGGTTACTTGTCCTAAATGCGGAGAAAAAACTATTAAAAATAGTTAAAAAATAATATTTCTAAAGAAGATTAAGATTAAAAAATTAATCTTCTTTTTTTCTTGCATTTTTAAAAACTAGATGCTATAATTAACTTAAAGTTAATACAATCTTAACACTAAGTTAATATACATAAACTAACTTAGCTTAATTTAACTAAGATAGTTGAAGCTATCTAAAAAAAGGAGAGAATATTATGAAGAAAATCTTATTAGTAATTTTAAGTCTTACTCTAGCCGTATCGCTTGCAGCTTGTAGTCCTAAGGAAAACGATACAGGTGAAGTAGATATGGAGAATTATCCATCTAAACCTATAGAAATTATAGTAGCTTATAAAGCGGGTGGAGGAACAGATATAGGAGCTAGAATATTAGCATCTGAAGCAGAAAAAGATATGGGACAAAACTTAGTTATAATAAACAGAGAAGGTTCTGACGGAGAGCTTGGATATACTCAGCTTGCTCAAGCAAAACCAGATGGTTATACAATAGGGTTTATAAACCTACCTACATTTGTAAGTTTAACACTGGAGAGAGATACAAAGTATGGTATAGAAGA
>NZ_JARIEF010000076.1 GCF_029266915.1 Tissierella sp. | reverse complement strand
CAAGTGCCGAGGGATTTCCACAACTTAGTATATAAGGTCTGGGAATCTATGAAGTTATACACAGGTATAGAAAGAGGGCTCTACATAAATATAGAAAAAAACATACCCGTTGCAGCAGGATTAGCTGGCGGAAGCTCCAACGCAGCAGCTGCTTTTAAAGCTATAAATCAGCTGTGGGACTTAAATCTGCCGTTAGAAGAACTTATGAAACTGGGTTCTTCTATAGGAGCAGATATTCCATTTTGCCTGATGGGAGGAACGGCCCTAGCTAGAGGGATAGGCGAGGAACTTACCCCGCTAAAAGCTCTTAAGGGAGTTAACATATTGATCTGTACACCCGAGATAGAAATCTCCACAGCTTACGCCTATGAAGGACTGGATCTAAAGGGAGAAAGACTGGCGACTGATGCTCTTATAGAAGCTATAGAAAAGCAAGACCTAAGAGGAATCGCTAAAAATCTTGGTAATAAGATGGAAACTTTTATAATAAAAGAGAACCCTCTTATAGAGGAAATTAAAGAGACCATGATAGAAGAAGGGGCCCTGGCAAGCCTTATGAGCGGAAGCGGACCCAGTGTGTTTGGAATATTTCAAGATCCCTATGAGATCGAACTAGCTCAAGAGAAACTGTTAAAAAGATTTAAGCAGACTTATATTTGTAAAACGATTTGAAATAAAAGTTAAATAAGGGAGTGACGTCTAAAGTGCTATTTTCATCAACAGTATTTATATTTTTATTTTTACCCCTTGTCTTAATTGGATACTATGTATTATTTAAAGACAAGAGAAAAGTACAAAATGCATTTTTATTTTTAACTAGCCTTTTATTTTATGCCTGGGGCGAGCCGAGATTTGTATTTGTGATGCTTTTATCTATATTAGGAAACTGGATTTTTGGATTATTAGTAGACAAGTATAGAGATCATATTATTGCCAGAAGGCTAGTTATAGTATCCATGCTCATATTTAATCTGAGTATTATTTTTATTTTTAAATATCTTATGTTCACACTAGGAATAATAAACAATTTACTTAAATTTAAAATTACTATACCCAATATCGTATTACCAATAGGCATATCTTTCTTTACCTTTCAAGCTATCTCATACGTAATAGACATATACCGTAAAAATGGTCAGGTTCAGAAAAATCCTCTAAATGTAGGTTTGTATATATCATTTTTCCCGCAACTTATAGCAGGACCTATTGTACGCTATCAAACAGTTGCAGATCAAATTGAAAATAGAGTAGAAACATTTGATGATTTTTCAGAAGGAGTAGTCAGGTTTATTACCGGCTTAGCTAAAAAAGTTCTTATAGCTAACAATATGGCGATAGTTGCAGATAAAGCTTTTGCATTACAAGGCGATCAGATTACTGTAGTTTTTGCTTGGCTTGGAGCCTTAGCCTATACATTTCAAATATTCTTTGACTTTGGAGGATACTCTGATATGGCTATTGGCCTTGGAAAAATGTTTGGTTTTCATTTTGATGAAAACTTTAACTATCCCTATATATCTAAATCTATCTCAGAATTTTGGAGAAGATGGCATATATCATTAGGAAGCTGGTTTAGGGACTATGTTTATTTTCCTTTAGGAGGAAGTAGGGTAGCAAATAAATCTAAATTGATATTTAACTTATTTGTTGTATGGTTTCTTACTGGAGTATGGCATGGTGCTAACTGGACCTTTATAGCCTGGGGTATATTTTATTTTATTATTATAGCCTTTGAAAAAGTCACTGATTTTGAAAAAAGAGCAAGTAACTTAAATTGGTTAAAACATATCTATACCCTACTCTTGGTTATAGTTGGGTGGGTTTTATTTAGAGCTGAAAATATAATAAAAGCAAGTGAGTATCTAAAATCAATGGTAGGTTTAAACAACAACCTTTGGATAGATGACTATAGTAAACTATACTTTATGGAGTATAAGTACATCTATATTCTAGCTATAATATTTTCAACACCTCTATTTAAATGGCTATCAAATAAATATAAACTTAAAGACAATATATTTTTACTGCCTGTAAATATATTATTAATAATAGGAATGTTTACCCTATCCTTATCTTATATTATAAAAGGCTCATACAATCCATTCATCTACTTTAACTTTTAAGGAGGGAAACTTAAATTGAATAATTTAAAAGAGAAAAAATTTAATAAAAATAAAATAATAGCTATAATATTTTTACTATTTATATTTACTTTTGCAATAGGAACTGCAAAAGAAGCTGCTGAACCAATAGTCACATCTATATCAGAAAAATCATCGGAAAAATCAAACTATCCTAGTTCTAGTAAAGAGTTTATTTTATTTGATGCACTTATTTCAGAAATTGAAACACATTATAATGAAGAAATCCTATTAAAATCAGAGTTTATAAATTTAAATGGCGCAATACATTCTCTACTAAATCAAAAAATAGTTGAAGATGTTAATGTTACTCGGTCAATAATCAAGATGGATAATGGACAATTAATGTTTCCATCCATTAATCGTAAGACTGATAAATCTGTAATTAATATGATGGAATTAAATAACTTTTTAAAAGAAAAAGATATTGATATGCTATATATCCAGGCGCCATCTAAAATAAATAAATATAATCCAGAACTACCAAAAGGATTACCAGACTTTGATAATGAAAATGCTGATAGTTTTTTAAAAGGCTTAAAAAAACATGGTGTTCCTTATTTAGATCTAAGAGAAAATATCAAAGAAGAGAATTTATTTTATGAAAACTTATTTTTTAACACAGATCACCACTGGAAGACGGAAACCGCCTTTTGGGGATATAAAAATGTAATGGATAAGCTAGGTTATGATAATAGTGATAGAGAAAAGACAAACATAAATAACTTTATAGTTGATGAATATAAACAAAACTTTTTAGGTTCCCAGGGAAGAAGGGTAGGAAAGTTTTATGGTGGAATAGACGACTATACTTCAATATATCCTGATTTTGATACAAGTTATGATATTGATATTTTAAAACATGATGGAAAAATAAATCATGCCAGTGGTAGCTTTAGAGATACTATCATAAGAAAAAGTAATATTGATGAAAATCTACCAATAACTACTAATAGATATACATCATATTTTGGGGGAGATTATCCCTTAGTAAAAATAACTAATAATGATGTAGAACAAGGAAAGACATTAATCCTGCAGGACTCTTTTGGCTTGCCGTTTTCATCATTTATGTCCTTGAGTTTTAAGCAAACCGATATTTTAGATCTAAGGCACTTTAAAGAAAAGACTCTTTTTGAATATATAGATGAAAATGATTATGACAGAGTTTTATTTTTGTATAGCCGTATTGGTAATGATACATTTGTTTTCAGATAAGTAGGATTTTTTATATTTCAAGAAATAGGAAATCAAGCATTAAGAAACTACAAATTATGCCGATAGTATAAGAGTAAGCAATAGAATAAAAAAATTATAAAAAGGGGGAGTGAATTTGTTAACAGCAGATATAGAATCTAGAACAAAAAGAATGAGACTTGCCTTTAACTTGACTCTAGTTTATATCGCTCTGGCAATGCTTTGGTTTATACTTGGACAAGAATTAAGAACAAATTTATTAGGTCTCTTTAATATAAAAGAGTTAACTTCAAGTACTATATATATAATAAACCTGCTCTTAAGTAGTTGTATTATGTTTTTTATGATGTGCATGATTTTAAAGCGTTTTCATAGAGATGAAACTATTATAAACGATAACTTAGCCCAGTTGGAAGAAAAAGAGCTTACTATAGAACAAGTTAGTTTGGATATTGAAAGCCAAAACCAACTAATTAGTGATGTATTAGAGAGTGCTGCAGTTGTCATTATAAGGCTTGATAAAGATTTTAATATACTTAGAATAAGTAAAAATATTAAAACTATAGCTGATTTCGAAAAAGATCAGATCAAGGGAAAGAGCATAAATGAACTTATAAGTCGAGATGACTTTGATATTTTAGAGAAGAATATAAGCAAAAGAGACAAACTTGCAAAAGACTTAAAACTAAGAACCAGCAGCGGAAAAACTATCCATATGCATGGAACTCTTAAAAAGAACCGTGACAACTCAAAGAACGGTAGCTACTATACCCTAGTTCTTTGTGACATATCAGAGAGAAAAGTTTTAGAGGAGAAGGTTAACTACTTAAACTCTTATGACATCATAACAGCCCTGCCTAACAGAAGCCTTTTAGAGAAAGCTTTTAAAGCTATCCTGCCTAAAGTAAGGGAAAGAGGCAACCCAGTAGCGCTTCTTTATATAGACATAGATGACTTTGCCTATATAAATGAAACCCTAGGCCACCATGCAGGGGATCATCTTCTGATGGACATGGCCAACCTTTTAAAGATATTTACAAAAGAAACAGATCTAATATCGAGAATAACTCAAGATAAATTTATAGTAATATTTACCGAAGAAGAAACACTAGCAGATATTGATAAAAGAGTAGTGCAGATATTAAAAGATACCCGAATAAAATGGGAGTATGAAAACCATAAGTACCTTATATCAAACACTATTGGTATAGCTCTTTATCCTAGCAATGGACAAGACTTTGTAGAACTTTTAAAGCATGCCAACATGGCCTTAGAGTATGCAAAAGAAACAGCTAGGACAAGTTACGAATACTATTCAAAAGAAAATAAAGCCGACACAGTAAATGACCTAACGATAGTTTCAGATATAAAAATAGCTCTTGATAACAAGGATTTTCAAATGCACTATCAGCCCATTCGAAACCTTGAAACTGGAGAACTTGAAAATGTAGAGAGCCTTATAAGATGGTTTCATCCTGAAAAAGGATATATCTCTCCAGCAGACTTTATACCTGTAGCAGAGAGAGCTGGTATAATAGATGAAATAGGAAATTATACGCTAGATGAAGTGTTTAGCCAGAAGAAGCGATGGAATGATTCAGGTTATAAACTGAAGAAAGTATCCATCAACATTTCAGCTGTAAGCTTTAGTAAGGTCGGATTTTCAAAAGAGATAAGAGGAAAACTAGACCAATATGGGCTAGATGGCCATGAAATTGTTTTAGAACTAACCGAGACCATATTCTCAACCCATCGTGTCAAGATTAAAAAGAATATAGAAGATGTTAGAAGTTGGGGGATAGAAGTGGCTATGGATGACTTTGGAACAGGCTACTCTTCACTTGCCAGACTTAAAGATCTTCCTATAGACTATGTAAAACTAGACCGGGAATTTATAATGGGCCTACTTGAACAAGATGGAAAAGAAATTATAAAGCCGCTGATCTCCCTAGCCAATGCACTAGGTAAAAAGGTAATAGCAGAAGGAATAGAAACAGAAGAACAGTTCAGGATCCTAAGAGAACAAGGCTGCACCTTTGGACAAGGCTACTATCTAGCACGTCCCATGTCAGCTCTAGATCTGGAAGCTCATTGAATGGAAAAAGACAATATAGCTGTGCAAAGTTATAAAAGATATATAAAATAGATATAGTATGACCGATTAGAAGCAATAACTTCTGGTCGGTTTTTCTTATATTATGATATAATATAAGAAATGCCATAACTATAAAACTATAAAAATGTAAAACTATAAAACTATAAAATAATAAAACGATTGAATAATAGAATAATAAAACAATAGAATAGCAAATATTAAGTAGCAAGTAGAAAGTATTAAGTATTAAGTATTATATATTACATAAAAAAGAGGTAGAATCATGAAAACTATAAATGGAGATATAAGCACAACTAAAAATAAAAACAAGCTTGCAAAATCTGCAAGCATGATAGCTATATTTACCCTTTTAAGTAAAGGCATGGGTTTTTTTAGGGAGATTATGATAGGCTCAAACTATGGAGCTGAAGCCATAACTGATACCTACTTTACTGCTATGAGGGCTACAGTTTTGATCATGGGTACGCTTGGTATTGCCTTAAACACAACCCTTATCCCAATCTTCTCTGAAATAA
>NZ_JARIEF010000106.1 GCF_029266915.1 Tissierella sp. | reverse complement strand
AATCTTTTAAATCGTGTTGATCCATCAATCATAGGAGGAGTACTTCTAAAGATGGATGAAAAGTTAATTGACTCAACATTAAAGTATGAACTCAAAGAAATAGGAAGTATGATCAATAGCATTTCATTATAGAAGACTGAGGTGAAAAATTTGGAGTTAAGGCCAGAAGAAATTAGTTCAATTATAAAAGAACAGATTAAAAAGTATGAAAGTAAAACTGACCTTGTAGACGTAGGTACTGTTATTCAAGTTGGAGACGGTATTGCAAGACTACACGGACTAGAAGGATGTATGGCCGGAGAACTTATAGAGTTCCCAGGCGAAGTATTTGGTATGGCTCTAAACTTAGAGGAAGACAATATAGGTTGTGTGCTTTTAGGATCTGATAAAGATATAAAAGAAGGAGACACTGTAAAAAGTACTGGAAGAATAGTTGAAGTTCCAGTAGGTGACGCTCTTATAGGTAGAGTTGTAAACTCCCTAGGACAGCCAATTGACGGAAAAGGAAGCATTAACACTGATAAGTTTAGTCCTATAGAGAAAATAGCACCAGGAGTTATCACTAGAAAAAGCGTTGATGAACCACTTCAAACAGGAATAAAGTCAATAGACGCACTATTCCCAATTGGTAGAGGTCAAAGAGAGCTTATAATAGGAGATAGACAAACTGGTAAAACAGCAATTGCAATCGATACTATTTTAAATCAAGATAAAACAGATGTAATTTGTATTTATGTTGCAATAGGCCAAAAAAGATCTACCGTTGCACAAATAGTAGATGTATTAGAACAAAGAGGCGCTATGGATTATACTATAGTTGTTTCATCAACTGCAAGTGAACTTGCTCCCCTTCAATATATAGCACCATATGCTGGTGTTACTATGGCGGAAGAATTTATGGCGCAAGGTAAAGATGTTCTGATAGTTTATGATGACCTTTCAAAACATGCAGTAGCTTACAGAGCTATGTCACTTCTTTTAAGAAGACCTCCAGGAAGAGAAGCTTTTCCAGGAGACGTATTTTATCTTCACTCAAGATTGCTTGAAAGAGCTGCAAGATTATCTCCAGAATATGGTGGGGGATCAATCACAGCCCTTCCTATTATAGAGACATTAGAGGGAGATATATCAGCTTATATTCCTACAAACGTTATCTCGATAACAGATGGACAGATATTCCTAGAGACAGATCTTTTCTTCTCAGGACAAAGACCAGCTATAAACACTGGACTTTCAGTTTCCAGAGTAGGTGGAGCAGCTCAAATAAAAGCCATGAAAAAAATTGGTGGTAAATTAAAACTTGATATAGCACAATATAGAGACTTGGCATCATTTTCACAGTTCGGATCAGATCTGGACCCTGAAACACAAGCAAGACTTGATCAAGGTGAAAGACTTATGGAAGTACTTAAGCAACCTCAATATAGTCCATTAGCTGTAGAAGATCAGGTAATTATCCTATATGCGGTTACAAACAATCACTTAAAGGATATAGCAGTTGATCAGATCTCTTTATTTGAAAAAGAATATTTAGATTTTGTTCATAACAACTATCCTGAAGTAGGAAAATCTATATTAGAAACAGGCGTATTAGGTGACGATATAATTGAGGGAATAAAGAAATCATTAGATGAATTTAAAAAGAACTTCTAGTTTAAGAAAATGGAGGTGAGAGTTTGGCGCAATCCACCAGAGAAATAAAAAGAAGAATAAAAGGGATTGGAAGCACTAGACAGATCACAAAAGCAATGGAACTTGTATCTTCTACAAAGGTTAGAAAAAGAAGAATAAAGCTGGAAAAAACTAGACCTTACTACAATACTGTATTAAAAAGCATACAAAATGTTCTTAAACATGTAAATGTAAGACACCCCCTTCTTGAACAAAGAGAAGTTAAAAAGGCGCTTTATATTACAGTCAATGCTGACAGAGGACTAGCAGGAGGATACAATTCAAATATAAACAGGCTTGTAGATAGCAAGTTTAAGAACGATAAAGACTCCATTTCTTTAATAACTGTAGGATCAAAATCAAGAGACTTTTTTAAGGGCAGGGATTATCATATAGTTGAAAGCTTTGTTGGTATCTCAGAAGAACCAGAATTCTCAGATGCACAGCATATATCAAAAATAGCTATGGATCTTTTTATAAAAGGTGAAGTAGATGAGATAAACGTAGTATTTACTGATTTTGTAAGTACCATGACTCAAAAAGCTAAGATCTTAAAACTGCTGCCTAGTGAAAATATTAAAAAAGAAGAAGGAAAAGCTCAGGCAATAATAGATTTTGAACCCAATCCAGAAGAAGTTTTGGAGTATTTAATACCTAAGTATGTTGAAAGTAGTATTTATGGAGCTCTTATAGAAGCATCAACAAGTGAGCAGTCTGCAAGGCAAGCTGCTATGAGGGCTGCTACTGACAATGCAAATGATATAATCGACGAACTTAATATGGTTTATAATAGAGCAAGACAGTCAGCTATAACAATGGAACTATCTGAGATAGTTGCAGGAGCTGAAGCATTAAAGTAGTATAGAAAGGAGTGAGCAAATGGAACAAAATATAGGAAAAGTAGTTCAGGTAATAGGTCCGGTAGTTGATATTCGTTTTAAAGAAGAACACCTGCCAAACTTATTAGACGCTATTACTATAGATAGAACAGGTGAAACAATAGTAGTTGAAGTATCCCAGCATCTTGGAAATGATACTGTAAGATGTATCTCTATGGGATCAACAGATGGTCTTATCAGAGGAATGGATTGTATCGACACTGGAAAACCAATAGCCGTTCCAGTAGGCGAAAAGACTCTAGGAAGATTATTTAATGTTCTTGGAGAAACAATAGATGGAAAAAGCGAACTTGCAGATACACAAACACTACCTATTCATAGGGAAGCACCTTCTTTTGAAGAACAAGAAACTTCTCAGGAAATATTTGAAACAGGTATAAAGGTAGTAGACCTTATGGCACCTTATTCTAAAGGTGGTAAAGTAGGACTATTTGGTGGTGCAGGAGTTGGTAAAACTGTACTTATACAAGAACTTATAAACAACATTGCAACTCAACACGGAGGAATCTCAGTGTTTGCAGGAGTTGGAGAGAGAACAAGAGAGGGTAATGACCTTTATCATGAGATGATTGAATCTGGAGTAATAGATAAAACTGCTCTAGTATTTGGTCAGATGAATGAGCCCCCTGGAGCAAGAATGAGAGTAGCACTTACAGGCCTTACAATGGCTGAGTATTTTAGAGATCAACAAGGACAAGACGTTCTTCTATTTATAGATAATATATTTAGATTTACTCAAGCTGGTTCTGAGGTTTCAGCACTACTTGGTAGAATGCCCTCAGCGGTAGGTTATCAACCGACACTAGCTACAGAGATGGGTCAGCTTCAAGAGAGAATCACATCTACAAAGAAAGGTTCAATCACAAGTGTTCAGGCAGTTTATGTACCAGCCGATGACCTTACAGACCCAGCACCTGCTACAACTTTTGCGCATCTAGACGCTATAACAGTACTTTCTCGTTCTATATCAGAACAAGGTTTCTACCCAGCGGTAGACCCACTAGAGAGTTCATCTAGAATGCTTTCACCTGCAATAGTAGGAGAAGAACATTATTCTGTTGCAAGGGGTGTGCAGGAACTTCTACAAAAATATAAAGAATTACAAGATATAATAGCAATTCTTGGACTTGATGAGCTTTCTGAAGAAGATAGACTACTAGTATCAAGAGCTAGAAAAGTACAAAGATTCTTGACTCAAGCTTTCTTTGTAGCTGAAACATTTACAAGCATTCCAGGACAGTATGTACCTATATCTGAAACTGTAAGAGGTTTTAAAGAAATACTAGACGGAAAACATGATGATATACCAGAAACAGCTTTCCTTATGGTAGGTACAATTGAAGAGGCACTAGAAAAAGCTAAAAAGGTGGAAGATTAATATGGCTGGAATTCATCTAGAGATAGTAACTCCTGATAAATCCTTTTTTGATGAAGATGTTGATAGCATCATAGTTAGAGGAATAGAAGGGGACTTAGCTATTTTAAAGGGAAGAACACCAATAGTTACGCCTTTAAGAATCGGGATGGTAAGAGTATTTCAAAATGGTACTGAAAGAATAGCTTCAGTAACTGAAGGTTATGTTAGTGCGATAAATGACAATATAACTATAGTTACAGACGCTGCAGAATGGCCAGATGAAATAGATATAAACAGAGCAGAAGAAGCTAGAAAAAGAGCTGAAGAGAGAATTACTAAAGCAAGCGATATGGATCTTATTCGTGCAGAAGCCGCTTTAAAAAGATCTATTAATAGACTTGATGTATCAAAGTATAGAAAATAAATAATATTCTTATAGAAATACCCTAAATTTATTTTTGTTAAAATAAATTAGGGTGTTTTTTATTTTTAATACTATAGATTAAAGAGTTTATCTACTTGAACAATTAAAAAGAGATGACTTTTTGTTAGTAATGATATAATATATATAAGAGAGAAAAGGATATGAAAACTTAGTTAATTTAGAGTTTTAGTAGTTGTTTAATAGTAAACACCGAGGGTAATAATGTTTATGAAGACTTATAAAATTTTTATAAAGTCTAATTAGAGTGTAAACTATTATATAAAAGATAGACTTTTAAGAGTAATACTCATATGTATGATACAATAGTTTAATAATCTAAAAAAAATGATAAATAGGTAAAAAAAGATTAACATTAGCTTGTCAATAGGGTATAATATAGTATGTTACTATACATACTTGTATATAGGCATGTCTATAATTAAAGTAGGGGGAGAGAATTTGGAAATAATAGTAGTAGAAAAAAGCCCTCCATTAAAAGGAAAAGTAAGAATAAATGGAGCGAAAAACTCTGCACTTCCAATAATAGCAGCATCATTATTGGGAACAGAAGATATAATATTAGAAGATGTACCAGATCTTAGAGATGTTGGTATAATTTGTGAGGTCTTAACATCCTTAGGTTCTGAAGTAGAATTTATAGACAGACACACTATAAAAATAAATTCAAAAAATTTAAATAACCATATAACTAGATACGACCTTGTAAATAAGATGAGAGCATCTTTTCTAGTAATGGGACCACTTTTAGCAAGACTTGGAAAGAGTAAAACATCACTTCCAGGAGGGTGCGCTATCGGAACTCGTCCAGTAGATCTTCATTTAAAAGGCTTTAGAGCACTCGGAGTAGAAGTAAGCACTGAACATGGAAGTATTGACGCAGAAGTAGAACAACTAATAGGCGGAAAGATATACTTAGACTTTCCTTCCGTTGGAGCTACTGAAAACATAATGATGATAGCCTCTATGGCAGAGGGAGAAACTATCCTTGATAACGCAGCTATGGAACCTGAAATCATAGATCTTCAAAACTTTTTAAACAAGCTAGGAGCCAAAATCAAAGGTGCTGGAACTAGTACCATCAGAATAAAAGGTGTTGAAAAACTAGGTGGATGTACTCACAAAATCATTCCTGACAGAATAGAAGCTGGAACATTTTTAGTAGCAGCAGCTATTACTGGTGGAGATGTTTTAGTTGAAAATGTTATATCAAGTCATATAAAACCAGTAATCGCAAAACTTAGAGAAGCTGGAGCTGAAGTAATTGAAGATGGAGAAAATATTAGAGTAATAGGAAATCAAAATCTTCAGCCAATAGATGTAAAAACACTTCCATACCCTGGTTTTCCAACAGATATGCAAGCGCAGTTTATGGCTATGTTAACCCTTACTAAAGGTACAAGTGTAGTTGTAGAGACTGTATTTGAAAATAGATTTATGCATGTTGATGAACTTAAGAGAATGGGAGCAAATATAAAAATAGACGGCAAATCTGCTATTGTTCAAGGAGTAGAGGGTCTTACTGGAGCTCGTGTTAGAGCTACTGACTTAAGAGCTGGAGCAGCACTTGTTCTTGCTGGACTTGTAGCTGAAGGAAAGACTGAGATAGAAGATATTTATCATATTGAAAGAGGATATGATGATATAGAAAGAAAATTCTCAGATCTTGGAGCTATAATCTATAGAGAAACAATTTAAATTAAAAGATGAAAGAATGTACATTTAAATGATACATTCTTTTTTTATGTCTAAAATTAAGTTCTCAAAATAAGTTTAAATTATCCTATCCATATTTTATAGATAAAATCAGTTTATATAGAAGTTATTAAGTTTTATAAGCTGGGAGGTTATATATATCTTCTGCTGCTTGAGTAACCTATGTAAGCTCCTCTACTAGCTCTAATTTCAATTCATTCTATTATAATGACTAAATCCCCATATATAGATATACTCTCTTAAAAGAGGCAAATAAGGCTTTTTACTAGCTATGAAATTATAGCTAGTATTAAAAGAATTTAATAACAAGATTGTATAAAAATAAATTATTGCGTGTGTTTATATTCTATAAATATTCTTTGCAATATAAATCTGTATTAATACAGATAGCGTTTGTTATATCTGAATTAATAGCATATAATATTAGGATATATAAAAAAACATAAAAAAAGAAACCATTGAATAATCAATAGTTTCTTTTGCCGACTTATTATGGTCGGGGTGAGAGGATTTGAACCCCCGGCCCCATGGTCCCAAACCACGTGCGCTACCAAACTGCGCTACACCCCGTCGCTCTC
>NZ_JARIEF010000105.1 GCF_029266915.1 Tissierella sp. | reverse complement strand
TTGGCAGGAGCAGTATAGGATTCATATCCCGATGAGGTTCAAGACCTGCAGCCACGGCCTGCATAGCCTGAGCAGTACTCATTTTATGGCCTTCTTTTGTAGTGTAATATCTAGAACTCATATTTTGAGACTTAAAAGGAAATACCTTGTAGCCGTCCTCTTTAAATATCTTGCATAACCCAGTACACATAAGGCTTTTTCCAGCTGATGAAGTGGTGCCTTGTATCATTATATTCGCCATCTAGTTCTCCCTTCAATTTTTATTCTAATACTAATACTAATAAATCTTAATTATATCTAAATCTTAATCTAATCTAGGTCTAATGTAAACCTTTTAATCTATATAGTTTCTAAAGTTAGATTATCTAGGTGAATAAAACCTAAAGAATAAAATATTATCCTAATAAAACATTTAGCTTATATTTGAACATAAAAAGACCCCCGGAGCTAGATTTCCCGTCTAACTCGTGGGGTCAAATAAAAATACTAGAGATTTTACTCTTCTATTATATATTCATCTTCTAAATATTCTTCTTTGGCAATTTCTTCTACCAGATCTTTAAGGTCTTGATTTTTAACTATCTTAAGAGTGTTTTTGTATATTTGGCGCTGTTCACTCATAGACACTTCTCTTTCTATAAGAGTCTTTAAAAATCCTCTGAAGGTTTCTAGTTCTTTTTCAGGAATAGTTTCTATTTTCTTTAAAACTTCTCCTAACTTTAACAGATTCATCTTTAGAACGCTTATCTCTTCTTCATTAATCTTTTTAAGCACTCGATCATAGTTTCCTAGATACATATCTATATAAAGTATCTCTATGTCTTGATGTTCTTCTATCTTTTCATAGCTATCTCTTGCTGCTAGCAAGTTTTCTTCTGCTAGGAAGTAGCTTGCTTGTATCCTATAGAAATTATAGTTCTTATCTTTCGCATCTGTAGTATCTAGCACAGTTTTTATATAGTCTCTATTTGCTTTCTTTTGCTCACGATTCATCTCTCCTATGACCTCTAGGGATAGATTGTAGTCGTCATAAGTATCATTGTAATTTTGCGCATATTCTAAAGCTTTTGGTAGATCTTTTTTACCTTTTTGCCATCCAATGCTATACATTCTAGCTAAATAAAGCAGTGCCTCCTTATCTTTTGGATCCTTCTTTAAGGTGTTTTCATAATGATCTTTCGCTTGTTCATATTTCTTATCGAGTATAAGTTTTTCACCCTTAGTTAGTTCCGTATCGAAGGTAACACTTACAATATTATCATAATCATCTATCAAACTAATACTGCTGTTTATAATCTTATCCGATTTATCATAGGCTTCAACTATAAGAGGGTTTTCTATATTGGGTATAAAAGAAGCTAGAATAGTTCTTGGATTTATTATTTCTTCCCCGCTATCATCATATGAATATATTTTAGGATGCTTATCTATATTGTCAATTCCAAATTCAATAGTATTATCTTTTATTTTTTCAAATCCGTCTTTATCTTTTATTTGAATATGATAAACTGCTCCAGCGTTTTCTTTTTTATCAAAGGCTATCGTCTTTACCATATAATATTCCGCTCCATCTACCTCGTCCCAAGCTAGACTTATCTTTTCTCCATCCTTGACCACTACATTTTCTTTTGGAGAATTGATAGACATGGGTGAGGCAAACTTAAAGTCGGCTCTTTGATCTCCTTTTACCTGAAGAGAGTTTCTGTTTTCATTTAGGGACACCTTGCCATATAGTTGAGATGGGTTAATCATTATCCCTATATCATAAACACCTTGCTTGAGCGGAAGAGTTTCAAATTCTCCATTTTTATCAGTTACTGCATCTGCTACTCTTCCAAGAGTAGAAAATACTCCTATATCTTTACTTAAATATACTTCTATAAAGGGCATCCCCTTACCATCATTTGTTATCTTGCCCTTTACCTTATATTCTCCATCAAGCTTTTCTAACTTTTCTTCAATGGCATATTGGTCTAGAAGCAGGTAGCTTCCTCCAAAATATTTTTTATCCCTATCAATCATTCCTCCGGAACCCATTTCTTCCAATTTTTTATAAGCTTCCCGGGCCTTATCTGTTTTATCAAGGTGCAGGTTTACTTCTGCTAGAAGCTGGTAGTATTTCTCATCTAAAAAGTCCTTGTCAAGCCCTTTAAGCATCTCTTCAGCCTCTTTATAAGCTTTTTCTGTAAATTTATAGTAGGCTCTATAGAGTTTGCTTATATAAGAGATTTCTTCATTTTCAGTCTCCATCCCCCACTTTATCCAATATTCTAGCTTATCTGTATCCAGAGTAGATATACTTGTATCAAGAAGCTTTGTATAGGCCATGTTCGCATATTTACCCTTGTAGCCATTGTCTTTATTATTTGCTAGTATATCTTCATAAAGTTCCATAGCCTTTTTCATATTTTCCGGGCTGGTCCTCTCAGCTCCTCCCCATCCACTTGAACTTATTTGATATTTATTCATCGCTTTTGTGAGATAATCTCCATAGCTATATAGTCCTTTATCATGGTTTATCTTCAGGGGACTTTTCATATAACTTCTATAAAATATTTCTGCCTTATCAGAGCTTTTTTCCTTAAGCAAGTTTCCAATCTCAATATTGAGAACCGGAACCATAAACAAGATAAAAGTTAGAGTTAGAATCGTAATTAAAATCAGAGTTTTCAATTTTATCTTTATCTTCATCTAACTCACCCCTTTGTTTTTTTCTATTATAATTTCAGAACCATTTATGATTATTATTTCTGTTTTATTTGGAAGTTCAAAATCTTTAGGAAATATACTGATTCCTATAACTAGTAGAAATCCTATGATTGCAGGAGTCAATGGAATTTCTACTTCATGGTTTAAAAGTGTACTTATTTTCTCTCTTAAGCTTATCTTTCTGCTCTTTTTAATCTTTTCTATTGAACTAAAGGATAATTTTAAATCATCACTATCTTCTTTTAAGATCTTTCTTATTTCTCTGTCTATAGGTTCTTTAAAATCTTTTTCTTTATAGTCCATTTATTTCTCCTCCTTTAATTAAGTTTTCTGCCAGCATTTTTCTTCCTCTTGAAAGCTTGCTCTTTATAGTTCCCTCTTTTTCGTCTAGGACCTGGCTTATTTCTTTAATGCTTAGATCATCAAAATAGAAAAGTACTATGACCTGCTTATATATAAAGTTTATTTTATCTAGTTCTTCTTTTAAAATCTTTCTATTTTCCTTGTCTATTACTATCTCTTCCATATTGTCTTCGCTTGCCGTGTAGTCTTCATAAGGTGTTGTAAGGATATTATTTCTATACCTGTCTTTTATAGTATTTTGAAGTATTCTATAGATCCAGGTGTAGAGGGAGCTGTCTCCTTTAAATTTTTTAATAGAATTAAATACTTTTATAAAGGTCTCCTGAACTATATCCTCTGCTTCTTTTTCGTCCTTATTTATAAGGAAGCAAGTTCTTAGAAGTTTATTGCCGTATAGATTTATAAGTTCATCGTATGCTTCTTCTTTACTTCTTTTCAAGCCTTTTATTAGTTCTTTTTCTTCCAATCTTCCCCCTCCTTGTACTTATTAGACGCTGGACTGCTAAAAAGGTTGCATCTATTTCTTATTTATTTTAGTTTTCTATATTCTAAGTAAAAACCTCTAAGTTTATAATCAAGTAGGACCTGATTATAAACTTAGAGGTATCATAATCATGATATCTTATAAGATATTTGACTATACAAGGTGCCTCCCAGTATAAGAGCCGCTCCAAATATTCCATAGGGTGTTAACTTTTCACCCAAAAACATGAATGCAAATATAAGTGCAGATGCCGGATCTATATAGCTTAGGATAGAAATGTTTTGCCCCTTTAAATATTGCATAGAACTGATATACATATAAAAAGCTATACCCGTGTGTACTACTCCTACTATGGCAATAAGAATAATATCTCTTCCTTGTGGTATATAGATTAACTTTTTTGTAGTTATAAATATATAGATCGTCATAACAATCATAGCTACAAATAGTTGTATAAAAGTACTTGTTACTCCATCTATATCTCTAATAAACTTGTTTGAAATCATAAGTACCGCGTAGAACAAGGCAGATATTAAGGCATATAAGATACCTAGAGATAATCCACTCTCTACCCTGGACACTTTATTTATAATAAGCATTCCAACGATTGCAGCTGTAATACCAAGTAACTGCCGGGGTAGTATTTTTTCTTTAAAAATTATTGGTGAAAGAAAAAATACTATGACAGGCGCAGAATAATATAATAAGGTTACAACTCCCACTGGAGTATATTCAAAGGCCTGAAACATAAAAGCCCAATTGGCTCCTAAAACTATACCCGCTATAATTAAAGGCAGCATATTCTTCTTTATAGACTCTAGATCTAGCTTTCTACCTTTAGTTATAAGGATCAAGAGCAAAAATATAGAACCTATTATAGTTCTCCATTGTACTATAGCTTGACTTGGGAGTTCTATGCTTTTTATAAAAATACCAATACTACCGAATATTAACATAGCTAGGATAAATTTAACTTTTATAAATTTAATATCAATCACCTCTTGACCTATATTTAATTAAACATTCCGGCCTTATGTGCTTTTACAAACAATTCAGTAACTTTTGAGTAGGTTACTAAGCCTTGTGGCTGGTTGTTGGCTTTTAGAAAACTATCATTTATCTTATTGTGAACTTCTTTAGATTTTTCTTTTTCATGCTTTTCCCAAAATGCTATGTTTGTCTCTATATCTTCTAAAACTTCCTGGCTTCTAAGAGCCGCAATTTCTCTATAGAGCTCCTTATCGTTTTGGTATAAGGAGTTGCCTACATAGTTCATCATTGCATGGAAAGCTGAATACTTAAAATAATTATCACTATGACTATAGCAGGCTAAAAATCCTACAAAGTTGGCACTATCTTCAGAAGCAAATCCTTTTTTATGGGCTATTTCATGGCTTGCAGTAAAGGGAGTAGAAAACTTTGGCATCATGTAGTTGATATTTGCTTCAGATAAAAAAGGAATAAAGATTCCAGCGTATCCACTGTTGGAAAATATCTTTGAAATCTTTAAAGGCTTAACTATGGTTTTATCAGCAGAGATGAAAGGATACTCATCATTAAGATTTTCAAAACCTTTATAAACATTTTTATAGATGTATTCTTTAGAAACTCCCACATTATTATTTTTCAATAATCTATTCTTTAAATTATTGCTCTCTAAAACTAAATACTTATAACTAGCTGCAAGATCTTGCATATTTATATCTTCATTTTCTAAGTTGAAATTTTCCTCTACAGATACTCTGTAATTATTTAATCCCCATGCTAGCTGGTAGTAGGTTACTATCGATACTAGAAATAGTACTATGATAAGTAAGTTTACTATAGTTTTGGAGTACTCTTTCTTGATTAAATTATATATAGATTTTATCACTAATATGATTAAAAAAGCACCCATTATAAAACTCAAGCCTTCTCCTAGGGAAAATTTAAAGCTATTACTTATAAAGGACAGCGGTTTACTTATTGTATAAAATAATTTACGAGAATAATATTTTTCGATAAGATATGGGTACTTTTTTGCAATAAATACTATAGTATAATTTAAAAGGACTAAAAATATATTTAAAGCGATTATAAGTCGTGTTTTTTTATTGCTTGTTTTTTTCATCATTTCACTCCAATATATTTTATTTATAGCTAGATTTTATATGCAAAGGCTAATACTTCATTATATATCTCTAGCTTAGTTAGTTATCTGCATTATAATATTTAATTATCTCATAATAGGAGCAATTAATCTATTGTCTAACTATTAATATCGAGAAATCAATTCTTGCTAAGACAAATATTTTCATCTCAGTCTTTGAATATCAGCATCAAATCATATTTTAAAGTATTCAAAGATATTTATTATCTAACAATAATATAATCTCAGTCTATATGATTTTAAATAGTCACTCCTAGTTTGAGTTTTACTAGCTTATTTCAATTTTTCTGATATATCTAAGTGACTAAGTCACTTAGATATATCAATTCCTCTTAAATCTATTGACCTAAAAAACTTCCCATGATATAACTTATAAGAACTAAGTGATTATATGAACTATAAAATTAAAGCTCAATACCACTTATCATGAAAATTAAAATTAAAATAAATTTAAATATGGAGGTTTGTATGCAAAATAAAATATTTTATATCTTAACAATTGTTCTTTTAATAGTTTCTTTTTCTAAGGATAAAACGAAAACTAAAATGGCTCTTAAGAAAGCTTGGAAATCATTTGAAAATATATTACCCCAGATGCTTGGAATTCTTACTTCAGTTGGACTTATAATTGCTTTTTTAAATCCTGAGCTTATCAGCAAAATAATAGGCAGCAATTCAGGTTATCTTGGTGTTGCTCTAGCAGCTGTGGTTGGTTCTATTACTCTTATACCAGGATTTATTGCCTTTCCAACTGCTGCTATCCTATTGCAAAATGGTGCGGGTTATATGCAAATTGGAGCTTTTATATCTTCACTTATTATGGTTGGACTCTTGACAATACCAGTGGAGATCAAATTCTTTGGTAAAAGATCAACACTCATGAGAAATGGTATGGCTTTTATGTTTTCATTTGTGGTGGCGCTGGTTATTGGAAAGGTGGTTGGATAAGATGAAAATGCTAAAAAAATATATAGTTTTTATAGTAGTTTTAATTATACTGGGTTTAACCTTTATTTATGATAAGGGTCTTGGTCTTAAAGCAGTTGATACTATAAAGTTCAGCTTTAAAGAAATGATGATGGTACTTCCTCCTATCTTTATTCTTCTTGGATTACTTGATGTTTGGGTTCCAAAGGATACAATGGTTAAGTTTATGGGTGAAGATTCAGGTATTGTTGGCATTCTCTTATCTTTTTTCCTGGGTTCAGCAGCTGCAGGACCACTTTATGGTGCTTTTCCCGTAGCAGCTATATTCATGAAGAAGGGTGTTAAATTTACTAATATATTAATATTCTTAGGTGCCTGGTCTACAACTAAGCTACCTATGCTTCTCTTTGAAGTTGCTTCTATGGGTATTAAGTTTACGGTTACAAGATTTATTACTAATATATTTGGTATTTTAATAATAGCTTATACTGTTAATAGATCTTTGAAGAAGCAAGATTTGCAAGAGATGTATGCCCAAGCAGAATTTCAAAACTGATTGTCAATAGAAATTTTGATTCAATAATTATAAGTAAAAGAGCTTATCACTATATTCATTTATAGCGATAAGCTCCTTTTTATATGGTTCTTTTAAACAATGCATTCTCTGTTTCTCTATCAAATAAATGTATTTTACTTCTCTGAGGAAATACAGTTATTACATCTCCAGATTTAATCTTAGTTGGTGCCTCTATCTTTACAGTATGAATATTGCCCTGCACATATAAGTGTACGTGAATCTCACTTCCTAGTAATTCTGTTACCATGACCTTGGCACTGAGACCCTCTTGGGTCACATCGATATGCTCAGGTCTTGCTCCAAGTATTACTTCTTTTCCTATATAGGATTCTAGATCATCATTTTCCCTATCTATGGGAAATTTAAATTCCCCATATTCTCCATTTTCTCCTGCTAAAAAATACCCTGCTTCTTCTTTTAAAAGAATTCCTTTGTAAAAGTTCATCTGGGGAGAACCTATAAAACTTGCTACAAATAAATTGTCAGGGTTGTTATATATTTCATCAGGGGTTGCAACTTGTTTAATAACTCCATCTTTTAAAACACAGATCCTGCTTCCCATTGTCATAGCTTCAGTCTGATCGTGAGTTACATAGACAAAGGTAGTCTTAAGCTCTTCATGAAGTCTTATAAGCTCTGCCCTCATCTGCACTCTTAACTTTGCGTCGAGGTTACTTAGAGGCTCATCCATTAGAAATACTTTTGGTTTTCTAACTATAGCTCGCCCAAGCGCTACCCTTTGTCTTTGTCCTCCTGATAAAAATTTAGGTTTCTTTTCTAATTGGTTTTCAATATCAAGTACCTTTGCAGCTGATTGTATTCTTTCTTTAATTTCTTCTTTATCAAATTTTTGAAGTTTAAGCCCAAAAGCCATGTTATTGAACACTGTCATATGTGGATATAATGCATAATTCTGAAATACCATAGCTATATTTCTATCTCTTGGATCAACTTTATTCATCAGTTTACCATCTATATAAAGTTCCCCCGATGTTATATCTTCAAGACCTGCAATCATTCTGAGAATAGTAGACTTACCGCATCCTGATGGTCCGACTAAAACCATGAACTCCTGATCTTTTATATCGAGGTCTATTGATTTAACTGCTTCAAAACCATTTTCATATATTTTACTTATAGTTTTTAAATTAATCTCTGCCATAGTCTCCCTCCGCCCATTTTATTATAAAATCAGAAGCTTCTTGGATTGTGCTATATCTGAACTCCGCTTCACTTAAATCTTGATCACCTATTCCAAGTGACTTCATTCCCGCAGCTTTTATACTCTCTATTCCAACCTTGGCATCTTCAACCCCCAAGCAATTTCTCGGTTTTAGATTTAACATCTTTGCTACTTGAAGAAATGGATCAGGGTAAGGTTTACCTCTTTTTAATTTTTCAAGATCAGCAACAGCATCAAAGTAACTCTCAATCTCCATATTTTTTATCAGTTCTTGTGCATTATTACTGGCTGATACAAGCCCTATTTTAACTCCTATCGACTTTAATCTCTCTAAGAGCTCTATTACACCGGGATAGATATCTTCTCTCGTAAACAAGGAAATAGACTCTTTATAGTATTCATTTTTTATCGAGGCCAGTTCAGTCTTTTCATCTATAGGGCATTCAACACCAAAATGTTCTAGTATAATGTCAATCGATTCCATTCTTGATACTCCTCGGAGTTTATCTCTGAATTCCTCTGGTAAATCATATCCTATTTCACCGGCCATCTTTTTCCAAGCTTCATAGTGCTTATCTGACGTACCGGTTAATACACCATCTAAGTCAAATAAGATTCCCCTTTGCCCTATTATTATCTTTTCACCTTTTAGTACTACCTCTATTGCAGATCCTGATATTGTTTTTATATCTACCTCTTCTCCATCAACAAGAACCTCAAGAAGTGACTCCCTCCAAGTAAATCTAAACTTTACTCTTCCAAGTTTTTTAGGAATAAATGGCTCTATATGAAGACCATCATCTTTTATATTTATTCCTCCGAAACCTTTTAATACATTTATAATAGAGCCGCCTATATTTGCCATATGAAGTCCATCTGTTGTATTATCATGAAGATCTTTTATATCCAGATATAGTGTATCCATAAAGGAGTCATATGATATTTTCTCATCACCAAGCCTTGAAGCCATTAGACCACTTATAGACTTAGATAAAGAGGAATCATGGGTATTTATTGCTTCATAATAATAGAAAGTATTTTTAAGGATTTCTTCATTTTCATCTTCTATTAAGTATTGAGCTAATACTGTATCGGCTTGTTTTAAAATTTGATGTCTGTATATAGTCAAAGGATGATAGTTTAAAAGTAAGGGTCTTAAATCATTTTTTTCCGGCCATCTTTCTTTTGTTAAAAATGTAGAATCCTGAGCCATTATTCCATTCTTTTCATTATAGATAAACACCATCTTCTCTGCAGCCTCTTCCATATGGTCTATTTCACTTTCTTCCAGCTTTAATCTTTTATTAATTTCTAACCACTCATCATATCTTGCCGCTTTTAATTGTCTCCAAAATTTTACAGTCCATTTTAGGTTATATTGAGCCATCTTGTTGGTATAGTAATTGTCCGATACTAAAGCTGTATATTCATCAGGTCCAGTTACTGTATGGATATGAAATCCATCATCTTCAAAAGATCCAATCTCAAGAGCTGTGCGAGCTGTTTCTATTAATATCTCCATAGTATACTCTGCTAAAAAGTCTATATCTCCATTTGTAAGCCAATATTGTATGAAGATATAGGCAATATCAAAGTTAATATGATATTGAGCAGAGCCAGCTGGAAAATATCCTGAGCTCTCTATACCAGAGATAGTTCTCCAAGAGAAACATGCCCCTTTATTGTGCCCCATTTCTAAAGCCCTCTCTCTTGCAATATCCAATAGATCATATCTATATAGCAGCAAGTTTTTAGCTCTTTTATTGTCCCACAAAAGCCATACTGGAAACATAAATATCTCTGTATCCCAGAAGTAGTGACCTTCGTATCCCTCTCCAGAAAGTCCTTTAGCTGAAATATTACCATACTTATCACGAGTTGTAGCCTGAAGCATATGAAAGCGCATAAATTCCATGATATTATTGAGTTCTTTATCATCTAAAAACTCTATGCTGCTCTTAGACTTAAAATCCTTTAAATATTGTATCTGCTCCTTATATAGGGTCTTTTCATCTATAAAATCTTCTTTATTTGTCTCATCCTCATTTTTGTCTTGATTGTTTCTGTCTTCCCCATTTTTTCTAATTGAATCACAGTATTTAACTGTTCTGTTTATTTCAAGTTCTCCATTAGATTCAAAATAAATATCCATTGATTCTTTATTTAACTTTGAGTTTGAAGTAAAAGCTCCTTTATCTCTAAAATCTATATCTATATAAATTCCTGAATTTATAGTTTTTAAAGATATCTTCCCTTTGCTTGAAATATATGCGGGATCTAAAACTTTTATAAGAGGAATATTAGTTGATGCTGTTCTGGGATCATATTTCTTTATCATATTTGAAATATTAAAATCTATCCTATTAATTACTTTTATCTCTCCGTCATAAACTATCTTCAAGCTCCATGTTCTAAACTGTATATGAGTAAATGAAACTAGAGATTCAAAACTGATATGGGCTGTTTTATCCATTTTAGTTTTATACTTATAACTACGCTTGACAAGTCCTATTTCAAAGTCCAATTCTCTCTTAAAATTGCTGATTCTTCCATCTATAACTACTTCTTCATTGTCAATAAATATAGTTATATTAAATAAATCTATCAAATTTGGCATCCTGTCTACTTGCAAGGGAAAACCATGTGCCCATTCTGCATGGTTCATGGGTATTCTCTCATATATACCATTTATATAGTTTCCCCTGATAGATCCGGGATATTCAAACTCTTCTAGGTATCCTCTTACTCCCATGTATCCATTTCCTATTGACATCAAAGTTTCAAGTAAAGGAAGTCTGTTTATATCTAATTCATTTTCTATAAATTTTGACATCATATCACTCCTTTAGAGCACCGGAAGTAATACCGGATACTATTTGTTTTTGGAATAAGATTACTATTATAAGTGTTGGTATAGTTACTATAATAGTTGCAGCTGTTACTTGACCCCAGAAGATTTCAAACTGTCCTCTTAAAAATGATATCCCTACCGTTGCAGTTCTCCAAGCTTCATCAGTATTAAGGGTTAAAGATAATAAGAACTCATTCCAGGCACCTATAAAAGTCATTATTGCTGATGTGAATATTCCCGGGGCTGCTAGAGGCAGTATAATTTTAAAGAAAGTATTTATCTTTGAAGATCCATCCATTATAGCGGACTCTTCCATTTCTTTAGGAATTTGTGAAAAATGTGCTATCAAGATAAATACTGCAACCGGAAGGGTTAGCATTGAATATGGAAGTGATATATAATAACTATTTGTCCAGCCTAGTTTCACAAACACTCTGTATATGGGACCTACTACTATCATCTGCGGAAACATCGATGTAGCAAGAATTACCACAGTCAACAGCTTTTTAAACTTAAAATCTAGTCGAGCTATAGAGTAGGCGCATAGTGATGCTATAAATGTTACATATATAGTTGTTATAGTGGATATTATTAAGGAATTCTTTAGTGAGTTAAATATTGAACTTCTAAATAGTTTGCTATAGTTTTCACTTGTAAATGTTGCTCCTTTTAAGCTCAAAGCGTTACTACTCCAAATTTCAGATTCTGGTCTAAATGAAGTTATTCCCACCCAAAAGAAAGGAAATAGAATAATAATCAAATATAGGCCTATCATTAATTTTAACAAGGTTTTTGACGCAATAGTATTTTTCATATGACATCTACCTATCCTCTCCTATAAGATTTACTCCAAGTGCTTTAATATATATAAAGGCAATTAAGCCTACTACCAATGCCATTATAAGAACCATGGCTGATCCATAACCAAATCTTGTTTGTGAGAACATAACTTTATAGGCATACACTGATAGGGACTCAGTTGAACCTCCAGGTCCTCCTCCTGTAAGAACATAGATCAAGTCGAATACTCTAAAGGCATCGAGCGTTCTAAATAGCAGGGCTACAAATATAGATGGCTTCAAGAGCGGCAGAGTAATATATCTGAATTGTTGCCATTTTGTTGCAGTATCAAGGGCAGATGATTCATATAAGCTATTTGGTATAACTTGAAGTCCTCCAAGAAGCAGAAGTGCCATGTAAGGAGTGGTCTTCCATACATCAGAAATTATTATAGCCCAAAGTGCACTTGAAGAAGAGTTCAACATGGCTGCTGGAGATGCGATAAGTCCTATTGATGAAAATATATTAGAAACAATTCCGCTTGATCCATTGTATAAATAACTCCACATAAGTGCTGCAACAGAAGTAGGTATGGCCCATGGAATAAGAGAAAATGTTCTTACCAATGATCTTCCTTTAAATGCTCTATTCATTATCATAGCTAAGAATAGTCCTAATATAAGTTCTAGAAATACAGAAATAAAAGTAAATATCAAGGTAAATTTAAGAGTTGATTGAACTCTCTTATCGCCTGCGATTTTAACAAAGTTATCTCCGCCTACAAAGTTTGATTCTATTATGCTGGTTTCAAATTCTGAAGCAACTGCTAAGGTATCTTCCGGAGAGTAAAACTCATCCTCAAGCTCATAAAGTTCTTCTAGATGAAGAAGAATGTTTTTTTGTTTCTCTATAAGTATATCTTGATCAGCCTTATCAACTTTTACTATAGCTTTAAGGTTTGTTGTTGCTATATTATCTGCTATATAAGTTTCAAGTTCTTCTATCTCACCTTTTATTGTTTCTATTTTTTCTACAGTATCTTGATTTTTAACTGAATCCAAATCTATATCAAGATAGTAAGTTATATATTCAATCGTTTCTTGGTTTAGAGCTAAGTTTACATTCGCTTTTAAGTACATATCATTTTTCGATTGATCATTTAATTGCATATCAAAAAATGCATAACGAAGGGAACCTACAATAGGAGAAATAGAGAATAAAATTATAAAAATCAGAGCTGGTATTATTAAAATGTATCCAGCATGCTTATCTATCCACTTAGAGAGTCTCATCTTTTACCTCCTATTTAAATATTAGCTTTGACAGATCTGTCAAAGCTAATATTTAAAGTTTATTCTTTTATTGTTTTGTTATTTATTCTTTTATTGTTTTCAAGCTATTCTCCCAGAGCTTCTTTAATTGCTTTAACTGCATCTTCTAAAGATCCATTTCCTGATAAGAATTGATGAGTAGCTATTTGAATCTTATCACTTACTTCAGAATAATTTGCAACTACTGGCCTTGAAATTGTCCCTGAAAGAGCTTTTTGGAAACCTTCATTACTTAGAAGTTTATTAGATTCTAACACTTCTTTATCTTCTAGTAACTTAGTATATCCTGGTAAATAACTTCCTTCTATAGCATTGATCTTTTGACCTTCTGGTCCAGAGATAAATGTTAAGAATTCTTCTGCACCTTCCATATTTTCTGAATTAGCATTTAATCCTAGTATCCAACCTCCAACACTTCCGCCTGATGGTAGTGGCGCATAGTCAACTTGATCTATCTTTATCTCTTCATCACCGGTTTGTATCATTCCGTTTACATATGGCCAGTTTCTAGAAAATACTGTTTCTCCATTTGTAAAAGCATTTTGTGTTTCACCTTCAGTGTAGTTTAATATATCAGGAGGAGTTAAACCTTTATCCATCATCATCTTCATATAGTTAAGTCCACCCTCTATATCTGTCCAGTTTGCACTGAATTCGTTGATGTTTACTGTTAGTCCTTCATACTGCTTTGCCTGATAAGCATAGGCATATTTTGTTCCCATTTCACCTTTATACTTCTCTCCCATAGCTATAAGGTCATCAAATGTATAGTTTCCAGATTTAAGTTTCATGGCATCTTCTTCAGAAACTATATCTTTTCTAAAGTAGATAAATCCAAGGTCTGGGAAATAAGGAAGTACATAGTTTTTACCTTTATATTTTCCTGAGTCCATTGAACCAGCATTAAAATCTGTTGGTTTCCAATTATTATCCATCATTAATTTATCAATAGTAGCTAAATAACCTGCAGATGCAAACTCTCCTGCCCACACTACGTCCATAGAGATAATATCATATTCTCCACTTTTCGACGAAAGTGAATTTAATAGCTGGTCATGCATTTGTCCAGAGTCATTAGTCATTATAGTTGCCTTAACTTCATACTTTTCGCTCTTCTTGTTGAATTCTTCAACAATTTTATCAAGAGCTGGAGTTGAGTCTGCCTGAACTGCGAAATTTAATAATGTTTTATCACCGCTTGGCTTATCATCTGGTTTTTCACCAGGATTTTCTTCTGGAGTGCCTGGTGTTACTGGATCTTTAGGGTCATCCGCTGTACAAGAAATAAGAGTTATTGCTAGAACTAAAACAAGTAGGGCAATTAAAATTTTTTTCATAAATTTTACCTCCTTTTATTAGTTAAGTTATATGCTTTTACATAGTATTTATACCCTTGAATAATGACAATATTCAGTTACTTGAATTTAGAATAAATATCTTGCCTAAGTTTAATTTTTATGTTATTATAGTCTAGGTAAGCCGGTGTGTTGGAATGGTAGACAAGACAGACTCAAAATCTGTTATCCGTACGGGTGTGTGGGTTCGAGTCCCACTACCGGCACCATACATAAAACAAAAAAAGCTAAAACCTTTGGGTTTTAGCTTTTTTTGTTTTATTTTTTTGTTTTAACCATTAGATTATCTACTGCCTTATACTCAAAATCTCTATCCAAAGGAAATATTGGTCTTTTTATCTTTTTATAGTCTATTGATTCTAAATCTTCATTTGTACTTCCCTTACTTAAGGCCATGATGCTTCTTTTGGACACTTGTTCATGATCATGAGTCAGATATCCAAGTTTACATACTACAATTTCTACTTCTTTTGGATCAACTCCCAGAGCTATAAAAAGATCCGGACTTGTATAGCCAATGTGTTGCTGGGCTAAAACTATATCTACCCCTTGACTTGAAAATAGGGCTATATCTCCTTTGATTCCTCCCGCACTTGTCCAATCTTTTACATAAGACTTTACAAGACCTTTTGAAGTTATTGGCTTTGAAGTCTTTGGATCAAACTTCCCTCCAAATGTAAGAGTGATCTCTTCTCCTACTCTTCCTTCACACTCTTTTGTTGCTATTGGATCATAAATTCCTCCATAAATAACAGGGTGTTTTAAATCGTCAGTTCTTTTATCATCCATTATTAGCTTTAAAAAATTTGTTACATCTGATGATGAACCTGCGGTTGGATTGTCTCCTGAATCTGAAATATAAATCGGCATCGTTCCTTCTTTAACTCCTTGAAAGGCTTTATCCAAGCTTTCTTTCTCGCCATATGTTTCTGTTTGAAAAGTAAACTCATCTCGTTTGGACCATATAAACTCTGCTAATTTTAAGGCCTCATCTTCAGCCAGTTTTTGATTTCCATCTGCAACTACATAAACTCCTATGGAGCTGTCTTCATTATCTGCCCAAGGAAATCCCATAAGATAAGAAGCTCCCATTATTCCTTCTTTTTCTTCACTTTTTCTGAGAGTTTTTATCAATTCAATCATAGGTTCTGTATTTGTAGAGGATTTTTCTCCAGCAATAAGTATAGGAACTCTTACCCAAGCTGATACAGGTTTTTTTCCATTTTCTAAAACATCTATAGTCATATTTGCAGCATGTTCTCCTGTTTCAAAGCAGTCAGTATGAGGTGCACATTTATAGCCTACAAATCCATCTGCATGTTTGTGCATCTTGACGCTCATAGTAGTATGCATATCAAGGGATGATATAATTGGGGTATTTGGAAATACTTTTCTAAGTTCTTCTAGTATATCCCCTTCAACTTCTCCAAAACCTTCAGCCCTCATAGAACCATGAAGTGACAGGGTTATTGCATCTATCCCTCCTTCTATTAAACTTTCTTTAGCTCTGCTTATTATTTCATCTTTTATTTTTTTATAAAATTTAAAATCCACTTCACCGTTTGGTACAGCTCTTGCAAATACAGTCGGTATTACTTTATATCCTTTATTTGCTAAGGTTTTTATAATGCCCGTTACCGAGTCATTGTCTCTCAAGTTATCGAATATGTCATCTCCATATATAACTTTAAAGTCATTCTCTCCAGCTATTATGGGGTTAAATGTATTGGATTCGTGGTGCATGGCTGCAACTAATATTCTTTTCATATATATTCCTCCTGTAATATTATAGCCTTAATCATTTTTTTAGAAAAAAATGCTAAAGTCATAGTAGACTTCAGCATTCTTTATTTTATTTTTTTATATTTAAACTTATATAATTATTCATCTAAAAGATGCTTAGCTGCAATTCCAGGTTCTGTCATTGCAAATTCATCTAAGATCTCATCAAGTTCTGCTTCAGTTAGTAGCCCTCCTTCTAGGACAAGGTCTCTTACCGATTCTCCTGTTGCTATTGCTCGGTCTGCTATTTTTGCTGAAGGCTTATAACCTACATGAGGTACTATTGCAGTTATAATTCCAACACTATTATGAACTAAGGCTTTGGATCTTTCCTTGTTAGCAGTTATTCCATCTATACAGTTTTCTCTGAACGTTTTTATTCCGTTTGCAAGAGTTACTATTGATTCAAATAGATTGTAGAATATTACTGGTTCAAACGCATTCAGTTCTAACTGGCCGCCTTCTGCTGCCATTGTTATTGTAAAGTCATTTCCTATTACATTAAATGCAACCTGACTCATAACTTCTGGTATTACAGGGTTTATTTTTCCTGGCATTATAGAAGATCCATTTTGCTTAGATGGAAGATTTATTTCACCAAATCCTGTTCTAGGTCCTGATGACATAAGTCTTAGGTCATTAGATATTTTAGATAAACTTACAGATAATGTTTTAAGTGAAGCTGAAGCATTTACAAAACCATCTAAGTTTTGCGTACCGTCAACTAGGTCTTCTGCCTGAGTAAGTTCAACTCCAACTACCTTGCTCAGTGTTGGAACTATCTCCTTAAAATAGGTAGTATCAACGTTTATCCCAGTTCCTATAGCTGAAGCTCCCATATTTATAATATGAAGTGCTTCAAAAGCTGTTTTTATTCTAGCTATGTCTCTTTTAATTACAGAAGCATAGGCATTAAACTCTTGTCCAAGTCTAATTGGTACAGCGTCCTGCATCTGTGTTCTTCCCATTTTTATAACGCTGTCAAATTCTTCTGCCTTTTTAAGTAATGATTCATGCAATTTTTCAAGTTCATCTATGGTTCTTGGTATAAGCTTTATAGCAGCTAGTTTACCTGATGTTGGAAATACGTCATTTGTTGATTGACCCATGTTTACATGATCATTTGGATGAACCTTGTCGTATGCTCCAAGTTCTCCTCCAAGTATTTCGTTTGCTCTGTTTGCTATTACTTCGTTAGCATTCATATTTCCAGATGTTCCAGCTCCACCTTGTATAGGATCGCAGATAAATTCTTCGTGAAGTTTTCCCTCTATTATCTCATCACATGCTTTTATTATAGCATCTGTTACTTCATCTGTTAATATTTCTGCCTTGTGGTTGGCCATAGCGGTAGCTTTTTTTATCTCTGCTAATGCTATGATTTGCTCTTTGTACATCTTTCTTCCAGTAATATCGAAGTTTTCAGCGGCTCTTAAACTTTGAACTCCATAATATGCACCTTTTGGAACTTCTTTTTCTCCTACTGAATCGCTTTCCATTCTGAAATCTGTTGAACTCATTTAATATTGCCCCCTCAAATTTATTATTTAATAATCTTTAGTACTCTCTTTTCATATTTATACTATACCTTAAGTATAAATATGTCAATACTAAGCGAACCTTAAATAGTCTTCTCTTTTCTATCTTCTATCTGTAGAGTCTCTTTTCATTATTTTATAGGGAACAGTTATAAGCTGACCATGAATATCTTTTTCTATTACCTTTGTTAAAAGATTTATAGATTTTTTTCCAAGTTCAAAAGCATTTATCTCTACCGATGTAAAAGGTATTGGAGAGTGTTGAGAGAGTATACTGTTGTTAAAACTCCCAAGCGCTATATCTTCTGGAACTTTTATACCCAGCCCTTCAAATACTTTTAACACTCCAAAAGCAACAAGGTCATCTGTCACTATCAGTCCGTCAGGCATATCGCTCATATTAGCTATTTTATCTCCATATTTAAAACCGGTCTTTTCATTGAAGCTTCCAAGGAGAAGAAGGTCATCTTTAAATTCTTTGTCCATATCCTTTAAAGCTCTTTTATAGCCTTCTATTCTTTTTTTAGTTACTACCAGTTTTTCATCTCCTCCGATAAAAGCTATCTTTTCGCTTCCTATTTCTATTAAGTATTTGGTCAACTCGTATGCAGCATTTTCATTGTCGTTGTCTACGTGGTTTATCTCACCTTCCATCTCATAGGGAGAGCCTATAAGGACAAAAGGAAACTCAATATCTTTAAGATAATTAATACATTCATCATCTTGCTTGCTTGACATAAGAATTATACCATCAACCTTGGATCCTCTTATAAGCTTTTTTACTATAGCTAGTTCTTCTCCAGTCTTTGCATTAGTTGAAAGGAGCAAGTCATAATCGGTATTTGAAGTTTCTTTTACTATACCCCTTAAAGCTTCTGGAAAAAAAGGATTTAAAAATATCTCATCTTCTGTGTGAGGCATTATAATTCCGATATTTCCAGTTCGCTTGTTTGCAAGAGACTGAGCTATGGCATTTGGATAGTAACCTATTTCCTCCATACATTTTACTACTCGTTTCTTTGTTTTTTCACTTATTTTGGGATTGTCTGCTATAACTCTTGATACTGTTGAGGGCGATACTCCTGCAAGTTTTGCTACATCTGCTAATGTTTTGCTGTTACCTTTCATTGGTAGTCACCCACTTTTATTAGTTTATTATCTTCTATCTATTTATTCTCATGCCTGTTTCTGTATCAAAGAAGTGGAGGGCATCTTTTTCAAATCCAAAGTTATGCTCTTCACCTTCTTCGTATTCATAGTGACCCGGAACGGATATTACCAGTTCAAAACCATTTTCAAGTTTAACATAGAGTATCTTTTCTTTTCCTAGCATTTCTATTACATCTATATGTCCCACAAATGAATCTTCTGATTTACCACTTTCAAATCTTTCAGACCTTATACCTACTGATACGCCTTTACCTTCATAAGCCTTTAAAGATTCTTTATGCTCAACAGTTGGAGTTATATCTATAAGTCCATCCATAGCTTTAAATTTACCATCTAACATTTCACCTTGGATTATATTCATAGTAGGACTTCCTATAAATTTCGCTACAAATAGATTTGCCGGTCTATTGTAAAACTCTTCTGGATTTCCTGCCTGCTGAATCTTGCCATCATCCATAAGCACTATAAGGCTTGCCATGGTCATAGCTTCCGTTTGGTCATGTGTAACATAGATAGTAGTGGTTCCAAGTGACTTGTGCAGCCTTACAAGCTCTACCCGCATATGCTCACGAAGTTTAGCGTCCAGGTTACTTAGAGGCTCGTCCATGAGGAACACTTTAGGTTTCCTAACCATAGCTCGCCCAAGAGCTACCCTTTGTCTTTGACCTCCTGAAATATCTGAAGGCTTAGAGTGAAGGTATTCTTCAATCTGTAATAGACTTGCAGCTTCATTTACCCTATCATCTATAAGATCTTTTCTCTCTTTTCTCATATCAAGTGAGAAGGCCATATTTTCATAAACTGTCATATGGGGATATAGTGCGTAGGATTGAAACACCATAGCAATATCTCGGTCCTTGGGAGGAACCTTGTTCATCCTTTTATCATTAAAAAGTATATCTCCCTCTGTTACGGAGTTTAGTCCTGCTATCATTCTCAGGAGTGTAGACTTGCCACATCCCGATGGTCCTAATATTACACAAAAATCTTTTTCTTTTATTTCTAAATCTATATTTCTAATAGTGAAGTTTTCTCTGCCTTCATATTTTTTACCTATATTTTTTAAACTTACTTTCATCATTTTCACCCCTTAGTTTATTTAACCTTTTACTGATCCTTTTGAAAGTCCTGATATAAGCTGTTTTCTCAGAGCTATAAAAAGAATAACTATTGGAATTGCAGTTAATAATCCGCCCGCTGCAAATGCCGGTTGATTTATAGTTCTAAAGTCATTTATTAAAGTAAAGAGTCCTGCGGCCAAGGTATAAGACTTAGGACTTGTTAAGAGTACCTTTGGAAGAAGGTAATCCATGAAAGGTCCTATAAAAGACCAAAGAAATATTATGGCCAGCATCGGTCTTGCTATTGGCATTATTATAAGCCTATATATTTGAATATTAGAGCAGCCATCTATCTTTGCCGCATCATCAAGTTCTGTCGATATTGAGTCTATATAACCCTTTAAGATAAAAGTATTTGAAGCAATTCCTCCACCAGCATAAATAAGTATCAGCATAAGTTGTCTTGAGAAAGCCGGAATGATTGAAGAAACTATAGAATGCATGGTAAAAAATGCTGTTATACCGGCAAATGCTGGTATAGTCTGTATAAGCATTATCGCCATAAGCGACGCTTTTCTTCCTTTGAATCTATATCTTGAGTAAGCGTAGCCTGTTAAAGATACTATTATCAATGTCAATAAGGCAGTAGCTATTGAAATAAATAGAGTGTTTTTTACCCAGGTTAAATAAAGGGTATCTTCAAAAAGGTATTTAAAATGTTTTAGTGAAAACTCAAATTTATTATTTAGGATTAAATATTTTCCCTGCTTTCCATTAAAGGCTGATAGTACCATCTGATACAAGGGCCAGATAATAGCTATTGACCAAGATATTAGAACAAGGTATATAAGTCCTAGGTTTATCTTGCCAAAAGTTGTAAGAGGGGGTCTATCTGATAGATATAGTTTATCTTTTTTATTAGATTTTTTCATCATAGTCTCTCCTCCGTAAATGCTTTAGAATTTCTAAATCCTAAATATGCAAAGAACATAAGCCCCAGTGAAATAACAGAAGTTATTGCTGCTCCTATTGATTGATATTGATTTTCCATTGTCAGTTTATAGATGTAGGATATCAAAAGGTCTGATGAACCAGCCAGATTTCCGTATTTACTTGGGTTAAATGGTCCTCCGCCATTAAATAGATAAATGATAGAGAAGTTATTAAAGTTAAATGTATATTGCCCAACTAAAAGAGGTGCTGTTTGAAAGAGTACTATAGGAACTGTAATTTTTCTTATTTTCTGCCATCCCGTAGCACCGTCAATATCTGCTGCTTCATATAAATCCTCTGGTATTGCCTGAAGTACTCCGGTTGAAAGCAAGAACACATAAGAGCTTCCTAGCCAACCTTGAAGCAGTATCAGAACTATTCTGGTCATTGTAGGATTAGATTTTATATGAATAGTTCTTCCAAGAATGTTACTTAAAATCTCAGTTATAGCTCCTGTTGGTGAAAACATTATACTAAAGAACATTATGGTAATAAAGGCAGGAACTGCCCAGGGAAGCAAGTATATGGTTCTGAATATATTTTTCCCTTTTATCCTATCATTATTAACAAGTAAGGATAGGAAGAATCCTATAGCTATAGCAAGAGTTGTAGCTACTAGCGTCCATATAATTGTCCAAACTAATATCTGCCAGAAAACTTTTCCAGCCAGTCCTTGTCCAAGAGCTATCAGCTTATAGTTTTTTATATTAACCCAGCTAAATTTACTCTGATGCTGAGGATCCATTCCCGTAAAGGAAAGCAAGATAGTTGTGGCTACGGGAACTAGCACTGTAAATAGGATTAAAAATCCTGCTGGAAAAGAAACAATATAGGGAAAGCCTTCTGCCCTGATATTTTGAACAGTTTCAAACCAATTGTTAGCTCTTGTTCCTCTTGTTCTAGCTCTTTCTACCCTTCTTACATCTCTAAAAGATGCATAGAGAATAAAGCCTGCTATGACAAGTAAAAAAACTGCTATAATCCCCTCTATCATAAATATAAGAGATTTATCTAGCCTTCTTCCTCCTTCAGCCAAACTTATAAGTCCTCCTATACCATAACCTTGATAATTACCATATCCTAAGGAGTAAGGAATAGCTATAATATAGACAAATAATGATAGTAGGAAGAATAAAGCAGATTTTACATACTGTCCGTTTAAAAGCTGACCTAGTCCTGGAAGAGGTATGGTCAACCAACTTATAAAGGCTTTAGTCTTTCCTCTTTCTACGGGAAGTCTTCTTCTAAGGTCTGAGATATCTGATTGCAAAACTGTCAAAGATTGTTTAATATGATGTTTTATTTCATATCTTTTACTTTTGATAAATTCTTTGTTCTTAAATCTCAATGATTCATATCTTTTAGCTTTTACTAAAGCTTTATATTCATTTTTAAGTTTTTTTGTTTCATTTGTATAGGCTTTTTTAGATATATCTCCTTGCTTTTCTCTTTCCTTTAAAGCGGCTTTAGATTCTTTTAATAGGAGTTTTTGTTTTTCTTTATAGATTTCTATTTCTTTTTTTATACGAGCTTCTTCATTCTCATCTATAGAGTCCTTACTGGCTTCTTCTATGGCAAGTTCTTCCAGGCTGGTTTCTAAGTAATGAATCAGCTTTGGCACTTGATTTTCTATCAAGAGGCTCTTTCTATATTCAAGTTCGGCATCAAAAGTCAGTTCTATATATTTCTTATAAAAAGATTCTTTTTCTTTAGCAATAAAATACATTTTATAGAGTTTTTTTAAGTCCCTATTTAGATTTTCCTCTAGTGAATTTAAATAAACTCCCTCTTTTTCTTTTAATTTAGCTAGAAAAACCTTTTCCTGATCTTCATATTTTTTTAGCTTTATATTATATGGGTGCTTATCTTTGTTCTTTTTTAAAATTTCAAGTTCTTTTTGCAAAGCTTTTTTTTCTGCTCCATCTGCATCCTTAATTCTACCTTGAAGACGATCTATATCTAACAGGTATAAGTTTTTTCTTTTATCCTTTGTATCATGAGCTATATCAAATATTTCTTCCATTTTTTCACTCCTCCTTACTCTTATTTAAAACTCCATTTAAAGATAAGATATTTATTATTAATACTATATATAAAAATATATCCATGTAATAAAACACAGAATAAAATTCGCCTTCAAGGACTATATAAGATAATGATCCAAGAAGTGTTATTATCCACATAAAGATAAAGAGCGGACTCATTCTTAAGTATTTATAGGTAAAGTAAATATGAATGCTTAGGAATATTGGAGCTACTATTTTAAAAAAGAACTTGCTTAGATTTAAGATAAGATAGTTGCTGTATGCTGTGTCTTGTGTCATGCCTTCATCTACTAAATCTTTATTTTCTACTAGAAAATCTTCAAATAGTTGTATATCCTTTACTCTAATAGTAGTTTCAAGTGAAATAAAAAGCACTAGGAGAAAGCAAACACTAGCTATGATATATAAGTTTTTTTTAGGAAGTTTAATATATGTGTTCATAAAATCTCCTTATTTACAGCTTTTATTTTTATTGATTTGTTAAAAGGGAGAAAGATTTAACTTTCTCCCTCATAATTTTATTTAGAAATTTCCCATCATAGCTGTAAATGAAGCTTGTAATTCTTTATAAGCATCTTCTGCTGTAGCTGGATTTACAGAGTTCCAAGAAAGAACTGCATTCTTCCAAGTATCCCATACATTTCCCCACTCAGTAAATAGTGGACGATTTGGTGCATCTTCATAAGATTTGTATACTGTTTCTATAACTTTTTTGTCAATTTCTTCTAGATCAGAATCCATATAAACATCTGCTTTAACATTGTTTAATACTTTTCCAGTTGCTTTGAAGAAATCAATTGCAAATTCTGGATTAACAATCTCTTGTATCATAGCTTCTGCTAATTGCTTTTGATCTGCGTTGTCTTCTATTCTTGAGTTAATAGCTAAGCCCCATCCACCTTTCCAGTGAGAAAGAGGATTACCCATAACTACTACATTTTGGATAGGCATTGCATCAAGGTCTGCGCCGTCTGCTGCAAGAGCTGAAAGATTTCCTGTTGACCATGGTCCTTCAAGTCTTATAGCTGTTTTACCGCCAGTTTCAAATGATGAATCCATATATCCCCAAGCTGCATCTGCATCAAATAATGCAGTATTTGCTTCTTTATGAGCTTGCCAATAGTTAAATAGTGATTTAAATACTTCTTGTTGACTTGCATCTAGCTCTGAGAAGTCTTTAGTCATATCTGAGTAAAGTTTTCCTTGCTCATCTTTACCAAGTAATTCTATATTTCCAGCGTTAACAAATGAAACTCCAAACCATGCATCAAAGAATGGAACTAACATAGCTTCTGGATCAAGTTCAGTAAATTCTATTTCTTTGCTTAAATCAATTCCTGCTGTTTCTGCGTTTTTAGTGTTTACAAAGTTGATAAGTGTTTCAATATTCATTGGAAATGCTAGGTACTCGTCTTCAACTTTAAAGTTTCCGCCAAGTCCATCATCGTAATTTTCAAATCCACCAAGATTATCTGCCATAGTTTTAGCGTCCAATGCTCCTAGTGCTTCGTTCTTGCTCATTCCATAGATTCTATCTGCTGGTATAGCAAATACGTCAGCTACGTCTTTGTTTGTTACGTCAGTAGCATCTAGTACATCAAGATGGTCAAATGATCCAGTTTCAATCATTGTTATCTCAGCATCTGGATATTTTGCCTTTACTCTTTCTGCTGCAGCAGTGTAGTACTCTGCCCAATCCGCTTCTACCTGAACTGTTATTGCTGCCTTTACATCTCCTGGTTCTGCTGCTGGTGTATCTCCCTTACCTGCACCATCGTCTGTTTTCTTTGGAGCACATGCTGCAAGTGTTGTAACCATTAAAGCTAATACAAGTAATAAACTAAGTTTTTTCTTCACTTTAAATCCCCCTATTTATTTTTTTGTAATATATTTTAAGGATTATCCTTAAATACCATATTTTATAGTGCTTATTGGTGCTTTCCAATATGCCAGATTTCTCTTGCATAGTCTTCAATAGTTCTGTCACTAGAAAACTTGCCGGCATTTGCAATATTCATCCAAGACATCTTAGCCCAGGCTAACTTATCTTTATATGCCTTATTAGCTAGTATATGAGCTTCTCTGTAACTTGCAAAATCCTTCATTACAAAGTATTCATCCGGATTTGAATATTTTTCTTTATTTAAAATAGAATCATATAGTTCTCTGTATAAACCAGTTCCAGCATCATTGAAGGTTCCATCGACTAGTGTATCCATTGCTCTTTTAAGTCCTGGTGTATTTTCATAATAGTAATGAGGATCATAGCTGTCACCAATTTCTTTTATTTCCTCTACAGTCAGGCCAAATATGAAGTTATTTTCAACTCCCGCCTCTTCTACTATCTCGACATTTGCTCCATCATATGTTCCGATTGTAGGAGCTCCATTAAGCATAAATTTCATATTTCCAGTTCCCGAAGCCTCTTTACCTGCTGTCGAGATTTGCTCTGATAGATCTGCTGCCGGGAATAGTTTTTCACCATAGCTTACTCTGTAGTTAGTTGCAAATACAATTTTTATTTTATCTCTTACTTGAATATCTGAATCTATAAGATTTTTTATATCATTTATAAACTTTATAACTGCCTTAGCTCTAAAGTATCCTGGTGCTGCCTTTCCTCCAAATATAAAGGTTCGAGTTGATATATTAAGATTTGGATTATCCTTTAAAAGGAAGTATAAATCTAGTATATGAAGCGCATTTAAAAACTGTCTCTTATATTCATGGAATCTCTTTATCTGAATATCAAACAAGGAATAAGGATTAACAATTACACCTTCATGAATTTTAATATACTCAGCCAATTGTTGCTTTTTTAAGTGTTTTATCTCCAAGAATTTTTTCAAGACATTTTCATCATCTTTAAATTTTTCCAAGTTCTTTATCTGGCTCAAGTCTGTTATCCAGTCATCAGAACCCAGTAATTCGGTTATAAATTCTGATAGCTCCGGATTAGAAAGCAGTAGCCATCTTCTTTGAGTTATTCCGTTTGTCTTATTGTTAAACTTTTCAGGATATATTCGATACCAATTGTTCAATTGAGTATCTTTCAATATATCGGTATGAATTCTTGCCACTCCGTTTATAGACTTGCTGCCATAGATTGAAAGATAAGCCATTCTAATATTATTGTGTGAGTTTATTATTTCATAGCTATGAATATTTTGAGAAGATATACCCTTATGGATTAATTCTTCCTTTAGTTTAGTATTTATTTTTTCTATTATCTTAAATATATTAGGAAGAAGTTCTTTGTATAGTTCTGTTGGCCATTCTTCAAGAGCTTCTGCTAGTATTGTATGGTTAGTGTATGAAAAAGTATTTATCACTATCTCCCATGCTTTATCCCATTCTATTGCCTCTTGTATAGTTAATATTCTCATAAGCTCAGGTATTGCTACAGCTGGATGAGTATCATTAAGCTGAATAGCATGGAATCTGCTAAAGTGATTTATCGTAATATGTTTTTCTTTATATTTTCGCACCAAGTCCTGAAGTGATGCTGAAACAAAGAAGTATTGCTGTCTTAGTCTTAACTTCTTGCCTTCTATATCCATATCATTTGGATACAGAACTTTTGAAATATTTTCTGCATCATTTTTCTGCTTAACAGATGCATCATACTGATAGTTGTTAAACTTATCAAAGTCTAAGGACTCCATAGGCTCTGATTCCCAAAGTCTTAAAGTGTTTATAGTTTTTCCGCCATAACCTATTATAGGTGTATCATAGGGAACTGCCAGAACTGATTGATCTGCAAAACTTACTATAACAGCTTCATCTCTATTTTTTATAGACCAAGGTTCATCATGCTTTAACCAGTTGTCTGCTGTTTCTATTTGAAATCCATCTTCTATTTTCTGCTTAAAGAGTCCATACTCGTATCTGATTCCATATCCGTCTAACGGATAGTCAAGTGTTGCAGCTGAGTCTAAAAAGCAGGCTGCAAGTCTTCCAAGCCCTCCGTTACCTAGTGCGGCATCTTCCTCTGCTTCTTCTATTTCGTTATAGTTTATTCCTAGTTCATCTAAGAGTTCTAGTATATTCTTCTTATATGAAAGATTAGTCAAGTTATTGCTCAAGGCTCTTCCCATCAGGAACTCAGCACTAAAGTAATAAGCTCTTTTTTCTCCCTTAAATTTTTCATCTGATTCTGTCCAGATTGGAACTATATCTGCCATAACACTTTTGGCCAGTGAAAAGTATTTTTCATTTGAATTGCATTGTTCCAATTCTTTACCAAAAGTTACTAAAGCTTCTATTTCCATAAGTCGTTTAATTTTTGCTATATCTATCAATTTTTTACCTCCAATAAATTTCCGTTAAATTTTTGATTCTTTTTGAGAGTTCATCAGTTAAGTCTTCTCTCTCTAATCTCCAGCTCCAGTTATTGCCAATTGTTGAGGGCAAATTCATTCTGGAAGTCTCACCAAGACCTAAGAAGTCCTGCATCTGAGCAACTGCAAGATTTGCGCTTGAAGCCCAAATTCCTCTTATCATACCCCAGTTCAAGCCTTCATCATAATTTAACTTAAGATATTTTATAGCGTATTCAAATTCGCTCCTGTTTGCCTCTTCAAACCAGGCCATAATCGGAAGATTGTCATGGGTTCCGGTATAAACCGCCATATTTTGATCATATAGATGAGGCATATGCTCACTTTCATTGCTGGTATCAAATGCAAATTGGATAACTTTCATGCTGGGAAATCCAGTATCTTTTACAAGCTTTCTAACTGCATCTGAAGTAACTCCGAGATCTTCTACTATTATATCTAGTTCTCCCAGTTCTTCTTTAATTTTATTAAATAATTTCATACCGGGTCCCTTGGACCATTTACCGCCAGAAGCATCTTTAGCTCCGTTTTCAACTTCCCAGAAAGATTCAAATCCTATAAAATGATCTATTCTTAAACGATCAAAAAGTTTAAAGCTGTGGGCTATTCTTTTCAGCCACCAAGCATAATCTTCTTCTTCCATAATATCCCATTTATAGATTGGGTTGCCCCAAAGTTGTCCTTCGTCTGAAAAAGCATCAGGTGGGCATCCAGCTACTGTTATAGGCTTGAAGTTTTCATCTAAATTAAATAAATTAGGATGGCTCCATACATCAGCGCTGTCTGTTGCTATATATATAGGGAGGTCTCCTATTATCCTAACTGATTTACTATTGGCATATTCTTTTAATCTACTCCATTGCTTTGAAAAGAAATATTGGGTAAATACCCAGAAGAATATCTCATCTCTGCTTTCTTCTTCAAGCTGTAAAACGTCAGGAGAATTATATTTTTGATACTTTTTATCCCATTCTAGCCATGACCTATTATTATGTTTACCCTTAATTGTCATAAATAAGGCAAAGTCTCTAAGCCAGTCTTGGTTCTCATTGTAATAGTTTTGAAGCTCATTTCCTATTTTATGCTTAGCTCTATTATATGCTTCTTTTAATATATACATTTTATTTGTATAAAGAAGACCATACTCTATTGTTTTAGGATTATTTCCTATAAAAAGTTCATCCAAATTTATTCCTTCAGTATATCCTTCATTTATGAGTTCTTGTAGATCTATAAAGTAAGGGTTTCCTGCAAATGCCGAAAAAGACTGATACGGCGAATCTCCAAATGATGTTACTCCAAGAGGTAGTATTTGCCAGTTTTTTTGTCCTGAGTCCTCTAAGAAATCAACAAAGTTGTATGCACCTTCACCAAAATCTCCAATTCCATATTTTCCAGGTAGAGAAGATATATGTAGAAGTATTCCACTTGATCTAGTTTTCATCCTTTCACCTCTTAGTTTTAATAGTTATGCAATCGCTTGCACTACTATTAATATATCATATATATAATATTTGTAAAGACTTATTTGTTGCTGAATCTAAAGATTTTATTTTTCTAAAAACACCATAGTTATATAAATGATTATACAATCATCTTTTCTTCTATAAGACCACAAAAACACCTGCAAATATGTTATAGTGTATGATGATAATCTTTTTAAAATAGAAAGGAGGGTGCGGCCTCTTAAATACTTACATAAAATAGACTGCACATAAATTATGGGTTTATATGATAAAACAATAGTATGTTTAAATTGTGATGAGGAGTTTAAATCAAAAGCTGTTAAGGTCAGCGCAACTCGGTTAGAAAAAACAGATCAAGATGGTTGTAACCATTATAAGGGAAAGTCAAATCCTTATCTTTATCAAGTTTTTGCATGCCCCCACTGCGGCTTTGCATTTACTCAAAGTTTTTTCCTTGTCAGTCGAGATAAGGCTTTAATCAAGACAGGATTTGTTAATAAGTTAGCTTCAGTTGAAAATTACTGCGGAGAAAGAAGCATTGAAGAATCAATCAATGTATGGAAGTTAGCACTTGTAACAGGTCAAGTGTCAAATCAAAAAACTGAATCACTCTCAGGTATATCTCTGAGAATAGCCTGGCTGTATAGATACTTAGGTGATAAGAAAAATGAAGATATATTTTTGAAAATGTCTATGAATGGATATAAGCAAGCTTATAAAAATGATGATCTTATGAACAGTGCCATAAATGTCATAAAGATTATATTTCAGGCATCCATACAACTAAAAGATGTTAACGAAGCTCGTATATGGCTGAATGAACTCTATAAGTTCAGAGATTCTGATTTAATTATTGATGCAAAAGAGCAGTTTGATAATTTAAGAAAAACTACTCCGGAGAGTTCAGTTCAAGTTTCTTAATCTAGAAAAAACCGCTGGAACAATTGTTCCGGCGGTTTTTTAGTTTTTTTAGCTTTATTTAATTGTTTTTATTTTCTATTTAGCTTCTTTTTTTGCAATTTTTTTATCAATTCGATTCCTTTAACTGACTCTAGGAATTCTATAGTCGACTGAGGCAGATATTTATAAGCTTCTTGGGGTTTATCACTTGCTAATAGACGCCTTACCTTAGACGCACTTATTATCTCTCCTTGAAAACTTTTTCTTTCTACTACTTCTACTTTTATATTCAATCCTTCTAAAATATTTTTTATATTTTTATTATAGGTTCTTGTAAGAGTGTCTATGGGCTCAGTACCTAAAAACCTGATATCTATACCTAGATCCTTTGATATCTTCTTTCCAAATATACTCGCGTCAAGCCGTGTGTATATATCAAGTTTATCGTCTTCTTCTTTTAAAAAATATGTTGGAAATGTCGCTCTGGATATTATATAAGGGCCTGAGGGAATTATTTTAACTCGCTTATTGTTTTTAAATTCTTTGTTTATTATGCTCCACCTATCTTCAAAAGAAAAGTCTGACCTATCTTCTTCTACTAAAAAAACTATAAGCTCATCTACCAAATCTAATGCTTTTTCTATGAGATATTTGTGTCCCAGTGTCATAGGATTGCAGTTTACAACTATGGATCCTAGCTTATATTTTTTGGAATCCTTTGTTTTTAAGTTTTCCTTGCTTGATTCTTCTTTTTTCTTTAAATCGTCTTTAATTTTCAAACGATTCTCTACTTCATTTATCCATTTTTTATAATTATAAAATCCTCCTTCTAGAAGTGATACATCCTCAGTATCTTCTACTAAGTCTAGTCCAAGCGAAGAAAATATCTCCTTGTTTTTTGGGCTTGTAAATACAAAATAAGAAGCTTCTCCCTTGTCGATAAGATAGTTTAAGAGTGAGTTATATATAACTGATATAGTTCCTTCACCTTTATAATTGCAGTCGGTAAAAAAATATTTTAGTACATTTCCATCTATTGAACCGGTTGATATTATCCTACCTTTATCCCTAATAACGAAAGTTTTTTCAGGATAATCATACTTTACATCAAATCTATTTAAAAAATCCTCTATATCTTTAATGTCCATCTTATTGTTTTTATTTATAGCATCACTAAAATACATATCCCCGCCTCCAAGCTTTTATGAGCTATTTTTATATACTTCTTTTTATACTTCTTTTTATAAAAAAGGAGCTGCCGCCGGACAACTCCTACTCTCATTATAAAACATTAATGATTTTATTTATTTTCTATTGCTTCTATACTTTTATTATATTTTAAACTATTTGATATTGCTGAATGATATTTTTCATGTTTTTATAATTTTATTTATTTTCAATCTCATATATATAATCTATGACGCTTCCATCTCTATACTCTGATAAACCTATTATTCTTTCACCTTTTTCTATAGGCTTTGGCTTACCCATTACACTTTCAGCATAGGTTTTTAGATCATGGATGTCTATAGTTTTAATCTCTGCTTCTTTGAATTTTTGTATTAAGTCTGTTCTAAGAGGATTTACTGAGATTCCTCTTTCTGTAACTAGAATATCCACAGTACTTCCAGGAGTTGTTATAACTTCTACACGATCTTTTATAAAGGGTATTCTTGATGAAAATAGTTTTGAAACTATAATAGATACCTTGCTTCCAGCTGCTGTATCTTGATGACCGCCTGATCCCCCCATAAGCACTCCATCTGATCCAGTTGTAACATTTACATTAAAGTCAGTATCTATCTCAGTTGCTCCAAGAATTACAATATCCAGGTTATCAACTACCGCTGATACATTGGGATTACCGTAAAGTGATGCACTCATTCTTAAGTGAGCTGGGTTTCTTTTTAAGGATTCTATTGCCTCAAGATCAAAGCATTGTACATCAAAAAGACTGGAGAAAAGTCCAATTTCTAACATCTCAGTTAAATATCCTGTTATCCCTCCTGAAGCAAAGCTTCCTTTAATATCATTTTCTATCATATAATCTTTCAAGTAGTCAGTAACTGCAAGAGATATTCCGCCGGCTCCACTTTGAAAGCTCATTCCGTCCTTTAAAAGTCCACTTGCCCTCATAACCTCTAAGGTATCTTTGGCTATTTTAAGTCCTATGGGATCTTTTGTAACCTGGGTTGTACCAGAAACTATTCCTGACTTAAGGCCAATAGATTCTACCTTATAGATCCAGTCTACATAGTCTTCTGTTATATCAGCTGGGTAGTTTGGATATTCTACTATAGAATCTGTAACTGAAACAACACTTCTAGCCTTTTGGCTATCTGCTATAGCATATCCTAAACTTCCGCAGGAGTTAGTACCGTTTACTCCAGAAATATTGCCCATCTTATCTGAACTTGGTGAAGCTATAAAAGCTACGTCTATCTTGATTTCTTCTTCTACTATACTTCTAGCTCGTCCTCCATGGGACTGCATTATTATATTGCCCTTTAAGCCTCCATGGCTTATATGAGTTGCTAGTTCTCCGGTTATATAAGAAGTTACAATATTTGTTATAGTCTCATCTTCTAAAAGAGGTATCAATTCCTTATTAACAGGAAAAAGTGAACTTGCAACCAAAGTTAAATCTTTTAAACCCCTTGCTTGCAGACTCGCCATTATATGGTTTAATACCCTATCACCATTTCTCAGATGATGGTGGAAAGATACTACATCACCATCTTTTAAGTTTAGTTTATCTAAAAGATCCTTTATATTATCAATAACTTTTTCATGGCTTTTAACCTTAGAGGGAAAGTTTGATTGCTTTAAAATTTTTACTTCTTTAAGATCTTTATTTAAGTAGTTCATCAAATTCCTCCTCGTAGTTTCCACTCAATTTAAGAGTGTTAAGCGCTCTTAAGATTATTGGCTTATCTATCATTTTTCCTTCTATTGAAAAAGCACCTAGTCCTTTTTCATTTGCATCTTTTACTCCTTCAATTACTCTATAGGCATATGAGATATCTTCTTTTGAAGGTGAAAAAAGTTTATTTACATAATCTACATGTCTTGGACTTATAACGGCTTTTCCAGTCATACCAAGATCCTTAGCATGGATTATGTCGCTCTTAAGACCCTCTATATCGTCCGTATCAGTAAAAGGAGTGTCTATGGCTTGAACACCTACAGCCTTTGAAGCTGCGATGATTTTAGCCCTTGCGTAGTCTATTTCTTTTGATGCCTTGGTTCTCTTTGCTCCAAGGTCTAAAGTTAAATCTTCTGCACCTAAAAACAGTCCTGTTATTCTTTTAGATTTTTGCGCTATATCAAATGCAGTCTCAAGACCTATGGCACTTTCAATTAGAGCTATAATCTCTAAGTCCATTTTGTTTTGTTCTAAAAAATGATCTAGCTCTGTCATCGATTCTACACTAGCTTTAGGAAGAAGTATTCCTTTTATAGAACTTCCCTTAAGACTCTCTAGATCTTTATAAAAATAAGGACTATCAAGCGGATTTATTCTAATGAATATATCAGTTTGTGTTTCAAAGCTTTCTAAGTACTCTTTAACTAATATTCTAGCTGAATCTTTTTCGTTTATCGCTACCGCATCTTCAAGATCTATAAAAAGAGCATCTGCACCCAGTATCTCCGAATTTTGAAGCATACCTGGATTGTTTCCTGGTATAAATAAGAGACTCCTATAGTTCATATTCTTCACCTCTTGCTCTTTGGATGCAAGCCTTAACTCTAGCTCTTATAGTAAAGTCAAGGGCACCTTTATCTTTTGCTACGACTCTTGCTCCTCTTACTCCTTCTTTTTCAAGAATATCAGTTATAGTTTCTTTAATTATAGCTCCATATTGCTTGTCTACAACTGAGTCCAATTCTATTTCTATTTCTTCTGCTGGAGAGATCATGATAAGAATATCATTTGATTCAACAGTTCCAGCTGAAGCCATTTTTATTATTTCTACTTTTTTGCCCATTCTAAATATTCCTCTCTTCCCCTCATATAAAGATCATTTCCATTTGAATCATTTATAACTGTTACTGGAAAATCTTCTACATAAAGTTTTCTAATAGCTTCAGCTCCTAGGTCTTCATAGGCTATTATTTCAGCTGATTTTATAGATTTTGCTATAAGAGCTGCTGCCCCTCCTATTGCGGCAAAATAAGTAGCCCCTGTTTCTACTATCTTAGCTTTTACTTCTTCGCTTCTTTTTCCCTTTCCGATCATGCCCTTAAGTCCCGCATCTAATAGCTGCGGAGTGTAGGAGTCCATTCGGTAAGATGTAGTAGGTCCCGCTGAACCTATTGGATTACCTTCTTTAGCAGGAGTTGGTCCAACATAATATATAACTGCTCCTTTAGGATCAAATGGAAGTTCTTCTCCTTTCTCAAGAAGTTCTACAAGTCTTGCGTGCGCTGCATCTCTTGCTGTGTAAATATATCCGCTTATATATACATCATCTCCTGCTTTTAAATCTTTTAAATCCTCTGAGCTTAAAGGTGTTGTAAGTGTTTTTTTCATTATTATCCTCCTAAAGAATAGTGTGTTTGTGACGAGTTGCGTGACAGTTTATATTAACAGCTACCGGTAGTCCTGCTATATGAGTTGGAAAAGTTTCTATATTAACTTTTAAGGCTGTAGTTTTCCCACCAAAACCTTGAGGTCCTATACCCAGTTTATTTACTTCTATCAAGAGTTCTTTTTCTAATTCTTCATAAAAAGGTATTTCTGAGTATTTGTCCACATCACGCATTAGGGATTGCTTAGCTAGAAGGGCTGCTTTTTCAAAAGTTCCGCCTATTCCAACTCCTACTACTATTGGAGGACATGGGTTTGGTCCTGCTATACTTACTGATTCAAGAACAAAATCTTTTACTCCTTGAAGACCTTCTGCTGGTTTTAGCATTTTTATCCTAGACATGTTTTCAGATCCAAATCCCTTTGGACCAACTGTTATCTTTAACTTATCGCCCTCTACTATATCGTAGTGAATAACACTTGGAGTATTATCCTTTGTATTTACTCGGTCTAGTGGATCTTTAACTACTGATTTTCTTAAAAGTCCTTCTTCATAGCCTTCTCTTACTCCTTGATTTATAGCATCTGTTATGGATCCATTTATAACGTGAAGGTCTTGACCTATTTCTACAAAAGCTACTATCATTCCAGTATCTTGACACATTGGAACCTTATCATCATTTGCAATTTTAGCATTTTGTATTATTTTATCTAAGGTGTTAGAGGCAAGTTCCCATTCTTCATCTTCTTTAGATTTATTTAAAGCATCTAGTACATCCTTTGGAAGAAAGAAGTTAGCTTCCATTACTAATCTTTTTACTTCTTTAGTTATCAATGCTGCATCGAGTTCTCTCATTTTACCCATCCTTTATATTATATTAGTTTACTTACAAATATACCGCCCACAAGGGCGGCATATTAAGTTTTATACTATAAATTTATCTTCTGCTTTTAGCTAAGGCTAAAACTCTGTTCATTTCATTATTTACAAGCATTATTCCTTCGTCTACTCCCATACCAGGCTTTGCTAGGACTTGTCCTGCTCCACATGCTATAGCAATATTTACACATATCTCTGAGCTTCTTCCAGTTTCATTGCAAGTTCCTCCAAGATAAGATTTTACTCCTGCTTCATTACAAAATAGAATAGCTTCTATTGAGTTATTTATTCCGCCAAGGTCTGGGGATTTTATTTGTATCATATGTCCTGCCTTGTTTTCTGCAAAGAATTTAACATCATCAAGAGTATTACACCACTCATCTGCTACAAGTTCTACTTTAATTCCTCTATCATCTAAGTTCTTCGTTAAATCTCTTAAAGCTTCCATTTGTGCTTGTCTTTCTCCAACATCCATTGGTCCTTCTATTCTAAGAGAGAAAGGCTTAGCTAACTCCTCTAATTCTGCAAGATAGTCTGTCATCTTTTCAAGATCATTATCTAGCAGTTCGCCTATAGTTCCATAAACATCTATATGAAGTATAGGATTATAGTCTTCGTCTGCTCTATATTTTAAGATTCTTTCTCTTAACCATTCAATATATTCTTTAAGTTTTTCACCTTTAAGACCTAATTTTTCTTCTACGTTGTTAAAAAGTCCATGAGGCATTACATCAGCTTGTTTAATTATCATTTTATCTGCGTTTAAGTATCTATCATCACCTGATTGAGTAAATATTGGAACTCTTTTGAAGTCTACACCAGTATTATACTCTTCTTTTATTACTTCAGCCCTTGTTATATGTTTTGCTTTAGCTGCTGCATCAAGAAGTGATTGAGTAATTCCGTATCTTATAGCTGTATGAAGTCTTTTGCCATCTATTTCCATAGAATCTACCTCTTCGGCTAATTCTTTAAAGTTCTTAGTTTCTTTTCCAACTAATCTTGTCTTTATTTCACCTTCTATTATAGGTATAAAATCTTTTGCTAAGAATAGAGGGTCACGTCCTGCAGCTCCAGAGTATTGAACAGCAGCGCAGTCTCCATAAGCTACTTGTCCGTCTTCTAAAACTAACATTACAGATATACTCTCTCCTGGAAGTCTTATACTTTCAAATCCATCAGTAACCGCTTCTCCTATATAAAACATACCATCATGTTTTACACCTTGCTTTATTGCTTTTTGGTCATCAAAGTAAAACCCAGTCTTTCCTTCAGAACAAATAATATTAACTATTTTCATTTTTTCTTCTCCTCCGGTCTTCCTATTAATTTTCCTTTCCCTACTGCAAATATATCGTCTACAGTCATTTGAAAACTTATATCTCTGTGTTCGAATTTTGCTCTATCTTGAAGCTTTTCTTTATTGAAATCTATTATATCCTTTGTAAAAGGAATATTTCCTACCATTAAATATCTAACTGCTCCATTGTTATCTCTCGCTGGCATCATTTTACCATAGTTGTATTTAGAAGGACCAAATGGAATGTCTATTATTCCTTTTTCAAATCCTTTTACGCATCCTAAAGCAAGATCTCCTTTGCCTGCTTCAAACATCGCATCTACCATACATCTAGTTTCAGCTTTTATAATATCTATTTCTTTTTGTAGTATTCTATTCATAGGCATTCTTTGTCTCTCTAATAAGTTTAAAACCATCTTAGTCGCTTTTATTCCGTCTGCATTGGCTTCTTTTGTTGGAATACCAATGGCTTCGTGTGGAGTTTTAACTATTACTTTTGTAGCTCCTGCAAGCGATGCTGCTGCCGCTCCTGTTGAAATTATTCCAAAAGCCTTTGCTTCATCTTCTGGAAATCCTCCCATCCATTGATGGAAAACTGTAGTAACTACTATACCTTTATATCCATAATGCTTTAAGTACTCTTCTGTTTGTTCTTCTAACGCTCTTATAGCAGCAACGTCTTGAATTAAGTTACCACATTGTCCATATCCTACAGTTATACTCTTTACACCTTGTTCTGCAGCAAGAAGTGCTTCTATAACTGCCACCGCGTTAGATGTTGATGGTGGTACTAAAGTTCCAGTAAGAGGACCAAATGGTTCTCTATTTAATGTAACTCCCTGTTCTTCATAGAATCATACTAATCTATCACAATACTGCCAGTCTCTAATGCTTTTTTCCATAGTCACAGATTTAGCATAAGGAATATTATAACTTATTCCTCCACCTTCGTTTGATGTAAATCCTGCCGCATGAGTAATCTCTGCTAAAAGTCTTCCGTCCGGTGTACCATGTCTTGCTTGAAGTGGAAGATTAACATTTTCAAATACTTTTCTTCCTCCTACTACTCCGTGGTTTACTCCCGGATATCCATTAAGTAATGATCTACCAGCTTTTATTGATTCAT
>NZ_JARIEF010000032.1 GCF_029266915.1 Tissierella sp. | reverse complement strand
CTGGAATATCATATATTATAGTTCTGATTATCTCTGCAGAGGATATATAACTATTTAAAGCCTTGTAGTCTTTATTTTTATCATAGTAATAATTTCCTATTTCCATTTTAATATTGGCTTCAAGAAGTTTATTTCCTATTTTATTTGCAATCCTAAATGCTTTATTAAAACATTCCAGACTCTCATCTCCTTGAGTTACCAGACCCTTTGTATAATAATATACACTTTTTGCTTCTGGATGCAGATCTTTGTGCATAGACGCTTCAAGTAGGCTGAATATCTGATTGGCATTTTTATAGTCGTTTTTTCTCCACAGACACTGAACAATCTTTGAAAGCTCAAGTACCTTTTTTCCTGTCAGTTCAATCTTGGTGGCCTCATCTATAATATCCTGCATTGAGCATTCACAATCATTATGATCTGAAAATATTATTTTAAGAAGACAATGCTTTAAACCAAATATATACCTGACAGTAGATTGAGTATCCATTAGATTGTCTATACTCTCCTTAGTATATTTTAAAGCCTTGTCAAAATCTCCAAATGCATAGTAAAACTCTGCTTGATTAAGCTTTAAGTCATTATTTAAATACTTATCTGTGCCTGTATATTTAATACTAAGCTTATAATACTCTTCAGCTTGTGTAAATTTATTCATATTAAGAGATAAGCTAGTCATCATTCTGTAGAGATAGATAGTGTCTTCTTGATAGTCCGCTTCTAAAGATTTATTTAAGGCTTTCTCACAATATTCAAAAGAAGATTTATACTCATGTTTGTCATATAATATGCTAGCTGTGTTAATAAGAGCAAGCAATTCTCCTGATAAAATGTTGTTTTCTCTACTCTTTTCTATAGTCTCTTTATAATATTCTAAAGCTCTATCTAGATCTTGATAGTTATCATGGTAAATTGTGCCTATATTGTTAAGAGAATATACTACCCCTCTTACATATCCCGCTGATTCAAGTAGATCTACTGATTTTTCATTTAAGCTTATAGCTTTATCAAATTGGTTTAAATTCACATAAGCCAAGCCCATAATTCTATAAACATGCCCCCGCAGTTTAACAAAATCTTCTTTTGCCAAACTTATTATATTATTACAAATTTCTATTACCTCTTCATTCTTTCCTTTTTTTAGAAGTAATATACTTGTAAAACTTTTATATCTTAAAAAACTTTTAAAATCATCAGTTCTCTTTAGAAGGCCTGATACTTTATCCATGCAGTAACTGGTCTTTTCATCATCACCCTTAAGCATATATATTTCTGTTTTAGATATATATACCTTTAACTCAGTTTTAATATCCCCTATCTTTGCCGCCAAAGACTCTGCATAGTTTAAGCTTTCCATACAACACTCAACAGACTCTATCTCTAAATACATCTCCGAGATTTTTAAAACCAGCTTTATTCTCTCTTCTATATCATTTTCATCTATATATTCAAGTGCACTTTCCAAGCTTATTATAGCCTCATTTAAATTTCTAGACTCATATTTTTTCTCTGAGTTTATCAGTAAGTATTTTCTTAGCCTCTCTATTTCATTAGAGCCTTTTAAATGATAAATCAACTCATCTAAATCAACATTTCCTCCTTCTTCTATCTCTTTTTCAAGAATTAGAGAAGCAGCCTTATGGGTTTTAACTCTTACATCATCTTCGATTCTCTCATAGATGATATCATCTAGTACCTTATTAGTTATTTCATAAGTAGCTTTGTGATTTTTAAAATCCTTGTGCAGTACACCCTTATTTATCAGTTCATCAAGTTTGCTCTTTAAAACTTCCTCCTCTATATCAAGTAAACTATTTAAATGCTCTAGGCTTATTGGATTAAAAGAAATAGAAGTAGTATTTACTATCATATGCTCCTCACTGCTTATACCATTTAACTGATTTAAAAGAACCTGCTCCAGATTGTTTGGAATATGAAGATCATTATATTCCACATCTCCCTCTGGAAGTTCTATATGCCACAGACCGCTTTGCTGAAGAATAAATATTTTATTATTTGCATATAGATCTTTTATAATCTCACTGATAAAAAGAGGGTTACCATAGGACTTAGAATATATCTTAGAAGCTAAAATTTTTGGGATATGGTCCATAGTCAGGATGTTTTGTATCATTTTTCCAGTTTCATCAATGGTAAGATTTTGAAGTTTAAAATAAACAGAATTATTGCTTCTTCTTATATTTCCAATAAAGTCCAGAAACTTTTTATTGTCTTCTGTCTTGTTTTCCTTATATGAAAATATCAAGATTATATTTTTATCATTTTTTATTTCAGCATAAATATACTTTAAAAGATCTATAGAAAACTCATCAGCCAGATGTATATTATCAATTAAAACAGCACTTGCCTTATCTTTTAAACTTTCTATAATAAATCGGCCTACTCTATTTAGGATTTTATATTTTTGCTTGGAATCTTTAAAAAATTCCACATATTCATTTTCATTAAATTTTTTAATGCGGGGCACAATGATCCTTAAGTCAGATCTAAATTTTCTGATCCTATCTTTATCAGAGCTTAGCATCAGTTTATCAACTATTTCTTCCCACATGTCCCGGTCATCATTAAGATTATTTAATTTAAAACTGGAATATACACCAGTACTCTTTAATCTAAGTAAAAACTGAAGTTCCTTTAATATTCTGGTCTTTCCAATTCCAGAATTACCTTCTATAAAATAAACTTTTTCATCGCCCTTATAATCCATTCTATTTTCATAAGCTTTTACTATATTATGAGTGATCTCTTCGCGACCTATTAATTTAGTATATAAATTTAATTTTTCAAGATTCTCTTTATCGACTATATTGTAGTGTTTTCCGGTTTTTTCATTTATTTCATCTATAAAGTCATATAAATACCTATAGGGATAGTCTTCCTCAAGTCCAAGAAGTTTTTCCACTATAGGAAGCAGATTCACTAAAAAGTTTATTTCTTTTTTACTATAGCTTACATGCTCAGACAAGATAGAACTTCTAAATATTTGAATTAATTCTTTTGGAGAGGATTTACTAGGTGTTTTGTTGAGCATTGTAATAAGGAGTATCCCAACTGAGTACATATCAAATCTTCTATCTGAAGGTTTAATACTTAACAGATCACAAAGCTCAAAGCAAATACCCTTCATATCATTTTTATCAAATGATTCTTGTTCAAGTCTTACAGTAGCCAGATCCTTAAACTTTAAACAGTCCTCTCCCCCAGTTTTTACAATTGATATATTATTTAAATTTATTGAACCATAAACATATCCATTTATATGGAGGTAGTGGACGGTTTTGCATATATTACTAAACACTTCCATAATTTCAAAAACATCTTTGCCTTCTATATAGGTTAAAAGAGACTGAGAATCCTCCACATACTCAGAAGTATACAAGTACTCTTCTTCTAAGTTCGACTTATTATCTATATCTGAAAATATATCAAAGCTATAATTTTTAATTATGGCTTCATTGTCTAAACGTGATATACCTATAAATTCTTCTATATAATATTTCTGCAGTTCTTTGCTCATACTGTTTTTATCGATTATAGTCAGCTTTAAAAGCTTATCACCATCCCATATATCTGAACATATATAATTTGATCCATCCTCCAGCTTTTGTGCTAGTCTATACCTATGGTTTATAATTTCCATTTAAATCCCTCCCGGATTTAAGCTTTTAAAGTGACTTAAAGTTTCAGCCAATTTGTTTAGAGGCTCTAAATTTTAAGTAAATTTTTTTATATACTCTTTATATTTAATCATAATATCTCTATAATATGATTTTATTACACTAAAGTATAAATGTCCAGTATTAATAGCAAATCTTCTCAATAATGAGAATAATTAATTTAAAGCAAAGATCTAGCCCAAGTTCCTGTATAGATTGAAGCTTATTCTAATCTATCGCCCTTTGTATTACAGGGTAAATAGATTAGAATAAATATTTGCAAAGTTAAAATCGTCTGCTCCAAATTCTTTAATACTAGATGCAACTATCATATATATAAGGCCCTTTAATATACCCTTTCTCATAATAGGAACAGCTAATATAGAACTCCAGACCTGTAGTCCAGCTACTTTAGAGGTTTTTCTGCTGTCATTCCAATCTATTGTGTAGATTCCCTCTTGGGTTTTTATTACATTTTCTACAATAGCCTCATTGTAGAAACTATTCTTTACTAGCTTCTCTTTTCTTATAGTTTTCTTTTTATGAGTCTCAACAATCTCGCCTTCTTCAACCAGCAATAAATATCCCAGCTCTGCATCGATAGTTTCTATAAGTCTTGCAAGATAGGAATCGATTCTTTCCTTCTTGGTCAGATCACTATTCATAAGCTCCATCATCTCAACTATAGCAAGCACATTTCTAGCATCACTTACATCGTCACCTGTTACTATTCCATCTAGTTTATTGATAGGTTTTCTCTTGTTTCCTATATTCTTATTCCAAACTTCAGATCTGTTTCTTCCGTTTTCCTTGGCGCTGTAGAGTGCCTGATCAGCTCGTTCTATCAATTGATCGGCTGTGTTTGCGTGAAGCGGATAAGAGGCCACCCCTCCACTTATACAAACTGCAGACAAATCCCCTAAAATCTTGGCTCCAGATATTGCCTCTCTTAGGCGGTCTGTAATTTTAAGAGCTTCTTCACTACCGGTATCAGGAAGGATCACTACAAACTCTTCTCCTCCATACCTTACCAGAGAACTTGTTTTATCAATATTGTCCATAACTATCTGAGATACTTTTTTAAGAACCTGGTCCCCTGTCTGATGACCAAACTTATCATTGACTCTTTTAAACCTGTCTAGATCATACATAATTATAGAGAACTCCTGTCCATTTGCTTTCGTAGATTTTACAAGTTCCTTCAA
>NZ_JARIEF010000111.1 GCF_029266915.1 Tissierella sp. | reverse complement strand
AGAAATATTAAAGCAAATAGAAATACTGCAAAAAATTAATCATATGGAAGAATTGGAGTCTTTAAATGGCGCAGATTCTTTAAAGGGATTGGAATCTATAAAAACTTGGGATAGATTAGAAATAAGTGAATCTTTAATGGGTCAGATTAAAGAATTAATAGAATCAGAAGGAAAACTTGGAGCGGAAGCTATGAGTGATAAGATAGTAGATTTTGTAAAGGTAGCAGCTGGAGGAGATCCGGCAAAGATAGAAGTACTTATGGGAGCTATAAGTGAAACTTTTGAGAGGGTAGAAGCAGAACTTGGTGAGCTATCAAGTCTCTCGGGTAAGACCTATGATAGGATAATGGAAAAGTTGGATATTCTTTTATCTTCGGAAGGCCTTAAGTCTATGCCGGAGCTTGAAAAATTGGAACTAAGACAATGGGTAGATAGGATGCTAACTCAACAAGCCAAGGTTGAGGTGATATTAGATTTAGTAGGAAAAGAAAACTTAGACAATCCTTTAATGATCCAGGTTAAAGACTTAATAAGTTCCCAAGGAAGGCTTAGCGCTGAAAATATGAGCGGGAAGATTTCTGAACTTGTAGCAGCTATATCAGATGTAGATGAAAAAGCAGCATCTGATCTTATTAGAGATATAGAAGTGAGCTTTACGAAGCTGGAGGATATTCTTGGGAAACTTCCGCCTTTATCGAGGGAAACTTTTGACATGACTATGGAAAAGCTTGAAACTTTTCTTCCTGGAGTATTGCCTAAAGTGCTGCCAGAGGCTATAAAGCTAGAACTCAGTCAAATGATGGAAGTGATGATAAGTTCTCAGGTTAAGACTCTTGCCATTTTACAGCAAGCTGATTTAACAGAAATAAGTTTAAACAAAGCTGCTATAACTGAAGCCAAGGATTTAATAAGACCAGACGGTCTTCTTGGAGTAATAGCTATGAGTACTCAGGTAGTTCAATTTGCCAAGAAGGCGGCCGGGGGAGATGCAGATCGACTTGCTGAAATAATAAATGCTATAAAGAAGAATTTTGCTGAAGTTAAAGCTAAACTGGGAGACTTGCCAGATTTAAGTGAAGAAACTTATGAAATGATAATTCAGGATCTGGAAGAGGATCTTCTGGAGATGAGTAAGAGGGGATTAAAGTTTTTTGATAAATTTCTGAGTATATTAGAAGATATGCGAGAGAGAGAAATTCCGGTTGGAAGATATGCCTTTGCGGCCGGGGGAGCTACACTTCTTTATTATGGAATTAGGATATTATTTTAAAGCTATAGTAATTTAGGGCTTATTAGAAACTTATAGTTAATTTAAAATAAATCTTATAATAAATCTTATAATAAAAAATAGTGGTTCATAACTTGTTTTATAGTTATGAACCACTATTTTTGTATCTTTATTGTTCTTCGTTTTTCCAAATATCTAGTTTTTCCATTATTCTATCATAAGTTTTCTTGGATATATCTGGAAGTCCTCCCAGGATTCTTTCAGCTTCTTTGAAACCTTTATCGATTGCCTTTATAAGTGTATCTAGTTTTCCTTTGTCGCCACCTGAAAGCGCTTTTGCAAAGTCAACTATGCTGTCACTCATTTTTTCAATTCCAAGGGGTCCGTCTTCACCTATTAGACTTGCGGCTTCATCTCTCGTAGCTTGATCGATTGAAACCATTGCATGTGGATTGCTTGCATCAAAGCTCTTACCTTGACTCTTTAGCAAGTTTTCAACCATGCTTCTAAGATGACTAGTTGTTCTTTCTGACTCCATTTTGAGTCTGTCTATAGAAGGCTTATCGTATACATGGCCTTTATCTGTTGGTTTAGACTTTTCATAGACTGCAGCTGGAGTGGATATTTCCTTTTCTTTTGCAGCTAGGTCTTTCTTTTGAGAAATTTCTTTATCTTGAGATTTAATTACTGGAATATTGTTTTGAATTTTCATAAACTCATCTCCTATAGTCTATATATCGGCATAAAGAGCAAATATTAAACTGTAAGATTAGATTTAGGGAAAATATAGATTTATTTAACATAAAACCAACTTACTTCTTTTATCAGATATTTTCCTACAAAACATAAGGGATTAGAAAGGCTATAAAAAGGGAATAAGTAGAATACAATATAGAGTATGTTTTATTTTTGACAAAATAGATACAAATATGCTCAAGGAGGCGGTTAAATTGAAAAAAATGGGCAAATTTGGAATTATTCTTACTTTTACTATAATATTTAATTTATTCTCATCAGATGTCAGCAGTATAGTTTTAGAAGACCCTTCTTTTCGGGTTACCAGGCTTGGAGGAGAAAATAGAGTTCTTACTTCTGTAAATGTGAGTCAGAGCATCTTTAAAGAGTCAAAAACTGTCATCCTTGTAGGATATAAGGGAGAGATAGACGCGCTGGGAGGCACCTTGTTGGCTGGCAAACTCGATGCACCTATAATTATAACAGAAAAGGAAAAACTCTCAGCTAAAGTGAAAGAGGAGATAGAAAGACTTGGAGCAAGAGATATTATTATATTGGGCGGAAAAAGATCTGTTTCGGAAAATGTAGAGAAAGACTTAAAAGTGAATAATTATAATGTTGAAAGAATAGATGGTTTTGACAGAGAAGAGACTGCTGTTAAAACTGCTAAAAAAGCAGTAGGTGAAACGATTGAAGAAGTTTTCTTAAGTCTTGGCTATGGTGTATATGCAGATGCTCTTTCTATAGGTCCTGTAACATCTAGTTTAAATAAGCCGCTACTTTTAGCTGGCAGGGGAGCTTTATCACCTACTACTATCAAAGCTTTAAAAGATATGCAGGTAAAGAGAGTTACAATAGTTGGAGGGCAGGCTGTTGTTTCCAAATCTATAGAAGATACTATTAGATCTATGAATATAGCAGTTGATAGAATATATGGAAAAAACAGAGAAGAAACTTCTGTAAAGATAGCGGAGAGGTATATAAAGAAACCAGCTTCTATTGTGGTTGCAAACGGATATGTTTTTCCGGACTCGGTTATCGGCGGCTATTATGCCTACAAGAAAGATGCTCCTATAATATTAACTAGGGGAGATAAATTATCAGATGATAGTTTCAAGTATGTAAATAGAACCAGGCAAAATACAGTTATTCTAGGACTTTATTCAGCGGTTGGAAAAAAAGTTGAGTGGGATTTAAATATAATCTTAAAGACCGACAAATTTAGAAAGCAGTTTTTCTTGCTTCCTAAGTCTGAGGGCTATGATAAGTTAGAAGCCAGTATGATGATGGACAGGGTGATGAATATAAACCCTAAAACTATAAGCAATATCTACAGCGGCGGAGTCAGGATGAAATTCTCTAAGGGGCCTATAACTGATGAACCAGAGTATGCTTCTTTAAAAGGCAAGGTTCCAAGAGGATGGGAAGGTCTTGGAAAAACATGGGATGATGTTCCTGGAGCTGGAGGAACTGAGACTCCGATTGCAAGAATAGGCTATAGTGATCCTGGAGATCATACGGGTCATAATTCTATAAACTTAGAACTCCATGAACTGGCCCATAGCATAGATAATTTTATAAGTGGAACTTATTCGGGGGAGCAGATTTCAAGTTCAACTCGATTTAAAAAGATTTGGAAAGAAGAGGTAAGGATAATTCTTCCAGACTCCTATTATATAGATTATTCAGAAGAGTATTTTGCAGAAGTCTTTGCCATGTATTATTTAAATCCGGCTTCAAATACAAAACTTCTTAAAAAGGCGCCAAAGACATACGCCTTTATAAAAAGTCTGGATTCTCTTAATTTAGATAAAATCTTAAGTTTTGCAGAAAAAGTAGAAGTTTTAAAGCTTGGAAGTACTAATTTTCTTGGCAAAATTGGTTTAGAAAATATTATTATGCAAGAAGAAAGGTACGGACTATAAAAAATTAGTATAAAGAAAAATGAGTATAGAATAAATGAAAAATCATTTAATCTATACTCATTTTTTTGATATTTTTTATATTGTATAATAGTTATTTTCCTATATGAACTATCTGATCTACAGCTTCTTTGGTTATTTTGTTAAATAGATTTATTCGTTTTATTTGTAGGCCGCCTTTGAAATATATTCTGTCTCTTGAGAGTCTGCTTCCGTCGATTCCTTCTCTTATTACCTTTCTTTCTCCAGTTGCTAGGTTTTCTACCGTTTTGGTAATAGTTTCAAATGGTTCTATAAAAGTATGTTCTTCTTCTTTTACAGTTACTCCTCTTTCAACTATATCTCTGAGGTCTTTCTCAAGAAGACTTGAAACTGAAGTTAAGCCTCCCAAGATAAATAAATCTTTCTTGTTTTCTTGTATAAACTCGTAGTTTTCTATTTTCATCTTAGAATCTTGGGTCAAGAGGATAGAAGCTTCCATTTTTGAAGTAAAATAACCACCTACAACAGCGTCAGCATATTTATATCCATTGGCAAGTACTAAGTTTTTCATTCCTGGATTAAATTTTTTAGCTATAGCTATGGCAGTTTCTTCTCTTGCTGGTCCTGAGATTCTCTCAACTTGTATATTCATGCTTTTGATAGTTTGTTCTATTTGGGGAGATATAACAGTATTTCCTCCTATTATATTTACCTTTTGAACATTTGAAGCTTTAAGAGCGTCTATGGTTACCTGGGGAAGCTTTTTTGTTTGCGTCAGATAAATTGGTATTCTTCTGCTTCCGGAAACTGGACCTATTGCAAGTGCATCTGCATATTCTTCATATCCCAAAGCTAAGAAAACTTCATTTACATTTGCTCCCAAACTCTTTTTGGCTATGTTTACAGCTGTCTGTTCTCTGTTACTGCCTTCGATTCTCTCTATTTTAAAACCGATAAGTGATTCTTCAACTTTTTTGGAGACTGCATTTTCTCCTCCTAGAATTATGATCTCTGTTGCACCTAGTCTTCTTATCTCTTTAAGAACTTCGGATGATAAGTCTTCTTTGTTTGTAATTAAGATAGGAGCATCTTTAACTCTTGCAAGAAGAGTACCGCTTAGTGCGTCTACTTGTCCCTTATAGCCTGTAAGCAGCACTGTACTTGAATAGGCATAGGCTCTCTTGCTTATTTCTATAGAAGTCTCGATTCTGCTAGAGCCCTCTAGTCTGTTTACATTATATTCGGCAGCTTCTACTTCTTTAATATTAATACTTAAAGCTAGTAAAACAGCTAAAGATAAAGCTAAAATTTTCTTCATTATATTCCTCCTTATGTTTTATAGGATTGATTTTCTTTACATCCTAATGTTATCATAATATTATTTTGAATTCCAATTTTAATTCTAATTAGGCAGGACATAAGACCGAAAAATCCTTTGAAAATATTAAAGACTTTTAAATATATTTTTAAAAAAGATATAATGTTCTATAATAATGCCGATAAATAGATATGAGTGGTATAATAAAAAGGTTGTGTATTTGATATGTATTTTTAATGAAATCAATACGTTATTTACATGAAATCGATATGTGCTCATGATGAAATCAATATGAAATCAAGTGTGGTCTATAACTATTTTTAATGTTTTAAGGAGGAAAAAGTATGAAAAGGTTTAAAGGTTTTATAGTTTTCATAATAGTATTTTTAATTATAGGTGGTAATACTTCTATAGCAGCTGATAATGCTCTTGTGAAAAGGATAAAGGGTGACAATAGAATAGAAACTTCTATTGAAATAAGCAAGCAGGCTTTCAATAGTTCAAATAGTGCCATATTAGTTGGCTATAATGGTGAGGTAGATGCCTTGACAGGAACTATACTAGCCCAGGAAAAAGGAGCTCCTATACTTATAAGTAGCAGTAATAAATTAGTAGAAGCTCTTAAGATAGAGCTTAAGAGATTGCAAGTGGAAGAGGTTTACATACTTGGAGGATATTCTATAGTAGAGAGGCAAGTTGAAGAAGAGCTTAAGGCTTTAGGTTTAAAAGTAACTAGGATAAAGGGAGATAGTCGTGAAGAGACAGCTATAAATATTGCTGGTGAAGCTATAAAAGGAAAAAGCGAGAGAGCTTTTCTAACGCTTGGCTACGGAGCATATGCAGATGCTTTGGCTATAGGACCTATTGCAGCTAGAGAAAATGCTCCCCTTCTTTTAACTCAAAAGAAGGCAATAAAGCAAAATACTCTGGATTATCTTGATAACTCTGGAGTAAAAAAGGTAACGATAGTAGGCGGTCAGAATGCTGTAGGACTTGAAGTTGAGGAACTATTAAAAGATAGAGGTATAAGTGTAGACCGGATAGAGGGAACTAGTCGTGAAGAAACAGCTATAAATATTGCAAGAAAGTTTATAAAAGATCCTGGAAAAATATTTATTGCAAACGGATATAAGTATGCAGATGCTGTATCAGGAGGCTATTTAGCAGCTAGAGACAATGCGCCTATACTCCTAAGTCACGATAAAAATTTAAAGGATATAAATCTAAAATATATTAAAGATGAGAATAAAGATACTTTTATTCTTGGTGGAGACTCATCTATCCGGGACTCAGTATATAACTCTATAAGACTAGCTCTTGGTCTGCAGGCCGATAAGGCGCCGGATAAACCTATTCTGCCGGTAGAACCAGTTCAGCCTATACTTCCAAGCCTTGGAACAGAAGAGATACTTATAGACAATCTTACCAGTCTTAAAAAGGCTATGAGGGTTGAGATGGATGCTTTTAATGAAAAATTTACCATAGAGTATATCGGCCAGGTGTCCCGGGAAGAGATAAGTACTGCTATTCGTTATATATTTAATGACGGCTCTTATATTGCTGGAACTATCTCAGGTACTACATATCAGGTGGTTCCAGGTGATGGAACTACGTTAGTAAACATTACTGCTAAGTACTATAATACTCTAGAACAAGAAGCTTTTATAGAAAGTGAAGTAGATAGGATTTTAAGCCAGATAGTAAAACCTGGTATGAATGAGTTCCAAAAGGTTCGTGCAGTTCACGATTACATAATTGATACTACCGAGTATAGAACTGATACAACTCATACACCTCATTCAGCCTACACCCTATTTAAAGAGGGCAAAGGTGTATGTCAGGCTTACACACTGGCTGCGGGTAGATTTTTAGATAAACTAGATATTGAAAACTATTATATTCTTGGAAAGGCAGATGGTCAATCTCATGCCTGGAATCTAGTTAAGATAGACGATGAGTACTACAACCTTGACGTTACAAAGGATGACCCGGTTGTAAAAGACGGAAATGATATATTGAGTTATAAATATTTCCTAATTTCAGATGCTCAGATCTCTAAAACGCATAAAATCAATAGACCGGGCTCCTTTCCATCAGCTGACGATGTAAGGTACGAAGTTTTAAAAGGAGCTTATAATCCTTTTGAATATAAGGGGGAGCTTTATTTTGGTAATAAGGATGATGAAGACAAGCTATATAAAGTTTCTTTAGATAGTTTTATCAGTAAAAAAGTATCTGATAAAAGGGCTCCTTACTTAGTAGTAAATAATGGAACTATATATTTCAGTAATTACTCCGCCGGAGGATATATTTATAGATCAGATCTAAATGGTGAAAATTTACAAGCCATAAATGGAGTTCACTCGGCTCATTTAAAACTAGAATCTGCATATATAACTTATACTAATATGAAAACAAACAAAAAAGAAAAAATAAAGTTATAAAAAAGTATAATGCTTTGAAAATGATATGAATTTGTAAAACAATATATATAAAAAACATAGAAAAACAACAATAAAATAATATAAAAAATATAAAAAACGAGCAAAAAAATGGAATTTATTTCCAAATTTTTGCTTGTTTTTTTGCGTCGAATATTAATAAAAAATCATATTTGAGATTGCCTTTAAGTGTCCTCTATGTGTAATTAAGTGGGTATAAGTAGCTTGTAGTAAGATATACAATTTAATATTATAGTTATATTAAAAAATGATAATACAGAAAAGTGTGACGAGTATTATCATTTTCTAATAAGATTATATTGTAAGAAAAAACTCGAGGATAAATTTAGGAAAGGAGAATTAAAATGTTTAGACACAAGCAAATCAAAACGCAAATTAGTGTGTTAGTCATAGTATTAGCTTTAATAGTACAAATGTTTGTACCACTTTTTCAGCAAAATGCTTTTGCAGAAGAAGTAGTATCCAATCTTGAAACTACTGAAGAAG
>NZ_JARIEF010000084.1 GCF_029266915.1 Tissierella sp. | reverse complement strand
GATTGGTGAAGTTAAGTTTTCCAATCTTTGTACTGAGATCATGCAACTTTCGGAGGTTTCAGATATAGGAGGCTACTCGGAAGAGGACACCATAAGACGGGGAATTTCTTGTAATCTTGGATCACTTAACATAGTAAACGTTATGGATAATGGAAGAATCAAGGAAGCAGTAACTGCTGCTATGGACTCCTTGACGGCCGTATCAGATATTACCAATATAGATATAGTTCCATCGATTAAAAAAGCAAATGAAGAACTACACAGTGTTGGACTTGGTGCTATGAATCTTCATGGATTCCTAGCTAAGAATAGGATTCACTATGAAAGCCGTGAAGCCTTAGACTTTGCAAATGTATTCTTTATGATGGTAAACTTTTACTCACTTAAGAGATCTATGGAAATAGCCAGAGAAAAGAAGGAAACTTTCTTAGACTTTGAAAAATCTGAGTATGCTAATGGAAATTATTTCGATAAATATGTAAAAGAGGCATTCATTCCTAAAACTGAAAAGATAAAAGAATTGTTCCAAGAGATAGAAATTCCCGGGATAAAAGAGTGGGAAGAGTTAAAGCTAGATGTTAAAGAGCACGGTATCTACCACGCATATAGGCTTGCTATAGCTCCAAACCAGTCTACATCATATATTCAAAGTTCAACAGCATCTATTATGCCTATAGTAGATCCGATCGAGGTAAGGGAGTATGGAGACAGTACGACATTTTATCCTATGCCTTATTTAGACAAGGAAAATGAAGAATACTATAAGTCAGCTTATGATATGGATCAGACTAAAGTTATAAAGCTTATTTCAGTTATACAAAGACACGTAGACCAGGGAATATCAGCAATACTTCATACAAACAGTCTGGACTCAACAAGAGATATAGCAAAATACTATATATATGCCCACAAATTAGGACTAAAGTCTCTTTACTATACACGTACCAGAAAATCAACTATAGAAGAGTGCATGACTTGTTCGGTTTAAAAAAAGATAAAGGAGAAAACCATGACTAAGAAAACTTTTGAAGCAGTAAATTGGAATAAACTAGACAATGACTATGTAGAAGTATTTTGGGAGCAAAACCTCAAACAGTTCTGGATAGACACAGAGTATATTCCTTCTAAAGATATACAATCCTATCGGGGGCTGGATGATAATATGAAGGATGCCTATAAAAAAGTGCTGGGAGGCTTAACACTGCTTGACACCCTTCAAAGTCACACTGGTATGCCCAAGGTAATAGATCATATAAATTCCCTGCAAAATAAATCAGTGCTTTCGTTTATGTGCATGATGGAAACGATCCACGCTAAAAGCTATTCAACTATATTTACAACTGTTGCAACTAATAGTGAGATAGATGATGTATTTAAATGGGTAGAAGAAAACCCTTATCTCCAGTACAAGGCAAATATTATCGATGAAAAATATAGAAAGCTGGATGATCAAGATGTAAGTGAGTATGACATTTATATGGCTCTGGTAGCTTCTATCATGCTTGAGAGCTTTCTTTTCTACAGCGGATTCTTCCTGCCTCTTTGGTTGGCTGGACAAGGTGAGATGGTAGCAAGCGCTGATATTATCAAAAAAATAGTAGCAGATGAGTCTATCCACGGCATCTTTGTAGGACTCTTAGCTCAAGAAAGATTCGAAACACTTAGTGTAACTGAAAAGATAAGGGCAGACAGACAAGTAATAGAAATGATGGAAGATCTGATGAAAAACGAGTTTAAATATACAGAGCAGATCTATACAGATATAGGACTTACAACTGATGTAAAAGAATATCTAAAATATAATGCAAACAAAGCTCTAGCTAATATGGGACGGGAAGAGCACTATGAAATAAAAGATTTAAATCAGATAGTCCTAAATGGATTAAATGTAGAGACAACTCAGCATGATTTTTTCTCTAAAAAGTCAACTAACTATGAAAAGACACTGGAAGTAGTTCATCTCAGTGATGACGACTTTGATCTAGACCTGGATTTTGATGATGATTTTGATATTTAGCTATGAAGCTAGAGTTATTATAAATAAAATATAGAATAAGATAAAATAAAATCTCCTCCTACTTAAGCTTAGATTAAATAAACTTAAGTAGGAGGAGATTTATCTATATATAGATTGGATTTAGTAGGAAATAAATTTTATTTCACATAAGGTTGATTAATGATACAATATACTTAGATAAAAAATTTAAAAATAGTTTTAAAATATTGAGTTAGAAGGTGTCATATGAGCTTTTCATTTAAAGATGTATTTAAAAATAGAACTAAAGAACAAGTAATGGATGATTTAAAAGAAGATTTACTTACTATAAAAGAAAATGTTTACTACTCACAAAAAATGTCTAAAATAGGAACCTGGACCTATATACTAGCTGATAAAAAGATATTTTTGTCAGATGAAGTATATGAGATATATGAATATGACTATAATCTTTTAGAAGATAGTGTTGATGGATTTAATTTGTATTTCCATCCTGATGACCGCGAGGAAGTATTTGAACATATAAGAGGACTTTCAAATGGGAAAAGTTATGATATAGAATTTAGG
>NZ_JARIEF010000038.1 GCF_029266915.1 Tissierella sp. | reverse complement strand
TAGGTTTTAATGGATTAAGTGATGTCATAGGATCCTGCATTACTAAGGATATCTCTTTTCCTCTAATATTAAGCCATTCTTTTTCTGTCGTATATTTAGAAATATCTTTTCCTTTATACATAATAGAGCCATTAGTGATTTTTCCGTTAGCATCTAACATACCAACAAAGGATTTTGTAAATACCGATTTACCCGAACCTGATTCTCCAACAATTGCTAAAGATTCACCTTTATATAAATCTAGAGAACAGTTACGGATTGCTTTTAATTTTTGTCCGCGTAGACTAAACTTAATTTCCACGTCCTTTGCGGATAAGATTGGATCTTTTTTCATTAATTTTCCTCCTGTTCTTCTATTTATACATGATTTCTTGGATCTGATGCATCAGAAAACGCATTACCTAGAAGGTAGAATGTTATAGAAATAATAGATACAATAACAGCTGGGAATATCAATAGATAAGGATAGTCCAAGAAGAATGTTCTAGCATTTCTTAATAAAATACCTAATGATGGTGTATTTATATCAAGACCAAGTCCTAAGTATGATAACATTGATTCCATTGCAATTGTACTTGGAATTGATAATGCTAATCTCAGTATAATAACACTTATTAATTGTGGTAAAATATTTTTTAATAGTATTCTCCATGTCGGTGTTCCCAATGCTCGAGAGGCAAGGTTATATTCTCTATCTCTATGCATAATAACTAAGTTCCTTACATTTCTAGCCATTACTAACCAACCAAATGCAATAAGAGAACCTGCCATAATCCAGAAACTTTGTCCTACGATTAGCGCAATTAGAGTTAAATATATTATAACTGGAACATTATTTATTAAATTGTATAGCTCTGTAAAAAATCTATCTAATGATCTAACATAACCCCATAAGCATCCAATAATAACGCCTATTATACCTTCTCCAATACCAACTATTAAAGCTAATTTTATAGATATTTGAGATGAATACCAAACTTGTGACCAATAGTCACGACCTAAGTTATCTGTTCCAAACCAATACTCCGAGTTTGGACGAATAAATCCCTTTGAAGTATCTGGAACTAGAGTTGCATAATCATATTTTCCTATTTTTAAAGCTATAAAAGAAAATATTACCAAGGCAAGGAATGTAATACTTAATATTACTGCTGATTTTTTCTTTAAAAAGTTTTGAAATACAGATCTCCAATAGGAATAATCTGAATATCCCATTTTTTCTGCCGCTTCAGGAGAGTAATCTACAAAATGAAAAAGCTCTTCCTCATTTAATGTATTGTTATCTGATGTCTTATTATGAGCAGTCATTATCTAGATCCTCCTTCATTTGTAAGTTTAATTCTTGGATCAACTAACATCATAAGCATATCTCCAAAAAATACTCCTAATATTCCTAATGTCGCGTATAAAATTGTTACTGTCTGAACAACATTCAAATCATATCTATTTATTGAATCTATTAATAACGGTCCCATTCCTGGTACAGAGAAAAAGCGTTCTACAAGGATTGAACCACCTACCGTAAGTAAGAATGCTGCCGGTAAATATTGAACTAGTGGAACAAATGCATTTCTAAGTACATGTTTACGCATTATAGATTTATTAGACATTCCCTTTATTCTTGCTAATTTTATATAATCTTTATTTATTTCATCTGTAGTATATCTTCTAGTCCACAGTGCCCACCAGGCAATGCTGCCTATACTTAGACATACAATGGGTAATATGCTAGACATACCGGCATTTCTACTAGAATACATCGATGGAAGATTTAATATTTTTGTACCAAATATTAATATCAAGGAATATGATACCAATGGTGGAACCGCATTAGCGAAAACAATATAAACTGTACCAATATGATCCCCCAGTTTATCTTTAAACCTTGACTGCATCATTCCCATAGAAACACCAGTGACTATTGAAATACCAAGAGCCGCAAGTCCCAGCTTCATAGATATTACAAATTTATCTGCTATTAATTTTACTACCGGAACACCATTTTGTATTCTTCGAGATTCCCCGAAATCAAAACGTGCTAGATCTCCATAAAAATCAACTAATTGTTTTGGTATAGGATCTAATAATCCAGCAGCTAACAATTGTTCGTTTTTCTGTGCTTCTGTAAATTTCATCAATTGGTTTTCAGTAAAATAATAATCTGTTGAAAGCATTCTCATAAGCAAGAATACTATTGTTGCTACTATTAAGACTGTTACAAGGGATTGTAACAGTCTTTTTACACTATACTTAAACATTTCTAGGCACCACCTTATTTTTTAGCTTTTTCGTGCTTTTCTATAAGTTCTTCAGCTTCTTTAGTAGTATATCCTTCAGAATTTGTTCTTATATTTTTCCATTTATCATTTTGTATACCAAACTTACCATTCATCTTACTAGTATTATCAATTTTACCTAATGCAACCATTTGTTGGTAATACGCTGGTATAATAAAAGCATTCTCTATCATATATGCTTCTGCTTTAGCGAAAGCTTTATAACGAGCATCCATATCATTAGTTATTGCATCTGCTGCTTCTACTAACTTAGTAAACTCTTTGTATGACGCAAGTAATTCTTTATTCTCTTTTGTTTCTTCTGTTATATCATTTATATATGAATAGTTTTCTGAATAATAAGCATTGTCACTACCATATGTTTCTTGTCCTAAATAGTTTTGTGGATCACCATAATCTGCTCCCCATCCATTAATTACTATTGAGTGAAGATGTGGTTCTATAACTTCTGTTCTAACTGATGATACATAAGTTTTTATATTAAGCTTAACAAAATCATCGCCTAATCCTTGTGAGAATATTTGCTTTAATACGTTTGCACTATCTAAAGCAGTTTGATTACCTGCAGAAATATAGTAGTCAATTCCCACTGGGAAAGTAACGCCTAGTGCTTTTAGTTCGTCCATAGCTTGTTTCTTTAACTCTGCTGCTTTAGATTCATCTAATCTTACCATCTTTTCTCCATTAAGTTTTGGTAAACCTAATTCTTCTCCAACTAGCTCTGTATATTCTGTACCTTTTGAATCATATACTAGACCTTTCATAGTATAATAGTTGTTTTCTCCTATATATGGTTCTAATGCATTTTGTCTCTTATAAAGACCTTCTAAATCTAATCCATGGTACATAGCTTGTCTAAATGATTTATTTGCAATTGCAGTATTCCAATTTTTATCCACTGTTTTATCTTCATTGTTTTTATTAAAGTTAAAGTGGAATTGATATGAATACTTTGATAGTTCATCTGGTATTAAGTAATCATGAAATTGATTGCTTTCATCTTTGCTTATTGTATTTACTTGACTTTCTGATAATTGAACATAGTCAATTTCTCCTGATTGATATAATTGATATGCTATATCTAAAGATTCAACCATTTTTGTAGTTATTGTATCAAATAAATCTGCTTCCTTATCCCAGTATAAAGGATTTTTTGTGAAAACTTTTTCATTACCTTGGATATATTGTGTCATTGTGTAAGCACCACTATACCACATGTTTTCATTGTTCATAGATTTAACTTTTTCTGGTCCGCCTAATTCTTCTACCATATCTTGTGATAAAGGATATAAGCAGTTATAAGTAGCTACTGTATCAAAGTATGGTTTTTCTGTTATACAAGTGTAAGTTAATTCATTTCCGTCTATTTCTAGTCCAACTAGTTCACGGAACTTTGAACCATCTTCTGCTGTTAAAGCCATTGCTTCTTGTTCAGAAAGGCTTTTTGTCCACTCATAATACTCTTCAGCACCTTTTATCATTTCATTTGGCATTGAAGTATTTGATGAATCATTTTTATAGAAGTTCATAATCCACTCAAGTCCTGTTGCAAAGTCTTCAGCTGTAAGATCTGCTTTTTCTTTACCGTTCATGTCTACCCATTTTACATTATCACGAATTTTAAATGTCCAAGTTATTCCTCCATCATCCGTGTTCCATTCCTCTGCTATCCCTGGAACTAACTCGCCATATGTATCTAGTTCTAGTAATGGGTCAAATAAATTTGTTAAGTTTTCAGAGTCCTCTAATCTTTGGCTATATAATATATTAAATGTTTCTAACTCTCTTGTTTGTACCTTAGAAATAACTAAATCCTTAATAGCGTTAGCTGAAGTTTCACCTTTTCCTCCATCATTACCCTTATCCTTTGAATCTCCACCTCCACATCCACTAAGTGTTAAAACTAATACTAACATTAGCGTGACTAACTTAAATTTTGAATTTTTCATAAACTTTCCTCCTTTTTTTTTATAAAACTTATACATATAATCTTTCTATTTAGTTAATTTTAAAATATCTATTAATTATTTTAAAATTAGAATTTATTTAAAAGTAACTAAATATTAATTATATGCATAAGTATACTTTAACAGAAAGCGTTTTCCCTGTCAAACTAGTTTTAAATAATTTTATAATTAAATTGTATAATTAAACAATAAAATATTACTCTATTTCTAAATTATAGACGGGATATTAGATAGAGAAATGATAGTCTCTTGATACTGTAATTACTAAGGTTAAATTCATGTTTAAGTAGTATAAAATCAGTAAGTTTATAATAAGTAGATTAATTCTCTGAAATAAAAATGCATGATTTCTTTATGATAGAGAATCCATGCATTTAACTATAATTTCTATTTAATTAAGGGACTTTTCCAACCGATAAGCCACTCTAAAACCTGACTTGTTTATTTTAACATTTTTTATTTTAAATATAAGATTATATTTATAGATACATAAAAATTATTGAAATTATTAAAAATAAAACCCCTGTTAAAACATTTGCTATTATTGCTGATAGTATTTCATCTTCTTTTTCAAGCTCATAGTTTACAACATCCTCATCTATAATATCAATTAATTTTCTAGATTGATGCATAGTACCTTCAGGTTTTGTTCCAGATTTTTTTCCCATACCAATACTAATTCCATCTAGTTTTAGATAGTTAAACCACCCCATAGCTAGTAAAACAGCAGCTACAAAAAAAAATGGGTTCCCAACTAATGCATATATTTGGTTTTTATTGATAAACTTATTCCAAGCTAAAGAAAAAGTAAATCCTAAAAATAGCTTTGATAAAATTTTATATATTATTGGCTTTAACAAATGCGAATATTTTCTTAGTGAATTTTTCATTTTAAAAAAAGTCCTTTCTAATTGTTGGTTTTACACAATGCTAAAAACATCTAAAATAATTTAGGTATCTTTAGTGGCTTTATGATTTTAATAAACATTTCAGAACTTATTATAGTACAATTACTTAGAAAATACAAACAGTTATTCTTAACCTAAAATATATACCTCTCTAATATGAATCTTTATTTTTTAGATTCTAAAGTGGTAAATCTTTCTTTGTAAGGATAAGATTTGATGCTGCATATACTACTATAGCTATACGTACTATTATGAAGTTTTTTTATATAATAATTAATTTAATTTTCACTTTTAAATATCATTCCATTTAACTCTACTTTAACACTTCTCCAATTAGACAGAAGCTTATTCTAAGAATACAGAGTATCTGTCCCTACTATTAGAATTTGAGTCATAAAATATAATGATATTAAGTCATTTAATCTTGGTGACAATAGAACTGAATAAGAAAAATAATTAAATTATTATATATATCTTTTATAATAGTAGCTTTATAATAGTAGCTTTATATCTACTTTTTAGCATTATAAAAGCTCTAGCTGATTAAAATCAACT
>NZ_JARIEF010000010.1 GCF_029266915.1 Tissierella sp. | reverse complement strand
TATAGTTGGGCTTGCTTACCTTTGCTATAGTCTTACTAACTCCCGCCTGTTTGCACATAAGAGCCATAAGCAGGTTCTGCTCATCCATACCAGTTACTCCTACAAATGCATCCATTTGGCTGAGCATCTCTTCTTCTAGTAAATTAATATCCGTTCCATCACCGTGGATTATAAGCGCATCTTCAAGGATCCTTGACATAGTTTCTGCTTTTCCCCTGTCCTTTTCTATTATCTTAACCTGTATAATAGATTTAGCAAGATTTTTAGCCAAGTAGTAGGAGCTGTTGCTTCCTCCAAGTATCATAACCTTTTTAACTTCCTTAGCCTGCTTTTTTAAGCTAAATATGTTATCAAATTCTTTTATATCTGAACTTTCACCTATTATATAGATGGTATCATTTTCAATAAGTCGGGTATCTCCATAGGGAATTATTATCTCTCCATCTCTTAAAACTGCCGTTATAAGCAGCTTTTCAAATCCGGTAAGTTCTTTAAGTTGATTGCCTACAAAGCCCGGATGATATCCTATATGAAAATCTAACATCTGAACCTTTCCACTTGCAAACTCATCGGAATGAAAGAGATAGTTTTTTAAAAGATATTTTTCTATACTTCTTGCAATATCTAAGTCTGGATTTACTATATGATCTATTCCCATTTCTTTCTTTATAAAGTCAAGTTGCATCATGTACTCTGGATTTCTGATCCTAGCTATAGTCTTTTTACAACCTAGTTTCTTAGCTAAAAGACAGACAACCGTATTAGTTTCATCACTGTCAGTAGATGCAACTAGGAGATCATAAGTCTTTATATCAATTTCCTTTAAAACATTTATATCAATACCATTAGCTTCTATAGTTAATACATCTATATGTTCATTTATTCTTTCTAATATTTTAGTATTATTATCTATAAGTGTTACGTCAATGCCTTCGTCTATCATAAGCTGTGCAAGCTTATAACCAAGTTTTCCAACCCCAACGATTAAAACCTTCATAATATTCACCTCCTACCTACTATACCAAATTTATTAGGGAAATAGTATAGATAATCAAAAAGATTCCTCTTAAGTTTTAATATAGGGAGAGATAAATATTTTAAAACGAGTATTAATGTTCGCCGTCTAAGAAGTATACTCACACGTAAAAAAAGTTATAAAGAAATAATATAGATGGGATAGTTTTTTAAAATAAGATTCGTATATCACTTTAAATTTACAAGAAGTATTCACTAAGCAAAAAAAACGTTTAGGTTTGAATGTCTGAGCGCAGCGAGTTTTCAAACCTGTTTTTTGAGTGTGACTATATTTCTTAAATTTAATGTTTTACGATCGTTTTTAAAAAACATCTTTAGCAAAGTAAAAAAAGAGATGCCTTTAATTATCTTTGGCATCTCTTTTCTACTCAATCCTTATTTAACTAATATATTCGGAAGCGTAAAGTATCTAACCATTCCTGAAATAATAGTCTCTTGTCCTATCCTACTATATAGTCCCTTTAGTTTTTCATTGTACATAAAAAGTCCTATAGTAGTCATAAAGCTTTCTGAATGAAATCCATCATCAGTTTTAAGCAGGAAGTCTCTTTCAATTGGATCAAAATATTCCTGATAAAGATATTCCTTATCAAAATCTTCTCTGATCTTTTCTCTCCATTGTGCAAATGTAAAGTCCCTTCCTACATAAACTCCTTGTGATGCATTTAGATCCATTGGTTTCATTATATACTTGTCTTTTCCATCTAATACTTTCTTAAATACTTCTTCACTACCTCCGAATATTCCAGTATATGGAATGTGTTTCTTCACAAACTCTCTTTCTTCTTCGTTTAAATAGTTTAAAGTATCTTCATCATGAAGGATTTTAAAGAATATCTTATTGTGGATTACTTGAGATCTAATTGAACCTATACACACTATAGCTCTTTCTCTGTAAGCATCTAAAAAGTCTTGGATTTCTTCTCTTTTTTCTATCAGTTCAAAGCTTACTATTCTTCTATAAACTATGTCTATTCTATAATCATCTGCATAAAGATTGCCGTCTCTGTAGATCAGGTTTCTTGGATCTACTATCTCGCATTCGTATCCATCTTCTCTGTAGGCCTTTTGAAATTCTATAAACTCCATTGTGGTTCCACTTTCTTCAAAATCTACTATAGCTACATTTGGTTTGTCTCTAGGATTTTCTGTCTTTTGGTAAATCTCTATGCTTTCCTTAACCCAGGAATGGAAGAGTTCAAAGGGTGAAAGATCCTTGTCTTTTCCAAAATTTTCTAGAGCTAAGGATTCCATCATAATGTCCGCTAATGTATTGTCTTCATTCATAGCAGAAGATCCGTCTGTATTTAGCTCCACAAACTTAAAGTTTTCTGGATCATTATAGAATAGATCAAATCTAGCTATTGGAATATTTATATCATATCCGTTTTCTATCTCAATAAGTTCTTCAATAAACTTTGGAAATCCAAACTTCTCTCGGAAATTCTTATCTTCAATATATCTATCTGTAAGTTTATTAGATATATCCATCATCTTTTTGCCTATCAATTCAAGGTCTTCTACATCCTTCTCGGTTACAAATAAAGGATGGTAGAGTGTTGG
>NZ_JARIEF010000085.1 GCF_029266915.1 Tissierella sp. | reverse complement strand
TTGATAATAGGCCTTTAAAATTTACTGAGTTTGAAAGCTTGATAAATCAAATGATGTTTGTTTCCGCAACTCCTGCAAAGTATGAACATGCTCACAGTCAAAAGGTATTGGAGCAAATTATAAGACCAACAGGTCTGCTGGATCCAGTTATAGAAATAAGACCTATAAATCATCAAGTAGATGATCTAGTAACCGAAATAAGAAAGACGATAGATAAAGATGAAAGAACCCTGGTTACGACACTGACTAAGAAGATGGCCGAAGATTTGACTAAATACTTTAAGGAAATAGGCATAAAGGTAAACTATCTTCATTCTGATGTAGTTACTATGGAAAGAATGGAGATAATAAGAGATCTTAGGCTTGGAAAGTATGATGTAATAGTAGGTATAAACCTCCTAAGAGAGGGATTAGACCTTCCAGAGGTTTCCCTAATAGCCATACTTGATGCAGACAAGGAAGGATTTCTTCGTTCAGAAACAGCTCTTACTCAGACGGTTGGAAGGGCCGCAAGAAATGTTGACGGGCGGGTAATAATGTATGCTGATAGAATAACTAATTCTATGGAGAGAACCATATCAGAAACCAATAGAAGAAGATCACTGCAAGAGGCCTACAATGAAAAACATGGTATGGTTCCAACTACAATAAATAAAGCTATTAGAAATGTAATAGAAGCAACAATTGTAGCCGAAGAAAATGTAAAATATGATGAATCCTTCTCTAAAGACGAGATAGAATCTATGATAATAGGTCTTGAAGGAGCGATGATGAAGGCTGCGGAAGAATTAGACTTTGAAAAAGCAGCTGATATAAGAGATAAGATGATAGAACTTAAGAAGATACTGTAGAGGTGAAGAGATGCAAAAAGATAAGATAATAATCAAAGGTGCTAAAGAAAACAACTTAAAAAATGTAGACTTGGAAATTCCAAGAGATAAATTTATAGTTTTTACAGGACTTAGTGGTTCTGGTAAATCTTCCTTAGCTTTTGATACAATTTATGCAGAAGGCCAAAGACGATATGTTGAGAGTTTATCTAGTTATGCTAGACAATTCCTAGGACAGATGGATAAACCAGATGTAGAATATATAGAAGGACTATCTCCTTCTATTTCAATAGATCAGAAAACAACAAGTAAAAACCCAAGATCAACTGTAGGTACAGTTACAGAAATATATGACTATCTAAGATTGCTTTATGCTAGAATCGGTACTCCCTACTGCCATAAATGCGGTAAAGAAATTTCAAGTCAAACTGTGGATCAGATGGTAGACAAGATTATGGAATTTGAAGACCGAACTAGATTTCAAATCCTAGCTCCCATAGTAAGAGGAAAAAAAGGAGAGCATACCAAGCTTCTTGAAACTATAAAAAAAGAAGGGTTTATACGACTTATAGTAGATGGAGAAGCTTTTGAAATAAGCGATGAAATTGTACTTGATAAAAATAAAAAGCATAATATAGAAGTGGTAGTAGACAGGATTATTGTAAAAGAAGGAGTAGAAGGAAGACTGACTGACTCTCTTGAAACCGCTTTAAAGCTCGGCGAAGGTTTGGTTTTGATAGATGTAATAGAAGGTGAACAGATAATGTTCAGTCAGAAGCTTGCATGTATAGAATGTAATATATCTATGGAAGAACTTGAGCCTAGATTATTTTCATTTAATAGCCCATTTGGAATGTGTCCAACCTGCAACGGACTTGGATTTTATAAAGAGATAGATCCTGAGCTTGTAATACCAAACAGGGAGCTGAGTATTGATGATGGAGGAATAGCACCATTTTCAACATCTGCTCCCGGAACTTATTACTATGAGATCTTCCATGCTATAGCCAAGGAAAATGATTTTAGTATGAAGACACCACTAAAAGATGCTCCTAAAAAGTTCCTGGACGAACTTCTTTATGGAGTCAATAGAGTGCTCTCATTTAAGTTTGACAGCAGGTATGAAGGAATGAAAAACTTTAAGGGAACATTTGAAGGGGTAATTCCCAATCTTGAAAGAAGGTATCGCTCAACCTCTTCAGATTATACCAGAGGAAAAATAGATTCTTTTATGGCTGAAATGCCTTGCCCTTCATGCCACGGTGACAGACTTAAGAAGGAAGTTCTTTCTGTAAGAATAAATGGCCTCAATATCATAGAAACTACAAACCTTTCTATAACTAAGGCTATAGAATTCTTCAGTACTTTAGAACTTACACAAAATCAGAAGATAATAGGAGAGCAGATCTTAAAAGAAGTAAAGGAAAGACTGTGGTTCTTAGAAGATGTAGGGCTAGGCTATCTTACTATGTCCAGGATGGCGGGAAGTCTTTCAGGAGGAGAAGCTCAGAGGATAAGACTTGCAACTCAAATAGGTTCAAGTTTGGTTGGAGTTGTCTATGTTCTAGATGAGCCCAGCATAGGACTCCATCAAAGAGACAATGCAAAACTTCTAAAAACACTTAGAAACCTAACCGAGCTTGGAAATACACTTATAGTTGTAGAACACGATGAAGATACAATGTATGAAGCGGATCGTATAATAGACATAGGACCCGGAGCTGGTATCCACGGAGGATATATAGTCGCGGAGGGAACTGTTGATGATATAAAAAACAATCCAGATTCTATAACCGGTCAGTATCTCTCACATAAACTTGAAATAGAAATCCCAAAAAATAGAAAGAAACCTGATGAGAAATGGATAGAGATAATTGGAGCGGAAGAAAACAATCTGAAAAATATAGATGTTAAGATTCCACTGGGATTATTTACAGTGGTAACAGGCGTATCAGGCTCAGGAAAGAGTTCACTTATAAATCAAATTCTCTATAAATCTATAGCCCAAAAAGTAAACCGATCAAAAGTAAGGCCTGGTAAGCACAAGGGAATAAAGGGACTTGAGAATATAGACAAGGTTATAGCTATAGATCAAAGCCCTATAGGAAGAACTCCAAGATCTAACCCTGCAACCTACACTGGAGTATTTGATCATATAAGAGATATATTTGCTATGACAAATGAATCTAAAATGAGAGGCTATAAAAAAGGAAGATTCAGCTTCAACGTAAAAGGAGGAAGGTGTGAAGCTTGTAAGGGTGATGGAATCTTAAAAGTTGAGATGCACTTCCTTCCAGATGTTTACGTGCCCTGCGAAGTTTGTCATGGAAAAAGATACAACCGTGAAACCCTTCAAGTAAAATATAAGGATAAGACTATATCAGATGTCCTTGAGATGACAGTAGAGGAGGGACTTAGTTTCTTTGAAAATATTCCAAAGATTCATAAGAAATTGGAAACACTCTTTGAAGTAGGACTTTCCTATATAAAAATAGGGCAACCTTCAACTGAGCTCTCGGGAGGAGAGGCTCAAAGAGTAAAGCTGGCTACAGAGCTTTCCAAGAGATCTACCGGAAAGACAATCTATATCCTAGATGAACCAACAACTGGACTTCACTCGGCAGATATTCACAAGCTAGTAGAAGTTTTAAACAAATTAGTAGAAGGCGACAATAGTGTTATAGTAATCGAACACAACTTAGATGTAATAAAAACTGCCGACTATGTAATAGACCTAGGTCCTGAAGGTGGAGACAAGGGCGGAAGCCTTGTAGCAGTTGGAACCCCAGAAGATATAGCTAGCAATAAAGATTCCTATACAGGCCAGTTCTTAAAAAAAGCACTGCAGAGTCAAAAACTTAAAGTTAAAGAAGTAAAAGCAGCTAAGACTAAGAAAACAAAAGAAACTGAAACTCCTGAAATGGAAGAAGTCAAAAAGAAGACCAAAGAAAAGCCTAAACTATCAAGTAAATCGAAAAAAGAAAAAGATGATACTGGTATAAAACCAGCAAAGACTCCAAAAGTTAAAGAAAAAGCTAAAGATGAGAGTAAAGTTAATAAAGAAAAGAAGATTAAAAAACCAGCTGAAATTAAAAATGATCTTAAAGCTGAAGCAGAAACAAAATCTGTAACTAAATAATTTGATAAAACTAGTAAATCGAAAAAGAAAAGTATTAAAATATAAGAAAAATATAATACAAAAGAAAAAAAGAAATATAAACAATATAAAAGTATTAAGAACCTTGAAACTTAGGTTTTTAATACTTTTTTTAAATTATTCAAGTAGAAAGAATTTATTAGGGTAAAGTAACTATATATTAATTAAATAAAAAAATAAATAAAGTTTTATGAAACAGAGCAGCGGAATCTATTTAAAAGATTCTGTTTTTAAAAGAAGGAGGAAGGAAAAGTGGCACTTATAAGAAATTATTTAATAGCTTTAGTAGTATTTTTTGCTATAGATATATTATGGTTGGGTTTTATAGCAAAGGATCTCTATAGAGAAAACCTATCACATCTTATGGCTCCAAAGACAAATTGGTTAGCTGCAGTAATATTTTATTCAATTTTCATAGGCGGATTAATGTTCTTTGCAATAAATCCAGCACTAGAGAAGGATAGTATAGTTTATGCACTTGCAGTAGGAGCTTTATTTGGATTTATGACTTACGCAACTTATGATATGACAAATTTATCAACCTTAAAAGACTGGCCTATAAAGATAACCATAATAGATATCCTATGGGGTACTGCTTTAAATGGTGTTACAGCATCAATAGCTTTTTATATCATAAAACTTTTTCAAAGATAGTCATAAAATCAAAAAAAGAAGGTGGAAGATGATGAATATTACAAAGATAAATGGTGAAAAAATTTATTATGGATTCGTTTCAGGTGCCAATGAAGTTATAAAACAAAAGTTGGAACTAAACAGAATAAATGTATTTCCGATAGCAGATGGAGATACCGGCAGTAACCTAGCTTACACTATGAATGCGATTATAGAAAATGCAAATATAGGTTCATCTCCTAAAGACACTCTTGCATCTATAGCAGACGCTGCGCTTGTAGGAGCTAGGGGAAATTCAGGGATAATATTTGCTCAGTTTGTAAATGGGATGTATATGGAACTTGAGGATAAGGAAGATATAGGAGTAACTGATTTTGCAAGTTCAGTAAAAAAAGGCGGGGAATATGCCTATAAATCAATATCAAACCCAGTTGAAGGTACTATGATAACAGTTATAAATGACTGGGCACATTCACTTTGTACACTTGGAAGTACAGTTATGGACTTTAGGCAAATATTTACGGACTCTTTAAAAGTAGCCTTAACATCACTAAGTGAGACGCCCGAAAAACTTAAAGTTCTAAAGGACGCCGGAGTTGTAGACTCAGGAGCAAAAGGATTTGTTCATTTTATAGAAGGTTTTTTAAACTTTATTAAAACAGGTGAAATAGAAAACTTAAAGAGCTTGATAAGCCGAGTAGATTTTAAAGCGGACAATGTTCATGTTCATGAAAACTTTGATGTAAAGTATAGATATTGCAGTGAAGCACTTATCCAGGGCAAGGATTTGGATACTGATATAATAAAGAGAGAAATAGAGGAGTTTGGTGATTCACTGATATTAGCTGGAAATAAGAATAAAGTTAGAGTTCATATTCATACAAGTAAGCCAGAAGAACTTTTCTTTAAACTAAGAGATCATGGTAAGGTTGTATTTCAAAAAGTAGAAGATATGAAGAGACAATATGAGTCTATATATGATAGGAAAAATGAAATAGCTATTATAACAGACTCAATAGCAGATCTTCCAAGCGAACTGATGGACAAGCACCAGATTCATCTGATCCCTTTGAATATAATAATAGAAGGAACAAACTATCTTGATAAAGTTACAGTATCATCAAGTACTTTTTACGATTTAATGGATAGTTTAGAAGAATATCCATCCTCTTCACAGCCCACTCTCAAGGAAGCAGAAAAAGTATTAAGTGAAATATCAGATCACTATAAATCTATTTTAGTGGTCACCGTATCAAGTAAGATGAGCGGTACCTACGAGGTCTTAAAGAAAGCCAGTGAGAACTTAAGGGCAAAAGGAGTCCAAATAGAAGTTATAGACTCCAAACTCAACTCAGGTGGCGAAGGACTTGTAGTACTCAAGGCAGCTGAAGAGATAGAAAGAGGGAAAAGTTTCAGTGAAGTTGCAGCGAGTGTAAGAGAATATATAGAAAAAACAAAAATATTTGTAAGTGTACCAACCTTAAAGTATATGCTAAAATCTGGAAGGATAGGAAAAGCTCAGGCTTTAGCCGCAAATATGGTCAATTTAAAGCCAGTAGTATCTATAGATGAAAACGGAGACGGAATAATAATAGGAAAAGCATTTAGCGAAAAAGGAAACACAAAAAAAATTGAAGAATTGGTAAAAGATATAATGAAAACCGGAACTATTGATAAGTATGCATTAGTTCATGCAAACAGAGATGAAAAGGTTGAAGAGTTTAAGAAATATTATACTGATTTAATAGGAAAAGAGCCGGAATATATAATGCAGATATCAACAATAGTTGCAATGAATGCTGGAATTGGTTCAGTTGCCATTGCTTTAAGTACAGTTTAGAGGGGAGGTAGAAATATGTTAAACGTATATATAGGAACAATAATCTCACTGTGGGTATTCTTTACAATTGCTTTTTTTATAGCACAGGCTAAGGAAAACAATGGCCTGCAAGATATAGCCTGGGGATTGGGATTTGTAATTGCAGCACTTTATAGTTATTTTTTATCAAAGACAGAATCTTTAAATGGCCTTATAATAACTATATTTGTAGTATTATGGGGAGGAAGGCTTGCTTATTATCTATTTAAAAGAAATTGGAATAGTGAAGAAGACAGAAGATATGTAGCTATGAGAAAGAGATGGAAAGCTGCTGGGGACAATGTGAAAGTAACAGCTTATTTTAAAGTGTTTATGTTTCAGATGCTTCTTCTTATAATCATAGTTCAGCCTGTACTTTTAGCTAATACTAGAAATGGCAATGGTCTAAAACTTATAAATTATGTAGGAATAGCAGTTTGGTTAATTGGATACTTTTTTGAAGTTGTTGGAGATGCACAGCTTAAAAAATTTAAAGGGAATCCAGCCAATAAAGGAAAGCTTATGACTGAGGGACTCTGGTCATTGACAAGACATCCAAACTATTTTGGAGAATCAGCTATGTGGTGGGGTATATTCCTGATTTCATTAGTTGAACCCGCTTCAATCTTTGGTATAATAGGACCTGTAGCTATAACTTTCTTACTTTTAAAAGTATCAGGAGTACCTATGCTTGAAAAGAAATATGAAGGTAGGGCAGATTTTGAAGAATATAAAAAGAGAACTAGTAAATTTATACCTATGCCGGAGAAAAAAATATAAATATTATATAAGAAAGGTGAAATAAATGAAAATAACAATACTAGAACCATTGGGAGTAATAGAAGAAAAGTTAAGAGAAATAGCAAGTCCACTAACAGATAAGGGGCATGAACTTGAAATATTTCAAGAAAAATCCTCTGATGCAGAAGAATTAAAAAAGAGGGTGCAGGATACAAATATATTAGTTATAGCAAACTCACCTCTTAAAGGAGATATAATAGACTCAGCAAAAGATCTGGAGATGATTTCAGTTGCTTTTACTGGGGTTGATCATGTAGATTTAGATTCAGCTAAGAAAAGAGATATATTAGTTTCCAATGCCGCAGGCTACAGTACTCCAGCAGTAGTAGAACTTACCTTTGGACTTATGATAGATGTTTTAAGAAATATAGTTCCTCTAGATAAGATTACTAAAGAGGGAGGAGTTAAAGATGGTTTCAGACAAAGAGAACTCTATGGAAGAACTCTTGGAATTTTAGGAACCGGAGACATTGGGGGGGATGTAGCAAAAGTTGCCCTTGCTTTTGGAATGAAGGTACAGGCCTTTAACAGAAGTGAAGATGAGGATCTTAAAAAACTGGGGGTAGAATATGTCAGTATGGAAGAAATATTTAAAACCAGTGATATAATAACCGTCCACCTTCCTCTAAACGATAATACAAAAGGCATAGTAGGTGGGGAGCATTTAAATATGATGAAAAAAGATTCTATCCTGATAAATGCCGCTCGGGGACCTATAATAGATAATGAAGCACTAGCTAAACTATTAAATGAAGAAAAAATCTCAGGAGCAGGTATAGACGTGTTTGATATGGAGCCGCCTATTCCTTCAGACTATCCTCTACTAGGGGCTAAAAACACAGTATTAACTCCTCACATAGCATATGCTAGTGAAGAAGCAATGGTAAGACGGGCAGAGATAGTATTTAAAAATATAGAAAAATATTTAGAGGGAAATCCTCAAAATATTATAAAGTAAGCCGGAGTAAGTATTAAAAGTATAGCAGATTAATTTTATCTTGCTATACTTTTTATTTTGTATATAAGAATCTGAACTTATCTAAATATAGGACTGATAAATTAGAATAAAAAATTTATGCAATAAACTACTGCTTTCCCTTGATAAAGTAAAAAAGATAAGATATACTATTCGTATGGTGAAAATATATAAATAGAATATAGATTAAAATCTTACAATAGGAGGAAGTTTTTTGTTAATAGATACTCATTTACATGAAGATAAATACTCATTTGACTCAAAGCAAAGTTTGGAAGATGTAATAGGTGCTGCAAAATCTAAAGGACTTGATGGAATATGTGTTACAAATCATGACAATTCAGATCTTGCAAAGGAACTGGGATGGTTCTCCATAATAGACGGTTTAAAGATAATAGTTGGAAGCGAGGTCTACACTAAAGAAGGAGACATACTCTACTTTGGAAGGATGGAAATCCCAAATCGGAGAATACCATTTAAAGAGCTTTTAGAGATGACTCAAGGTACAGATAGAGCTTTTATAGCAGCTCATCCCTATAGATGCAACAATAGAGGGATGAAAGATCATATGAGAGATTTTGCTGCAGACTTAACTGCTATAGAAGGATTTAATGGAAATACTTCTATAGAGGAAAATATGATCGCAGTGGGAGAAGCAATAAATCTTGGAATCCCTATAAGTGGCGGTGGAGACAGTCACTGGACAGGAAGAGTAGGGAAATATGCAACCAAGTTTGACAAAGCAATTGAATCTTATGATAGTTTTATAAAAGAATTAAATGCTGGAAGATTTACAGCAGCAAAATATCTAGAGGGAAGATACGTCCAAGCACTAGATATAAATTACTGCCAAGAAAAGAAAATAGGTTAGTTGGCAAAGAAAGATGGAGAAGCAAAAATCATAAATTTGATTAGAAAAACACCAAAACATAATGATGAGTTGGTGTTTTTCTATCTTCTTATTTAAGAAATTAACAGAGAAAACTATAAAAAGAGCTATTATATGATAAAAAATTAATTATTAGTGTATTTTCTTTGTTAAACATATACAAACTAGATTTGCAAATCAAGTGAATATAAGAGGTTAGGGATTTATATTTTGTATGATTAATCTATAAAAGTAATAAAAAACTTAATCAAAGCCTTAAATCTCCAATATCATCTATAAATATAAGTTAAAAATTAGATAAACTAAAAATAAAATACAAAGCTTAATAATTTGAGTTAATATAAGCTATATTTGATTTGTATAAACTATACATTGATATAAAGGATAGTTTGTTATATTAATAGGTATATACAATTATTTTGTAGAACTTATATATACTTATAGAAAGTGGGGCTAATTTATGAAAGTAGTAGTTGGAATTTCTGGAGGAAGCGGGGCGATATATGCAGTATCACTTTTAAAAGCTCTAAAACAACTAAATGTTGAAACCCATTTGGTAGTTAGTACAATGGGTGAATATGTAACAGAGCATGAATGTGGTATAAATCTTGAAGAATTAAAAAAGATGGCTACATATTATCATGACAATAAAAACTTTGCAGCTCCAATAGCCAGCGGTTCTTTTAAAATGGACAGCATGATAGTTCTTCCTTGCTCAATGAAAACCTTATCAGCTATAGCGAATGGATATTCAGATGGACTTTTAACTAGAGCTTGCGATGTAACATTAAAAGAGCGTAGAAAACTTATCTTGGTTCCAAGAGAAACTCCTCTTAATACCATACATTTAGAGAATATGTTGAAACTATCTAAGATGGGTGTAGATATAGTTCCTCCAAGTCCTGGATTTTATAATCATCCGGAAACTTTAGAAGATATAGTACTGAATATGACAGGAAGAATACTCGACATGATGGGAATAGATAATTCTTTGGTAAAAAGATGGGAAGGAACATATGTTGATAGATAGAAAGGAGGTAAGTAAGATTGGAAAGTCAAATGCTTAGAAGTGAACTCAAAAAGATGGAAAATATGGGAAAACTTCTGGAATGTGATAAGGAAGTAGATAGAATATATGAAATGGGAGCAGTATTAAAACATTTCAACAATAGAATGCCCATAATGTTCAATCGGGTAAAGGGATATTCTACGAGAGCTGTAGGAGGCTTATATGGAGATCGAGATATCCTCTTTAATCTGATGAATATGACAGCTGAAAATAGAAACTTTAAATTTATGGATGCTATCGCCAATCCAAAGCCCTACAAGGTGGTAAAAGATGGGCCGGTAAAAGAAAATATAGTAAACAGAAACATAGACCTTGAAAAGCTTCTTCCCATAAATAAATTTCATGGAGAAGATTCATCAACCTATATAACAGCTGGAGTGTTAGTTGTCAAAGATCCCGACACTGGAAAGTTTCATACATCTATAAGAAGATTTCAGATAAATGGAAGAGATGAAATATCAGCCTTGATAGCATCACCAAAACTTACTAATGATTTTTTAGACTTAGAGAAATCTAATAAGGCATTAGAAGTAGCTATAATACTTGGTTATGATGCGCCAACCCTACTGGCTAGTCAAATATCAGCTGCAACCTATGGAGTTGATAAGTATGAAGTAGACAGTGCTATAAGAGGAGAGGCCTTAGAACTTGTACAGTGTGAGAGTGTAGATCTTTTAGTTCCGGCTTATGCAGAAATTATATTAGAAGGAAAGATAGTTCCAGGTAAAAGAGAGCTTGAAGGGCCATTTGGAGAACTTATGGGATACTATGGACCGCAAAATCCACATCCTATTATTAAGGTAAATACAATAACACATAGGAATGATCCTATATTTCAAGTAGCATTTCCTTGTAGGGAAGAACATATTGCCAATGGACTTATAAGAGAGATGGAAATGTATATAAATCTCAAAAATCAAGTAGATGTAAAAGATGTATATGTAACTGAAGGCGGAGGATATAGATTTAACGCATTTGCATCTATAAATAAAATAAAACCTGGAGATGGAAAGTCTGCTATCCTTGCATCACTAGGAGCAAATAAAGATTTAAAACAAGTTGTAATAGTAGATGAAGATGTAGATATATATGATCTTCAGGATATCGAATGGGCCATTGCAACCAGAAGCCAGGCAAGTCAGGATTTTGTAATAGTAGAAGGCGCGATAGGTTCAGGACTTGAGCCATCAAATGGTCTTAGGGGTGTAACAGATAAAGTTGGAATAGATGCAACAAAGCCTTTAGAGGATAAGGAAGGAAAGTTTAAAAGAGCATTTATACCAGGGTTTGAAAACATCAATATAGAAAAATATTTTCCAAATCTTAAATAAAGAGGTGAAACAAAATGAGAGAAGCTATAGGTATGATTGAGGTAAGGTCACTTGCCGGAGCTATTGAAGCAGCAGATGCAATGGTCAAATCTGCAAGTGTAAGAATACTAGATATGCAAATAGTAGGCTCAGGACTAGTTTCAGTAACTGTTGCAGGAGATGTAGGAGCAGTAAATGCTGCAGTAGAAAATGGAAGAGTTAGAGCTGAAACAGTAGCTGAGGTAATATCTGCCAATGTAATACCAAGGCCTCATGATGAAGTAGATAAACTATTTTAACTTAGGGGTGAATATATATGACGAGTGAACTAGTAAGAAGAGTTATGAATAATATTTCTCAAAAAAACCTGGATTCCTTGCCTGGTAATGGCAATAAAGAAAGTAAAGATAGTTACGAATATCAAAAGAAAATTGCTCTTTCAAATTATGGCTCGGGTGAAGCTTTAAATCATAGAAATATAGATAGATCTATAAAACAATCTATGGATCTTAACTCTTTAGCAGATGAAATAAGAGGTAACAAAAGTGATAAACCATCTGGTCCATCTAAAGAATTTAAAATGGACTCTGGCAGTAAAAACAAGCTTACACTCCAAGACTTAAGCCGGATGGCAGGGGGCAAAGCTGATGAAAGAGGAAATCAGAGTTCTTTAAAAGATTCAGGCATGCAAAAAGAAACCAAAAAGCGTGGTTTAACCTTAGATAAACTCGCAGACAATATGAAGAAAAATATTTAATAAAGAGGTGAAAACATGAATAAAGCCTTAGGACTTATCGAAGCCATAGGAATGACAGCAGCAATAGCAGCGGTAGATGCAGCTTGTAAATCAGCAGATGTAACTTTAATTGGCGTTGAAAAGATAATAGGAGTTGAAACTCTAGTAGGAGTAAACATACAGCTAGCAGGAGAAGTTTCAGCTGTTAACGCAGCCGTAGAAGCAGGAGTAGTTGCAGCTAGGAGAGTGGGTATGGTGGCATCGAGCAAAGTAATAGCAAGACCTCATGATGAGGTTGACAAGCTTATAGAAAAGTTTTCAAAGAACTTAAAGAGTGAAGAAAGACATTTTGGAGAAAAGAAAGAAAAAGCTAAAGAAGAAGAAAAAGAAGAAGTGGAGTCAAAAGAAATAAAAGAAGTAAAGAAAAAAGAAGAGAAAGTAAAAAAATAAAACATCTAATAGGAGGAGTTAATTATGAGTCAAGCATTAGGATTAGTTGAAACAAAAGGTTTAGTAGGATCAATAGAGGCAGCGGACGCAATGGTAAAGGCAGCAAATGTAACTTTAGTAGGTTATGAAAAGATAGGTTTTGGACTTGTAACAGTTATGGTAAGAGGAGATGTAGGAGCAGTTAAAGCAGCTGTAGATGCAGGAGCAGAGGCTGCAAGGTCAGTAGGAGAGCTTCATTCAGTACACGTAATACCAAGACCACATAGTGAAGTAGAAAGAGTTGTGTTAGCTCAATACGAATAAGCTAAACTGGAGAGGTTTAAATGGTCAAAAATAAGATTACTTT
>NZ_JARIEF010000117.1 GCF_029266915.1 Tissierella sp. | reverse complement strand
TCTGAATAAAATTAGTAGCTATGGACGGAAGTTTTTCATGATTTATTTAACACATAAGCTACCTATAATACCCAAAGATAGATTCCTCCACTATCGGTCGGAATGACAAAATTAAAAACATTAAATTATTGCTTACTACTTTTCTACTTCTTACTTTTCTACTTTTTACTTCCCTACTTCTTACTTTTCTACTTCTTACTTTTCTACTTCTTACTTTTCTACTTCTTACTTTTCTACTTCTTACTTCTCTACTTTTTACTTCTCTACTTCTTACTTTTCTACTTCTTACTTTTCTACTTCTTACTTTAAGATTATTATACCTTTTTTATAACATTGACATCCTCCCCTCTTATTTATAGGAACGGCTTTCTCGAACTAAATTCGGTAATTGTAAGTAGATACTCTTTTTTCTATATCCTAATAAAAAAGCCAGTCAAGATTTAACTTCAAATTCTAACTAGCTACATCTATATTCTTATTTTAGCATGCAACTTCACCTTTATTTCATAATTCTTATTAAATTAAGAGTCTTTCTAGAGATATTATCTCATATTGAATAATACTTTTAAATCCATGAGATTATTGTACGCTTACTTTAATAACTTTTTTATTTATCAATTATAATTTAAAAACAGCTTAGAAGATTTACTCTTCTAAGCTGAATAACTTAATTCTATTTAATTATCTTTTCTTTATTCAACAATACTAGTTTGGCAAAATATTTTATCTCTATTGATTAATTTCCTGGTATAACAAAGTTAATATATCCTTTCGTCTCAGTACTTTCAGCCATAAATAGTAAATTTTTACCATATATGGCTTGATATTTCTTATAAGCAGCCTCAGGGTTAGATTCATTGTAGTGAACAATTAAACCTAATTTACCTTGATTTAAAAATCCCAGTAATCCGCTTTGAATCCACCAGTTTAAATTATTATTGTAAGATTCATAGGTAACTCCTGCAAATAATTCTGTACCTGCAGCAGTATTTTTAGCCATTACTTTAAGTCCTAGACTATTTGCATACCTAGCAAGTTCTTGATAGTATGCTGTTGCCTCTTGAGTAGTTGTTTTAAATCCGTACTCTCTTCTCATCTTACTATCAAATGCCCAATCCATGTTATCAAATTCAACCCAATCAAATCCTAAACTAGCTATTCTATCTAATCTTTTTTTCATTACTGGTAAAATACCTGTAGTTACTTCGCTAACAAAGTATTCACCTGCCCATTCTCCCCACTGTTTAGTTACTAAAAATGGTTTCAATTCATTAAAATCTTTACGCCATGTTTCTCCAGATCCTACTGAAATATATGCCGAAACTTCATTATTGTTTTTTTTAAGTTTCGGAATCATATTTACAGCTGATGATGACTCTGAATCTAATAATATATACGCATTTCTTGCTTCCCTCTCAATCTTTGCTATAGAATCTGTAGAATAATTTTCTTGATAAGCTTGATTGTATGCAGATGTGATTTTTGATGAAGTCCCAACTATTGGATCATCCAAATTGTTTGATGTTTCTCCTCCTAATGATTCCTCTTCCACTCCATTAGTAATTTGAACATCTTTAAAAACATCATGAGTTATTACAGCTTCTCCACCTAATACATATGAGCCTATAGAGTAATCTTTTATATACTCTTTTGTTTCAATAGATAATTTAGCTGAGTCTGTTAAGAGAATAGGTGCGTTATATAACGCTCCTAAATATCCTCCAACTAAAGCATCTGTATCTGTTCTACCATTAGCAACAATTGTATTTTTAGAATCTTTAAAGTAATCCTTAGCTATCTTAGTAGCTGTATCATATCTATTCTTACCATCTTTCCTAGCTACAGTTATTCCCATTTCTTTTAATTCATTTTCAATGGCTTCCGAAATTGCAAGCTTGCCACCTACAATAGTAACATTAGTAACTCCAAATTTCTCCATTGCGTCCTTTGTTTCTTTTGGTATATTATTTGCTTGAGTTAGAAGCACTGGCATCTTTTCTTTAGCTGATACAGACCCTATTGCTAGCGCATCTGCTAAAGCATCTTCTTTGCCATTTGCTAATACCTTTTTACCTAATGCCAAGAATAGATTAGTCTTATCCTTTGCCTTCTCAGCTATTGAAACAGCTGTTGCATATCTATTAGGTCCTGAAACTCTTTCAACATTAAGATTCATTCCTATTAATTCACTTTCTATGCCTTTAGAAACTGCATTTATTCCACCTAATATATAAATATTATTAGCACCTAATCTAATTATCTCATTCTTTAATTCTTTTGAGACTTTATCTCCTTTTGGAGATAATAACAACGGTGCACTCTTATCAGATGCAAGAAGACTACCGGATAATGCATCTGCACTACCACTATAACCAGATAATATTATTGACTTCGCTCCATTTTTATAGGCCTCTTTACTTACATTTATAGCGGTTTGTATTCTATTGCTCCCTGAAAGCCTTTTTACTTCTGCGTTCATTGGAGCTGCTTGGGCTAATCCTGGTACTAAAATTGCTAATACTAAAAAAATTGATAAAACTTTATTATACATCTTCAAATTTTCTTCTCCTATATTCTCTATATTATATTTTTAAGTTATATTCTTTAAGAAATATTCTATCAGTCTTTTATTTATTGATATTTAATATCAAACTAAATAGTAGGACTTATAAAATATATTTATGCAATATCAAATTTATTTATAGCTATGATTAATTTCATTTAACCTCCTTTCCTTTTGTTCACTTTTTTTCGAGATAGTAGCCTAACAATAACATTTTATTGGTCTAAAATATATTCCAATCAAATGTTATTTAATATTAACATACTGTTTTTGAATAAACAAGCATTGGATTTAAAGTACCATTAGACAAAAACAAACTCATCTTTACAATAAATAACTCGAAAAACTAATATATTATAGATAATTTTACCTCATAGTATTTTCCTTCTCTATACTATATTACCAACATAATCTCTAAGTTTATCTTTTGAAAAAAACCAAATTATAAAGAATATAAATACAATCGAATTCTCATCTTCTATTTTAATGAATCAAAGCCTTGCTATCTCAAGCTATTCCTTTTCTATCAACGCAATGCACTCCACATGATTTGTTTGCGGGAACATATCTACAGGCTGCATCTTCTTTACTTTATATCCTTTTTTAACCAGGTATTCTAAATCTCTAGCCAAAGTTTCTGGATTGCAGGATATATATATTATTTTTTCTGGATCTAGTAAACATGTAGATGATAAAAAAGCTTCATCACTTCCGGCTCTTGGAGGATTCATTATTACTGCATCTACTTTTTCATTCCGGCTTGCTAATTCAACCATAAATTCACCGGCATCTGCTCTGTGAAAATAAACATTGTCAATATTATTATTTTTAGCATTTCTTATTGCATCTCTTACACCGTCATTGTTTATCTCGACACCTATTACTTCTTTTACATTTTTAGATACTATTAAAGATATGGTGCCGACACCTGAATATGCATCTATTATCTTTTCACTACCATTAAAGTTTGCCATCTCTATAGCTTTACTATAAAGAACTGCGGCCTGCTGAGGATTTATTTGATAGAAAGATTTTGAGGAAATTCTAAACTTCATGCCGCAAATAATATCCTCTATAAATCCTCTTCCATACATGTTTGACTCTGTATCTCCTAAGATCATTGAGGTATTTCTATTGTTTACATTTAAAACCATTGTTGCTATTTCTGGATGATTTTTTCTAAGTATTTTAACAAAGTTTTGTTTGCCTTTAAACTCGTGGTGAGATGTAACTAGAACTACCATTACCTCTCCAGTTGTAAATCCTGTTCTGATAAGTACATGCCTTAAAAATCCTTCACCTGTATCTTCATTATATGGCTCCATCTTATATTTTTTCATAATTCTTTTGATGCTGATTATGATTTTATCAGCTATAGGATCTTGAACAATACACTTTTCTATATCTATTATCTTATGTGTACTTCTCGCATACATCCCAGCTATTATAGTTTTATCTTTTCCATATCCAAATGAATATTGAATCTTATTCCTATACTCATAAGGATAGTCCATGGCTATTAGTTCTTCAACCTTTCCAAATTTTCCCAGCAGATCTACTACTATATTTTGTTTATATTCATTTTGTGATTCGTTTGAGATGTGTTGCAACTGACACCCTCCACATCTTTCATAATATGGGCATGGTGGTTTTACATATTGTACAGATTCTTTCTTCATTATAATCTTCTCCTTCTTATATATATTTTCTATTATATCAAATTTATTAAAAGTAAACTCGTTTTATAGCGCCGAGCTTCATGTTTTCATTATTTTTCGTTGTAATATATATCAGAATATACTATTATAAGAGTATATTCAATATTTACTTATATGAAATAATGATATTAGTTTTAAATTTTAAAATACATATTTTAAAGGAGCTCTTATATGAATAATTCCAACAAAACTTTAAGTAAAGATTCTCTTGAATTAAAAAAACCAGTTGATGCAGCAGCAGAAGTTTTTATAACTAAAGATATATTAAAAGCGTACATAAGCATTCTTCCTCCAGAAAATGGCGGAGAAGAATGTAATTTTTTATCTATAAGAAAAACGCTTTCAGATAATAATATTACATCAGGTATAGATATGAAAGTGCTCTTAGAAACATGCCAAAATCCTCAATATAATACTAAAATTTTAATAGCAGAAGGTAATCCTCCTATTCATGGAGTGGATGGATCCTTTGATATTAAATTTAAAACTAGCAAGGATTTAAAACCCAAGATAAAAGAAGATGGAACAGTAGATTTTTACAATCTTGAAAATATAGTAAATGTAAAAAAAGGAGATCTCCTATGCACTATAGTTCCTCCAACAAAAGGAACTGCTGGAGAATCTGTTTCAGGTAAAATTATCAATGCTATTAATGGTAAACCTGTACCTAATTTGTCGGGTAAAAATACTAATTTAAGTGAAGATGGAAGGAGCATAACTTCTCATATTGACGGCCAAGTCGATTACATACAGGGAAGAATCAATGTCAATGAAACTTTTAATATAAGAGGAGATGTAGATGGTTCTACAGGTAATATCAAAGTAGTTGGAAATGTTGTAATATCGGGCGCTGTTCGTTCTGGATTTGTTGTTGAAGCAACTGGAAATATTCAAGTTCAGGGATCTTTAGGCTCAGTAACTCTTATCTCTGGCGGAGATATACTTTTACGTGGAGGAATAATCGGCGGAAATATAACATGTGAAAGCAATCTAACTAGTAAGTTTATTGAAAACTGTAAGGTACTTGTTAAGGGGGATATAAAAACAGATTATATTATGAATAGCCATATTAGATGTGGTAAGAATATTGAAGCTATTAATTCAATCTCTAAGATTGTTGGAGGCAGATGTTTTGCCGGCGAAAATATAAGCGCAAAAGTTATTGGATCTCCTGCAAATGTAAAAACCTACTTAAATATTGGTCCTGATCCTAATGCTCTTAAAAAACAAATAAGTTTAAAGGAAAATATAACTGTTTTGGAAACCCAAATCAAAAGTTTAAAATCATTGATTAAATTATTGCAGCAATTTAAGGATAATAATCAGCTGTCTCTTGATAAGAAGCGTTCTTTAGAAGATGCTATATACAGCAGTAACGAGATAAATCGTTCAATTGAAACTTTAAAACTGGAATTACAAGAAATAACTGATGAAATCCAGTCAATAGATTATGGAAGAGTCAGTTGTAAGGGTATTCTTTATGCTGGTACAACAGTTAAGATTCTCAAGCATAGTAAGCAGTTTAGCAATTCTTTATTTTCTAAGTCAATCTACTATACCAAGGATGGTCTTGGTGTTTCAGATTTATAATTTTACTTAAAATTAATAAATAGAAATATAAAAGCTCAGGACTTTATAATTATAAGGTCCTGAGCTTTTATAAAATATTAAATTTAAGCAATCATTAACGCGCCGTTAGGCTTTGGTAATTCATCCTTATTTATAAAGTTAACTTTACAGAAATACTCAAAGAAAGCTTGTGCATATTCTTTTTCTTCCTCATCTCCAGCTCTAAGGTTAACTATATCAAATAAAATCTGTGCCATCCATATGTTGTCAAAATATCTCTGATTTCCAGAGTTCCATATAGTTTTCTCACTGGATTTTTTATCTACATAATAATTCCAAAATAACATTTTTTCTGATTCTTCCTCTGTCAATTGAAGCCTATAATTAGGATGTGCTTTTATCCATCCATCTTCACAGTTTCTTCCATCAAAAAAGTCATTAACCATAAATACACCTAATATTTTTCTGTCCGCTTCATCAACATCTTCTCCTCTTTCAGTTAAGAGGCAGGCACTACTCTTGTTCATTCTAGGCAGTTTTCTTGGTTCACCTTTTTTATTTCCACTTTTTATCTTACCTGTGAAAACTTTCCATTCTTCAAATACTTCTTCTTTTTCATCATCTCTGATCCAAAATACTGACTGTATCTCAGAACTTACCTTGCCGCTTTTTATACGCTTATTTTGATTTATAATATCTTGTCGCTCTTGTTCTAATGCTCTTTCTTTTTCAAGAATTATTTTTTCTTTTTCCCGCTCTTCTTCTCTAATTTCAATCTTTTTATTAACTATATCGGTAGCATCTTCATCAGTAAATGTAATATATTCACTAAATGCATCTGGAAAACTAAATCTTTTATCTCCTGATTCAAAGTTTATTTTTATATACGAATCACTACAGTTTACTACGCTTCCTTTACCGAAGATTTCATGTGTTACTTTTTTATTAACAAAATCCATCAATATATCCCCTCCATTTTACTCAAAAAACTTTTATGTAAAAGAGTATATTCTATTACATTTGATTTATCATATATATCATTATAACATTAATTTTCATTTAACTCAAATCTACTGTTGACATAAAGTTACTATTTATTGTATACTATTGAGTTATTGTTATTTAAGTTAGTTTTTTTGTAAAAAAAGACAAAGAAATAGACTATACCACAAGTATAATCTTCTCCCTTACTTATTCTAAATAATTTTTTCTTTATTTATTAAGTGATCCAGTTTTTTTAGTATTTTTAAATCCCTTACCAAATGTTCCATTTACTTTGCTAGGTGAGCTATTGTTTCCGCCTTGCTGTGAACTTTTTTTCTTTTTCTCTTCTATTATTTTTTTCATCTGTTCCATGTTGTTTGGCATAATTTATCTCCTTTTATTTATATTTTATAATTCAAGATATCTCAGATATTTTAAACAAGATTGGATTAATTTTGTTTATCCTATAATTATACCATTTAAAGTATAAATATTATATATTAATATCTGATTTGATCTCTTCCCTTGTTTTTAGCCTCATAGAGTTTAAAATCCGCCTGATTTATTATAGCTTCTATCTCTAAGCTTTTTCCAGAGTCTTCAAAAATATCTGCAATTCCAGCTGAAAAAGTATATCTGATTTCTTTATCCTCATAGCAGACTTTACTTGATCTGATTGTTTTTAATATGTTTTCTATAACATCGGCCGCTTTGATCTTATCTAATCCAAAACTAACTACTATAAACTCTTCGCCTCCATAGCGAGCGAGAAAATCATTTTTACCCAGCATACTATTTATGGTTTGGGTAAAGTGTATTAGGGCTGCATCACCTGCCTGATGGCCGTATATATCATTAACACTCTTAAAGTGATCTATATCCATAAGCGCCACCGCAAATCCTTCTCTACCTGATTTATAGTCTTCTAACATAGTTTCTAGTTTTGAAAATATGTATCTTCTATTATATACATTAGTCAAAGGATCGCGGTTAGACAGCTCTACTATTTTCTCTTCCATTGCTTTTCTCTCAGTTATATCATTTACTATAGAAAGGACAACCTCTTCTCCATTTATATCTAAAATATCCGCATCCATAACACCTGTAATTATATGTCCATTGCTTTTATAAAACTTCATTTCCCAATTTCTAACTTTTCTAGAAATATTCAGTTCATCTATAAATTTGCCTCGATCTGATTTTTTATACCATAACTCCAGCTCTTCTGTAGTATTTCCTATAATATCTTTGTCGTCATAGCCAAGTATATCTCTAAATCCATTGTTTACCTCTATTATTTTTCCTTCTTTTAAACTTGTTATAATAATTGCGCTTGAAGATGAATTAAATATTTTAGAATACTTTTTTTCTTGCTTTTTAATTTCTGATACTAGTCTCTTATTTAATGAGAGATTTATTCCATAAGTTAAACTTATTACTACTATTAATATAAAAAAGAGGATAAACTTTTCAAATGATCCTGAGTTAAAGTACTCAGTGCTTACATTTCTATTTATAAAAAACTCTATGATCCTAGAAGAACTAAGACACATAAATAGAGCATAAGAGTATATTAATGGCTTTGTAAAACTTAAAGTAGATTTTTCTGCTCTATAAATCATAAGATACAAGCTTCTTATATTGTTAATAAGCCAAAATACTCCTATCATCAAACTTCTTACCCCCAAATTGGGATCTACAAATGTAAAGTAAGTAATTGTAGCAACAAAAGTTATTATTAAAAATATATTGAACTTGTGTCCCGTTTTCTTATTTAAATAATATTCAAGTCCTATGTATCCAAGTATGGATGCAGCTATAATAAGGGTATTTGAGATTATGATAGAAAATAAGTCTGGTATAAAGCCCCTAAAAGATATAAGAAATTCTCCTATTGTCTGAAGTAAAAAATCTCCAACAAAAAAATTAATCCCTCCATACCTAGAAGCATTTTGCCTCCATGATATTCCTAGAAACAAGGTTACCATAGCTGTAACTATCATGATTATAAAAAACATTGTACGCATATCAATTAGACTCATTTGCTTAAATTCTCCTTGAAGTTAGTAAATTCCTATATATCAATCTTTATATTATACAATAATAATTATTATTCTACAATTATTAATTTTTCTTATGTTTAAAGTAAAGCTTTAGTAGATATTTCTCTTATTCAAAAGAAAACTCCCTCAAAACTTAGTATATTGAAGGAGTTAATTGTGTTATGTGAAACTTTTATTGATATAGTTTTATGAGTTTACCAACTCTAATTTAAGAAGTATCTCTAAATTAATTCTGCTTATTGGATCTTCTAAGTCCAGATCTATTAATTCACTTATATAATCTATTCTTTTTCTAACAGTATTAATATGAACAAATAGTTTTTTAGCAGTAACACTGTAATTCATATTAGATTCTAAATAAATATTAAGAGTTTTAATAAGTTCTCGGTCTTTATCTTCATTTATCAAATTCTTAATAACATTTTTCATTATCTTTAATTCGTCCTTTTTTATATCAAGCCAAGCTAATGGCCCAAGCTCTGAGTAAGTAATATTATGGAAATCCCCATAGAGTATTTCTCCCATTTCCAGAGCCTTTAGAGCCCTTGTATAGCTCTTATATGTATCAGTTAATTTTTCTGGAATATCAGATATTCCAAAATTTAAATTAATGCCCGCTATATCACCTCTAACTAAATTATTAAATTTATTAAGAGATTCTTTAATATTCTTTATATTACTCTCTATTGACTTGGTTTCATCTGAGGGAATTAATATCAAATAGCTCTTTTCATTTGATGAGGATATCCTTCCTTGAATTTTACCAAATATAATTTGAAATTTCCTTTCTATAGTTTCTTTTTCTATAAAAGTTTTATCTTGTTTTTCTTTTACAATTACTGTTATATAATCGGTTTGGATATCTAAATTTAATTCTCTTGCTCTATCTAGTATATTATCCTTATCTGTTGATTTTTTAGTTATTATGTCATTTATGAAGTTTTTAAATCCCGCATCGCGTAAATTCTGAGATACAAGTATTTGTTCGTATATAGACTGAATAAGTAAAAACCCTATTCTGAGCCCAAATTGATCAAAGTAATCTATAAGACCTTCAGCTTCTAAGATTATAAAATAAGCCTTTATTTTATTATCAACTACTACAGGAATTTTAATCCAGCTAAAAGGAGCTATATATTTTTCATCAATAAATCTATATCTCTTTATATCTAAGTTGTCACATATAACTTCTGTAGTATAGCTAAATGAAGGATCCCAAAAATCTGTAAGCTTAAGTTCTGCTGAAATCTCTTCAAACTTATTTGAACTGTAATATTCTTTGTCATTGACTATATCATAAAGCATAGCTGGAAATTTCATTTCTTTTTCTATCTGGTATAATATTTTATTGATTTTCCTATTCTGATATGAAATATCAGATATAGTACTTGCATTTATGCTATCAATCTTAAACTGTTTCATAGTAGTATTCATAACAAGTACATTTAAAGCGTTCATTATATCCATCCACGAAGATTCATTGGGTACCCTTATTAAAGGAATATTATATTCATCAAATTTATCTAATATTTCTTTGTCTATTTCTGTTATATATCTCCCTAATTTAAGAGCCATACCCGATATTTCTCTAAATTTCTCATCATTCATATAAACTTCGAATAAATCAGGATGAGTTTTGAATATGTATCCAGATGATATTACAAGTTCACGTCCCCTGGTCCATTTATATCCATCAGGAGCATCAAGGATAGCCACTCCTTGTATCTGATTATTTAATCCTTTATGTCCTGCAAGCACCTTAAAATCCTTAAAATAATCTGATCTGAGCATATCTCTGATTTCTAATCCCATAAAAAAACCTCCCTGTTTATAATATAACTTAAATTATATCATAAATAGAGAAGTTTATTATGCATACCTAGATTATTAAATCAATTAACAGTTGCTGCCAAGGTAATCCCATGCGAACTGAGCATGAAGAGCAGCCCCAAATTTAAGATAGTCTTCATCAATATTAAACTTTTCATGATGAGGGAAATATTCAGTATCTTTTTCTTTATTGGCATATCCCACTAGGGCATATGCTCCTGGTGCTTTTTGGAAATAATAAGGCATATCTTCTGACCCCATCATAATAGGTCCGTGCACATTTTTTCCTAATCCAAATACTTTTTCAGCAGATTTATCTGCAATCTCAGCAATTTTTTCATCGTTATTCATGCTAATAGTACTTTCTTCAATTTCTACATCTATTTTAATATCATAGATAAGAGCAAGTCCCTCTGCTAAGCTTCGAATTTTTCTGTGAATAGTTTTACGTGTTTCTTCATGCAGATATCTCATAGAAATGTCCAGCTTTGCATATTTGGAAATTATGTTAGCCTTTGTACCTGCATCAAATTTTCCAACCGTAAGAACAAGAGGCGACTGGGCATCAACAAATTTAGTAATCATAGCATTAAGCTGGGTAACAAATTCTGCTGCTGGCAAAATTGTATCTTTTGATTTGTGAGGCAATGATCCATGACCTGAAACACCTTCAAATTTTACATATATTGTATCACATCCAGCCATTCTATAGCCTGGTGCTAAATCATAGGATCCAGTCTCTATCGGCATTCCATGCATACCAAAAACTGCATCAACTCCGTCCATTCCACCGTCTTTTATAACTTTTTGGGCGCCGGTAAAAGTTTCTTCTGCTTCCTGAAATATTAGTTTAACATTGCCTGATAATTCATCTTGAACTTCCTTTAACAATTTCGCAGCTCCAAGAAGCATAGCAGTATGACCGTCATGTCCACAGGCATGCATCACTCCTTCTTTTAATGATGAATAAGGAGCTCCTGACTGTTCAATAATAGGAAGTGCATCTATATCAGCTCTAAGCCCAACTGTTTTTCCTGAATTTGCACCTTTAATGTAACCAACTAAAGAAGTAGTACCAACCTTTTCATAAGGGATGTTCAATTCATCTAACTGTTTCATAATATACTTCTGAGTTTCAAACTCCTGTCCGCTTAGTTCTGGATTTTTATGGAGATATCTTCTATTTTCAATTATTTTTCCTTCTATTGCTTTTACCTTATCTATAAAATTCATGTAAACATTCCTTTCTATATTTGATTTATACATATACAAGTTAAATATTTTATATTTTTAAGCTGTTTCCTCTTTATTATCTTTTTTAGCCATTAATAGTGAATATGCAATCCCTATTATAGCAACAATTCCTACGTCCGCTGATGAAATGAGTTTAGTTATACTCTCTGGTAAAAAGTTAGGTGAAAGTTGAATAAATACCATAACTCCAACTGCAATTGCAACTAAAGCTATTAGCTTAGGAAGTTTTAACTTAGAACCCATCATAACTAACATTGAACCTAGTATCCCAGGCAATGCGAAATTGAAAGCCTGCATTATTTTAGGAGGCAAAATATTAATAATAGCTTGACCAACCACCATAACAACAGCTAGGATAGCAAGATTTGTAAAGGTCGAAGAGATAATTGCGAAAATCCCTGCAACTTCTGCCTCGTCTGATCCCGGAGGAAGCTCTAGTGCATCCTGAGTAGCTACTATAACTGGAAGACGCATGTTGCCTATGTTGCCTGATAAGAAAGACATGTATGTTCCGGCTGGACCTAATGTTGGAAAGTAAGAAATTGGTTCTACTATCCAAATTACTCCAACAAATCCTGCAATAGAAATTAGTCCTGAAATTATATCTGCTGAATTAGGATAATGCCCTAATACAAAAGTTAAGTAAATAGGTATAGTCAATGTAAAAAGAAATGCAATTCCTACTGTGATTCTACCCCATAAATGTACTGATTTTTGAAAGTCTTTTTTTGTTTGATTATTGTTTTTTTCCATGTTTTATTCCTCCTATCTTATAATACTTCCGACAAGCATAGCCGCGATTACAGCAAATCCCATAGCCCACTCTTTGAGCCATTTTTTGGAGCTATCTTTTTCAACAATCTTGTTTACAATAACAACTGCTGCCGCACCAGCAATCAAAGCTGCCATAGGTGCTAGGTCCATATCTTCTTTTAAAATTCCTTTATTGATTACTTCCTTATAACTTAATGTAAAGAAAATAATAAATGGTGCAAAAACAGACATGTAAGCGATTGTTAATGGATTAGTTTTTTTAATTGTTTCCTGAAGTTTATCAATATGTTTAGTTGCAAAAAATACTACAATTAACCATCCTGCTCCACCCAAGGTCATTACCCATGCAGCTGCAGCCAGCATATTAGGCATAAACTCAGCTGTTCCGGCCGTTCCGGCACTACCAATTTGAGCTGATATCATTTCAAAAGAAGCAGATCCTATAATTCCAATTCTAGCTAAGGTAATAGGTCCTCCAATCTGAGCAATAAGTGCCATTGCTACTGCAAAAACTGCAAAAGCAGGTCCAATAGTTCCTATAACACCTATCTTAAATGCTTTTTTCACCTGTTCAGGGTTTAGCAAATTTGTATTTTTAACATGTTTTTTTGCTAATCTGTAAAAAATAACTGACTGTACCACTACAGTTGCTACAATAAGTATGGATAAAATCCACATTATTGGGCTATTGGCGATTTTCATTGTCTCTATCATATTATTTCCTCCTAACAAAGTTTTTGATAATTTATATTTTAACTATTAATACTATTATACTCTTTAAGTTTATATTAAGCAGTGTACTTATGTTTATTATTTTCATAAATAAATGAAAATGTTTTCATAATGG
>NZ_JARIEF010000102.1 GCF_029266915.1 Tissierella sp. | reverse complement strand
CCATCCACTGAAATAAAGTTTGATCCAACTGAAACTATTATAAGCAGCATAAGAACTATAGTGATAGGTTTTCCAAATAAATCTCCTACTACATTTTCTGAAGAACTTACCAAGCTCATAGCTCTTCTGAAGTTTGAATCCATCAATCCACCAAGGACCAAGCCCAGTACTAAAGGTGCTACTGCAAAGTCTCTCTTTCTCATAATAAATCCAAGAATTGCAAATACAAACATCAAGAATATATCAAATATATGGGTGCTAGCTGCAAAGGAGCCCACTATGCAAAGAAGGGCAACTATTGGAAAAAGGTGCTTTTCTTTAACAGATATAATCTTTGAAAGAAGAGGTGAAACTGTTAAACCTAAAATGAGTATCATAAAGCTTCCAATAAATCCACCAGCTAGTATTACATGAAACATCTCGGGTGTTTCAGTAAAAAGAAGGGGCCCGGGTCTTAGTCCATGCACATAAAATGCAGAAAGAATAACTGCCGTTACTGCGTCTCCTGGAATAGCTAAGGTCAGCATAGGAACCAGCGCTCCACCTATGCAGGCATTGTTGGCAGCCTCACTTGCTACAATTCCTTCTACAGCGCCTTCTCCAAATGGTATTTTAGGATTCTTAGTGCTTCGCTTTGCTCTATCGTAGGTTAAGAGTGATGCAACTGGTCCTCCAGCTCCGGGAAGAACTCCTATAAGAGTTCCTATAAGCGAAGAGCTTACTCCCAGTTTAAAATAGCTGAAGATTTCCTTAAGGCTTGTCTCATCTTTACTTATCTGGACTATATCTCCTGGTTTTTTCTTCCTACTTATCTGATAGAGTATTTCAGAGAGTCCAAACAACCCTATAAGAGCCGGAATAATCGAAACTCCTCGCTGAAGATCGATGCTTCCATATGTAAATCTAGCTGTACCCATTATTGGATCCATACCAATTGTACTTATAAACACTCCAAGTGACGCGCTTATCATTCCCTTTATAAAGTTTTTGCTTGTAAGTGACCCCACAGTTGTAAGGCCAAAGAGAGCCAGTAAAAAGTAATCTATGGGTGTAAAACTTAAGGCAAGTTTAGATATCTTCTCCGCACTTAGAGCTAGGACAAGCAAACCTATAATAGTACCTAAAAATGAATAATATGCTGCTATCTTTAGAGCCTTTAGGGCGTACCCTCTCTTTGCAAGCGGGTATCCATCAAGTGTTGTAGCCACGCTTGAGGGAGCTCCTGGAATATTTATCAAAATTGCCGTAACAGCTCCTGAGTAAACTCCAACCGTATAGACCCCCATTATAAGAGCCATAGCGTGGTTGGTCTCCCAGGTAAAGGTAACTGAAACTAAAAGGGCTGTAGCCATGGTAACTGAAAGTCCTGGCATAGCTCCTACAAAGAGTCCTGCCAAGGAACCTAGGAATACCAGGATTAAAAAATTTATATCTATAACTGAAATTATTTCTCTGATCATCATAAGACTTCCTTTATTTAAGGTAATAAAACATCTAATAAATTAGTAAATATAAAAAATATTGAAACTGGAGTTATTATTGCAATAGGAAGAAAGACCTTCCATCTCCTCTCTCCCAGGATAAGTAATAATGCTAACAAGTAAAGCACACTAGAGATTATAAAGTGAAGTCTTGAAAGAATTATTAGATATATAAAAGAAGCTAGAATCACTAAGATTACTGGCTTTATATCGCTAGCCTCAGTGCTATCTTCTTCCATGCTAGATTCTCTTGTATCTGAATTTTCTTTATAAGAGTTAACTCCTCCTACAGATCTTATAGTCAAGACAATAGAAAAAACCATCAAAGCTAGTGTTATTATAAGAGGAAAGAGAGCTGGAGATAGTTCCAGGGCCTCTGCTCCTCTAAGTTTTAAAGATTCACTTATCAAAAAACTGCTCAGTAAGGTTAAAACTATACCTTCTATTAAATTCTTATTTAAAGCTGAATTATTCTTTTTCATATTTTACCTACTTTTTATACTTTTCTATTCCTATATCTGCCGGATTAATAGTTGTAGCTCCCGCATCATATAGTAGCCAAGAAGTTATGGAAGTATACTTTTTCCAATATTGGTTGATTTCTTCCCTGCTTAGATCATCTAATCTATTATATGATTCATCCTGGATAAATTTCTCCCATTCAGGTTCAGCCAGGGCTTTTTCTATTGCCTCGTTAAGCTTAGCTTCTATATCCTCTGGAGTACCTTTCTTTACAAGAATACTGTTTGGGAAATAGAGGGGCAGATATTCCGCAGCCTCTGGCATAGCATCTGTCATAGGCGGAGCATCTATCTTATCCCACTTCTCATCTGTAAATGTAGCCAGAGCTTTCAAATCTCCTACTTCTAAGTAATCTTTTATAGTAGCGTAGTTACCAAATGTAAAGTCTACTTCACCGCTTATAGTTGCTATCATAGCTGGACTTCCTCCACCATAAGGCGTCATAGAAACGTCAAGTCCAAGTTCCTTAAAGAGCAGTCCTTGAAGGTGTCCACTAGCTCCAGGTCCGGAGTAAGACATCTTAATCTTTCCAGGATTTTCTTTTATAGCTGCAGCCAACTCTTCTAAAGTAGAGTATTTTGAATTTTTAGGAACTACAATAACCTTGGTATCATTAACCAGCATTTTTAAGGCATCAAAATCTTCAAATGAGAGCTTGCTAGTTTCTAAAATCTTAAAATTAGCTGGAGTTTCAGCTGAAAAAAGAAGTGTATATCCATCTTCTGGCTGTTCATGAACAAATTCTGTTCCTATAGCTCCAGATGCTCCTTCTTTGTTTACAATGGTAACACTTTGACCTATGTTTTTTTCCAGTAAAGGCGCAAAAACTCTTGCTACTCTATCAGTTATTCCTCCTACTGCCCAGGGAACTATTAAAGTTATCTTTTTTTCTGGAAAAGCAGACACATCTGGTTTTTCTTCATCTGGTGTGCATGCTGTTATACTTAAAGCTAGAATAATAATCAATAATAATGCTATTTTCTTTTTCATGTCTTACCTTCTTTCTAGGATATGTTCTTATTTTATTTTATCATAAATTTTAAAGATATTCTTTTATTATTTCATAAACTCCTTCTTCATTGTTTGTAAACTGGGATATCTTGTCATAATTGTCCAGCAAGATCTGATCACTGTTTTTCATAGCAATCCCGATACCCGCAAACTCTAGCATGCTCAAGTCATTTAATCCATTTCCAATAGCCAATATCTCTTCTTGTTTTATATTCAAATGATCTTTTAAATGACTTAGACCACTTGCCTTGGAAACACCCTTTGGAATAAGTTCTATAGCTTTTGGAAAGGAAGTAGTTACCTCCACATTTAAATGACTGAACTCTTCTAGGTGTTCTTGGCTGATTTCATGTTCATAAAATAATATAAGAAGATTTATCTCTTCATGGATATCTTTATTTAGATCTTCAACCACCTTATATTTCATATTATGTTTTTTAGCTGACCACTTAGTCATCCCGTTATCAACTGTTACATAAAAACAGTCATCAATATAAACCTTCATATATATATCATTTTTTTGTCCATGTTCTAAAACTTCTTCTATAGATGATACTGGAAACTTCTCATTTAAGATAATTGTCCCGTCTTCTAAGGTAACCTTGCCCCCGTTATGGGATATTATGGGCAGCTCAAGGCCTAACTCATGCATAACTTTTTTAGCCCCACAATGAGCTCTTCCTGTTACAAGTGCAACTTCTCTTCCCTTCTCCTTTAAAGCTTTTATAGCTTCTATTGTTTTATCGGACACATTATATTGATCATCTATAAGGGTTCCATCTATATCTATTGCTATTAATCTGATTTCATCCTTCATATCCTTCTCTCTCCTCTTTCATTTTTCATATAACTCCATATCGCCAGTAAAAATGCCAGGCTCAATGAAACCGCGGCTATTAAAAAAGGCGCCCTACTGCTTAAATTATAGGAAAAACCGGCAACTATAGCTCCAAGCATTTCTCCTAAAGATTTTATAGCATTGAACACTCCCGCCATAAATCCAATATCTTTCATTTCCCCTTCAACTGCAAAGCCTTGAAGCACAGGAACTTGCATGGTATAGAAGGTAAAAAACAAGAAACTATATAAGAAAAATGGTAAGGTATTATTATTTAAAAATAATAGGTAGGCAAATATAGCATTAACAAATAATAAAAATACTAAAGATCGCTTTATATCTGTTTTATTTATAATCCAGACATTTATAGTAAGATTAGCTATTAAACCTACTATTCCTATAAGCGCCTTCCACACTCCATTTACAATAGGGAGCAGGTTTAGTTCAGCTTTTAAGTAATAGTTAAAAGCATTGTTATTGCTACTATAGGCTATTCCCACAAAAAAGGTTATGGCCAGGAAAGTTATAATCCAGGTGTTAAATACTCCTTCACTCGCCTTGGCGTCCCTTACTAGATTCCATATATATTTAGTTTTTCGAGTATTGTCTCCAAGTGCCTGTGGATTAGTTTCTTTTAATAAAAACTTTATCCCCAAACTGACCAGGACCATTAACAAACCCTGTATAATAAAGACTGTTTGTGGAGTAAAGTATCCAAGCAGTCCCCCCAGAAGAAAACCAATGGCTGAACAAACACTTAAAACGGCGGCATAGTTTGCCATTACAACTTTTCTATTCTTGTCTGTACTGACATCTACAAGCGCTGACATAAGCCCTACATGAAAACCTCCAGCTGCCATCCCGGCAAGTACTCTTAAAAATAGTATGCTCCAAAGTGATGTTACAAGTGAAAAACTTACCTGGACTAACCCATAGAAAAATGTTGCTAGGACCAGAGTTGTTTTTCTTCTACCTTTATCGCCTATACTGCCCCAAATAGGTGATGTTAAAAATATTGCAAATACCATGGCTGCAAAAGATGTTCCAAATATATGGTCAGGCAAATTTAAACCTGTGAAATATGACGGTGTAACTGGATGATGCAGATTGGCTACAAGCCATATAAGTCCGCTGAATGTTATAATTTTCTTTGTTTCTCTATTCACTTTTTCTCCTGCTTTCTATTTCTTACTTTTATCTATTTATTATAACATACACAGAAGAGTTTTCTAGCTTTAGGAGAATCTATTCTTTTAGATGCTTCTTGGCAAAGAAAATACCAGGTCTTTCTATATAAAAATCCAAGGCTATTCCTTTGCAAAATATATATCGCAAAGAAATAGCCTTCATTTTATTTATCTTTGATACTAAATCATTTGTATTAAGGGTTTAACTTACTTAATTTTTTACTTGCTTAAATTAGCTAGTTCAACTGCTACTTGCGCTCCAACTTTTGCATTGCTGTAAACTAGTTCTATATTTGCATCAAGACTTGTTCCTTCAGTTATATCTTTTACCTTGGCTAATAAAAATGGAGTGCTATCTTTTCCCTTAATTCCTTTTTCTTCAGCTTCTTTTACTGCTTCTTGAATAGCGCCGTTTATAGTATCATAATCCATTTGGAATTCTTCTGGAATAGGGTTAGCTACAACTACTCCTCCGTGAATATCTAGATCCCATTTAGCTTTTAAAACCTTTGCAATTTCTTTGGGAGATTCTAGATTGTAATCTACCTTAAATCCGCTTTTTCTAGTGTAAAATGCTGGAAGTTCATCTGTATCAAAACCTATTACAGGTACTCCCGCTGTTTCAAGATATTCCAAAGTAAGACCAATATCAAGTATCGATTTAGCTCCCGCGCAAACTACTGCAACATCAGTTCTTGCAAGTTCTTCCAGGTCAGCTGATACGTCAAAGCTAGTTTCAGCTCCTCTATGAACTCCGCCTATTCCTCCAGTTGCAAATACTTTTATTCCTGCAAGTTTTGCGATTATCATAGTTGCTGCTACTGTAGTTGCACCGTCTTTCTTACCTGCTACTATAAATGGTATATCACGTCTGGAAGTTTTTATAACTTCTTCACCTTTTTTACCCAGCATTTCTATTTCATCTTCTGTAAGACCAACTTTAAGCTTGCCGTCAAGTATTGCTATAGTTGCCGGTACAGCTCCATTGTCTCTAATAATTTTTTCTACCTTTAAAGCTGTCTCAACATTCATAGGATAGGGCATTCCATGAGAAATTATTGTAGATTCAAGTGCTACAACTGCCTTTCCTGTTTTTAAAGCTTCTGAAACCTCTTCTTTTATATCTAAGTATCTTTCTAGTTTCATAATGACTCCTCCATTTTTTTATTTATATTTGCGATGCTCATATCTGGGTTTATTGTCTTTTCATGACCTAGGGCAAGAAGCGATGCTCCAACACCAAGCCTTGCTTTTTCTTCTATATCAAGTCCATTTATGTGTCCATAACTAAGAGCTGCTATAAAGGCATCTCCTGCTCCTGTAGCATTTCTTATCTTTGGGTTTTCAACCTTTAGTCTTCTAAGAGTTTTCCCATCGCTATATATTACTCCATCTTTTGAAAGGGTTATAAAAACATGCTCTACACCTTTTCCATGGAAATATTCTATAGCATCTTCTAAATCTCTATCTGTATTAATAGATCTTCCAGTTAAGATTTCAGCTTCGATTTTATTTGGCTTTATAGTATGAAAATAACCTATCAGATCTTTTATAACCTTGGATTTTTCGCTAGAAACTGTATCTACAAAAAAATCAGTTCCTTTAAAGTTCTTTAGAACATACTCAATTGTATCTTTAGGAACATTAGTATCTATTATACAGACCCTCGCCCCTTCTATAAGCTCTTTTTTACTCTTTATAAATTCTACATCCAGACTTTTAATATTATCCATACTAGAGAGCGCTACTTCCATATCTCCCTCTCCATCAAGTATTGAAATATACATAGATGTAGTTTCATCTTTTAAAGATAATGAATTTTCAAGATTAAGTCCAATTTCAGCTGACTCTTTTCTGATTAACTCTCCATAAGGATCATCACCAAGAACAGAAACCAGATGTGTATCAACTCCCAGTCTAGATAGATTTTCAGCTATATTTCTTCCAACTCCGCCCAGAGAAATCTTTACATTTCCAATGTTTGAGTCATGGAAAATCAAGTCCTTCTTAGGAATTCCAAGTATATCTATGTTGGTTCCACCTATTACAACTGCATAATCTTTTATATTATCTATAGTTTTCACCTTCTTTATCTTTATTTACTGCTACTATTATATCATAGTTTACTTTCAATTTTCTAGGATTTGTCTTTTATACTATTACAGATATATATTACTATTAGTAATCTTTTAAATATTCATATTCTACTACTTATTATACAAATAAATACCTGGAAATAGAACACTTTTAAAAGTACTCTCCCTCCAGGTATTTATCTTGGCTTAAAATTAAGTGAATTCAAAGATTTAAATCTTTAAAGCTTTTTTACCTTTATTTTTTCCATAATAGAATCCAACTTACTGGGATCAATATATCCGGTTTCTTTTTCCATGGCATTTAAAGTTCCGCAGGCTGCTGCAAGCTTTATAGTCTCCTCCAAATTGTAGTCTCTAGAAAGTCCTGCTGCAAAACCAGCTATCATAGAATCTCCTGAACCTACAGGGCTTACAAGTTCAATCTCTGGAACTTCTACCTTGTATACATCGCTCTTATGAAACACTAGAGAACCTTTTTCTCCAAGGGATACTATTACTATTTTTATTCCCTTTTCTAAGAGCTCTCTACCTGCTAGGATTATATCTCCTTCTCCCTTTAATTTCTTTCCTAAAAGACTTTGAATTTCATCTTCATTTGGTTTTATCAAGAAAGGGCTTGCTTCTATGGCAAGCTTTAGAGCTTGTCCGCTGCTATCTAAAAGCACATCCCGTCCTTCTTCTTTAGCTATCTCTATAAGTTTTTTATAAGTATCCAGGGGCAGTCCTTTAGGAAGACTTCCGGAGATGCTTATAAACTTACACTTCTTTACTTGTTTTCTATAGTTATTAAAAAATGATTCTAATTCATCCTCATTTATACTAGGTCCCGCTTCTAAAACCTCAGTTTGACTATTTCCTGAAATAATAGCTATGCAACTTCTAGTTTCTCCATCTATATTCACAAAGTCATTTTCTATATTCAAAGCATTTAAACTCTCTCCTATATACTCTCCTGCTCTTCCTCCTAGGAAACCTGTAGCTAAAGGTTTTTCACCAAGTAAGGATAATACCTTAGAGACATTTATCCCCTTACCGCCAGGAGTATATTGAGTTTCTTTTGAACGAAATACTCCGCCCTTCTCAAAATCTTCCACATTATATCTTCTATCGACTGAAGGATTTAAAGTAACTGTTAAAATCAAATCTATCTCTCCTATTTTACTACACTCTATTTAAACTGCCGCACATCTTTATTTTTTCAATAACCACTTGGGTCATTTTTTCCTTAGCTGGTGTTAAATAATTTCTAGGATCATTTGCCTCTGGATTATCCTTAAAATATTGTTTTACAGTATCTGAATAAGGAATTTTAAGCTCCGTAGCTATATTTACTTTACATATACCGTTTTCTATAGCCCTTTTTACACTGGCAGAATCAACTCCCGATGCTCCGTGAAGAACAAGAGGAATATCTATTATAGCATTCATCTTTTCAAGTCTTTCAAAGTCAAGCTTGGGCTCTTTTTTATATACTCCGTGTGCTGTTCCTATAGCAACAGCTAGTGAATCTACTCCAGTTTGTTTTACAAACTCCAGGGCCATATCAGGAGCTGTAAAAAATGAATCCTTCTCATCTACTATTATATCGTCTTCCTGTCCACCTAATTTACCTAGTTCGGCTTCTACAGTTGCATCATATCTATGAGCAAAGCTTATAGCTTCCTTTGTTATATCAACATTTTTTTGAAAATCTTCCATTGATGCATCTATCATAACTGATTTATATCCTGCTCTTACACACTCTTTTAAAAACTCTAGGTCAGTGCAATGATCTAAATGTAGAGCTATTGGTATTTCATACTTTTTAGCAGCGGCCTTGCTTATGGCAACTAAGTACTCCATCTCTGCATAGTTTACAGTTCCAGGTGTTGTTGCAATTATAACTGGTGACTTCATAGCTACAACCCCATCTATAACAGCTTGAAAAGTTTCTAGATTGTGTATATTAAAAGCCGGAACAGCGTATCCCTTTCTTTGTGCGTCTAATAATAATTCTCTGCTTGAAATTATATCCATTATATTATCCTCAATTCTGTTTCACTGTCAAATAAATACAGCATATTTTTATCTAATGCAAGTTTTATAGTGTCTCCCATTTTAACCTGATTTCTTGGGTTTACCCTACATACCATCTTAACTCCTTCTACAGTTATATAAAGGTAGGTTTCAGATCCCATCATCTCTACCAGATTTATATGTGCATCTACAATGCTATCTTCTGATGCATCTAGGAATGCCAATTCGGAGTGAAAATCTTCTGGTCTTATCCCAAGCATCATTTTCTTTCCCATATATCCCTTATCTTCTAATATACTAGCCTTACCAGGAGGAAAACCTACACTTTTTTCTCCAAACTTAAGTATACAATTTTCTACACTTCCAGTAACATCAACTTCTATAAAATTCATCTGAGGGCTACCTATAAAGCCTGCAACAAACATATTTACTGGAGTATTATATAGCTCCTGTGGCGTGGCAACTTGCTGAACTAGTCCGTCTTTCATAACAACTATTCGGTCTCCCATAGTCATAGCTTCAGTCTGATCATGAGTTACATAGATAAATGTAGTCTGAAGATCTTTATGAAGTTTTATAATCTCAGCCCTAGTTTGAACTCTAAGTTTAGCATCAAGGTTACTTAGTGGCTCATCCATAAGGAATACTTTGGGATTTCTTACAATTGCCCGTCCCAGAGCCACCCTTTGCCTTTGTCCTCCAGAAAGAGCCTTGGGTTTTCTATCCAGCAGCATTTCTATTCCGATCGATTTAGCCGCATCTTTTACTTTTTTATCAATTTCATCTTTACTCATTTTTCTTAGCTTTAATCCATAGGCCATATTTTCATAAACTGTCATATGAGGATAAAGTGCATAGTTTTGAAATACCATAGCTATGTCCCTATCTTTAGGAGGTAGTTCATTTACTAGTTTATCATCTATATAAAGTTCTCCTCCGCTTATATCTTCAAGGCCTGCAACCATTCTAAGAGTTGTAGATTTCCCGCATCCTGAAGGTCCTACAAGCACTATAAATTCTTTATCTTCTATTTTTAGATTAAAATCCTCTACAGCCGTTACATCACCTGGGTAAACTTTAGTTATATTTTTAAATAATAATTCTCCCATGTAAATCTCCTTTCTATAAACCTAGTTGTATTTTATTGATTCTCAAGTCTATCTGTGGCTCTTTTAACATCCTCACCATATATCTTAAGAGCATAAAGAGCTGCTCCTGAAGCCGGGTCCAAGATAGGCTTGATTAGTTTTATATCTCCCCTATACTCACTTATCAAAGACTCAAGAGGTTCTAATACATACTTTTTGGCTTTAAAAACTCCTCCAGAATAGGAAACAAAAATTTCCTTATCTTTCTTGAAGTCCATCTTTTCAACTAAAGATTTTATAATTAAAAAGTGTTCCCTAGCAGCATCTTTATATATCTCAGCGGCCATAGGATCTCCAGCTTCTGCTGCTATAAAGAGTATACTTGCCAGAGAAGCTATCTTATCTCTTCTGCGCTCAAACTTATTTAAAACTATATCTAGTATCTCAAAATCATCTTCTATCTTTAACTCTTCTTTGAATATCCTATAAAGAGGAGTTTTTTCCATTCTTCCATCGGACTGTTTTGTAAAGGCTTCTATAAGCTTCAGGCTAATCCAGTATGCAGAACCTTCATCTCCACAAAGATCTCCCCATCCGCTTGCTCTTTGGATCTTACCCCTACTATCAACTCCAAAACCTATAGCCCCAGTTCCTGCAACTATATTTATTCCAGGATTACAAGCCAGTGAACCTGCCCATGCGGCTTCGGAGTCATTCCCGCATTTATAGTTCTTACTTCCTAAAACTTCTTCTACTATTGCTTCTAATTTATCCACATCTGAGTCTATCTCTCCAAATCCAGGTATCCCGATAAATGAATAATCTATTCTCTGGGGGAGGAGATCTATATGATCACATACATCCCTAACACCACTTTCTAGTACCTCTTTAAAGTTTGAAAATGATGTTTGTTTATAATGTGATGTAGATTTTATAGATCTCGATAATATGTTTCCTCTTTCATCTATAATCAAAAATTCAGTTTTAGTCCCTCCGCCATCTACTCCTAAAAATCTCAATAAGATCACTCCATATTAGAATTTCTTGTAATATTCCTCTAGATTAACTACTGTTCCTGTTAACCTAGCCTCTTCAGCTGCCAGAGCCATCATATGACTCTCTACTGACTTATCTGCAGAAGATAAACCTTCTCCGCCTTCTAGTATTAAAGATACAAATTCATTCATAAGTCCAGTATCTCCTCCGCCGTGTCCTCCAGTAATAACTTTAGGATTTACTATTGTTCTATCATCTTCTCCAAAGACCCTATATTGAACCTCATTTAAATAATCATCGGCTATAATATCTCCAAGCGTACCCATAACTCTTGTAGTTCTATGGTCTACTGCTGAAAACGCACTTAAGTTAAAAGTTACAGTAGTTCCCCGGTCAAACTCTAGGATAGTAGCTTGATGGTCTACTACATTGTTATCACATTCTCCATAAATAGACAGACCATAAGGCCCCTCTTTAAGTGCCTTGTCAACAGCTTCTTTAGTTTGAATTTCTGTTACGGCAGTTGTAGGCCATTTTCCAATATTAGGATAATATAGTTTATAAGGTGAATATGGTCCTTCTGCTTCTTGGGGATAATCTGTAAATCTGCTTCCTTCACCTTCTGGTTTATTTTCCTTATTAAAATATCCCAAACTTCCAAATGATGCTATTCTTTTACAGCTTTGCCCTGTAATCCAAAGTAATATATCCATATCATGACAGCTTTTTTGAAGTATAAAAGGGCTGGATTTATCTGAGTTATTCCAGTTTCCTCTTACAAAACTATGGGCAAAATGATAGTAGCCTACATTTTCATTATGCTGAATAGATTGAACTTCTCCTATTATGCCAGAGTCTATTATTTCTTTAATCTTAGCAAAATATGGAGTATATCTAAGAACGTGTGAAATAATAAATACATTTTTCTTTTCATTTGCAAGTCTTCCAAGTTCCATGATCTCTGCTGGATCCTTTGACATAGGTTTTTCCATTAATATATGATAATCTTTTTCAAGTGCAAGTTTGCCTGGTCCAAAATGCATATTATCAGGAGTCGCTATAACTACTCCATCACAAAATTTATCTCGCTCTAGCAGTTCTTCCCAGCTTTCAAATTGCATCTCTTGAGCTATCTTGTGTTTTTTAGAAAATTCTTCTCGCTTGATAGGATTTGGTTCTGCTACCGCAACAAATTGTATTCTTTCTGGATAGTCCAAGGCATAATCTCCATAGATATCCTTGCCTCTTTGCCCCGCTCCTATAAGAGCAAGCTTTATTTTATTCATATTTATAACCTTCTTTTTATAATGTTTTTATGATATGTTTTTATGATATTTTTATATAATTCTTATACTTTCCTTTTATATGCTTTATTTTATTTATTATAGAGATGTAGGGTAACGCCTTCTACTACCCTATTTACCAATCCATCGGGACTTGGATTATCTGGTTCTATTCCTTTTTTAAGAGATGATAAAAGGGAGAACATCTGAGCATAGATTACAAACATAATTGAAAGGTAAGCTTCTTCTATATCTGTTTTTTCATCACTTATATTAAAGTTGTAATCTGAAACTTCATCCAGTTCCTTGTTGTAAGTTTCTGATATGGTTATTACTTTATGGTTCCCTGGGTTTGAGTAAACTTCTTTAATAAGATCATAATCATATTTATAGGTATGTGAATCAGTTGAAACATATGCAAAGACTAAACTCTTATCACTCAATATTGATTTTGGACCATGCCTAAATCCAAGCAGGGTTTCACTCAGAGTAACAGTTTTTCCTCTGGTTAATTCAAGCACCTTTAAAGCGCTCTCTATTGCAACACCTTTAAGTCCTCCTGAGCCAAGGAATATATTTCTATCATAATCTAGATCTACTATCTCCTGAATTTTTTCAAAAGAGTTGTCCATAAGTCTCTTAGCTTTTTGGCTTATTTGCTGAATTGCTTGCTTCTTTTCTTCTATCTCCTCTATATCAAATGTTAAAAGAGCAGCTAGGAGCATGTTTGTAAAGCTTGAAGTCATAGCAAATCCCTTGTCATGAGTTTCTTTAGGCATAAGAAGCAGCAAAACATTGTCATGCTCTCTTGATAAACGCTCCATTTTACCGTTTTCATTGCAGGTTATAAATATATGTTTTACATCTTTTATAATCTGCTCACCTAGATCAAATGTAATAATACTCTCCGGACTACTTCCCGATCTTGCAAAAGAAACAAATATAGTAGGAACATCCTCCTTGAGATATAATTCAGGACTAGACACTATATCTGTTGATGCTATGGATTCAAAGTTATGTTCATATTTGCTGTTTAAATAGTCAACTATAGTCTTACCTACGTAGTCAGAAGTTCCGGCTCCAGTGAAAATTATCCTCGTATCTTTCTTGGATTCAAGTTCTTTTAAAAACTCCTTAATATCTTCTTTCTTATCTTCAATTATTTTAAAAGTTTCCAACCAGAGATCATTTTGCCTGTAAATCTCACTCGCAGTATTCAAACCATTTTTTTCTTTCCAAACTTCTTCTTTTATTCCAAACATATTTATCCCCTTTCTTAATCTACAATGTAGTCCGTACCAGTATTGTTAATTTTATTTTTCCAACGTTACTCTATACTTAAATTTATCTCCTCTAGAGACACTTTTGGTATATTCTATTATGTCTCTGCCTTCATAGGTGATTCTCTCTATCATCATGCTGGCAGTCCTTACAGAACAGTTCAGTATATAGGCTTCCGCCTCTCGGATTAGAACGGGCTGGAGTATTTCCTCAGCCTTGGTAAAACTTATACCGTATTCTTTGGTAAAGATATCATACATAGCGTAGTTTTCTAATTTTTCCCGTGTAAGATTCTTAAATCTGCGGTAAGGAAGATAAGTGGTTTCAAACATCATAGGCTCTTGGTCTGCAGATCTGAGCCTTGCAAAAACATATACTCTCTCCTCTAATGATAAATTCATTTTCCTAGCTATAGACTCGGGAGCTTTTATGATATCAAAACTTAAAACCTTTGATGAAGGTTTCTTTCCGATTGACTTCATTTCCTCTGTAAAACTATAAAACTTTAGCAGATCTTGCTTAAATTTCTCCTCCGATACAAAAGTACCCTTTCCCTGAACAATATAGATATATCCCTTGTTCTCAAGCTCTTTAATAGCTTGCCTTACAGTAAATCTGCTTATGTCATATATCTCGCATAGTTCTCGCTCTGAAGGTAGTTTATCATCCTCCCTCAGTTCTCCTGTATCTATTTGATCTTTAATTAAATCAAAAAGCTGATAATACAGAGGGATCTTACTCGATTTTTCTACTTTTTTCATTTTTTCACCCTATTTCCACTGGTCCGTATCACTACCTTTAGAATATAATGTTTTTCCAGTCTTGTCAATAGAAAAGGTTAGTTTTTTGATTTAAGATATTTTTTACGGATATAGATATAGTAGGAGGATTGATAAAATGGATTATGAAAAAATATTTATAAACGGTGAATGGATTAAACCTAGTTCTACCGAAAGAATCGAAGTAGAAAATCCTGCTAACAAAGAAATAGTAGGAAGTGTACCTGCTTGTAAAGAAGAAGATGTAAATAAAGCTGTAAAGGCTGCTAAGGATGCACTTAC
>NZ_JARIEF010000094.1 GCF_029266915.1 Tissierella sp. | reverse complement strand
AAATGTTTTACCTTTTCCACATACATCACAACTTCTTGCCATTTAAAAACACCTCCTTGACAGCTTAAACAAAATCATATAATTTTTTTATTATTAGCTATATAAATACTATAATATTCTAACACATTAAACTACATAAATGCAACTAAAATGTAATAATAAACTAACTAATTTATCAATGATAAGTAAATTACCTAAAAACAAGTAAATTACATTCGACTATTAGTTATTTATATACTATTACAAGTTAATAGCTGACAGTAATTAGTATTTAGTTGAATTTTTTTTATTTTTAGGGTAGAATATTATATATGGTATATGTAAAAACAAGGAGGGATTGTTTATGCCAGCCAAAACTAATACAGATATTGGAACTATAAGTATTGATGAAAATGTAATAGCAACGCTTGCAGGGGTATCAGCTATGGAGAGTTATGGTATAGTGGGTATGGCTTCTAAGAATGCTACAGATGGATTATTTGAACTCCTAAAGTGGGATTCATTAACTAAAGGTATAAAAGTAAATTCAAAGGATAACAAATTAACTATTGATTTACATGTTATATTGCAATATGGTGTTAAAATCTCAGTAGTGGCTAAAAATATAATTGAGAGAGTAAAATTCAACGTAGAAAAATTAACAGGACAAAAGATAGATTCAATAAATATCTATGTACAAGGCATCAGAGTTCAAAAGTAGTTTAAGGAGGTACTATACTTGAAAATAAATAAAATAGATGGAGATCAGTTAAAAAAAGCTCTTAAAAGTGCAGCAGGTCTTCTTGAAAAGAATAAAGAGGAGGTAAACTCTTTAAATGTTTTCCCGGTTCCAGATGGAGATACTGGAACTAATATGAGTTTAACGATTAAATCGGCTTTAAAGCAAGGATTAGCTGTAGAAGGCAATGATGCATACGAAGTAGCTTTAGGGGCAAGCCAGGGGTCGTTAATGGGTGCTAGAGGTAACTCTGGTGTCATACTCTCTCAGCTATTTAGAGGTTTTGCCAATGGACTTAAGAAAAATGGAGAAATAAATGTAAAACTCTTAGCAGAAGGATTGAAAGAAGCTTCAGATACTGCCTATAAGGCAGTGATGAAACCTACTGAAGGAACTATATTAACTGTTGCTAGAGAGTGCGGCGAATTTGCTATGAAGATCTGGCGAGAAGATGACGATATATTAGTGTTTTTGAAGAGAGTGATTGATCATGGTAATATTACTTTAGATAAAACTCCTGATATGCTTCCGGTTTTAAAGCAAGCGGGAGTTGTAGATGCAGGCGGTAAAGGTTTTATGTATGTACTCATAGGAGCTTATAATTCCTTAGCTGGCATAGAAGAGTTTGAACATATCGAAGAAATACAGGATTTTAAACCGGAAATTGTTCATAGAGAACCTATAGATACAGATAATATAGAATTTGGGTATTGTACCGAATTAATGATAAATACAAAGTATAAAGAGATTGACAAATTAAGAGAAGAATTATCTCAAATGGGTGATTCTCTTATGGTAGTTGGAGGAGAAGGTCTTATAAAGATTCATATCCATACCAATGAACCGGGACTTGTTATTCAAAAAGGTACTGAGCTTGGGGCTTTAAGTGATATAAAAATTGATAATATGAGATATCAGCACGAAGAAGTCTTATTAAAAAAAGAACTAGAAGAGAAAAAAATGGAAGAAGCTAAAAAAGAAGAAAAAAAATACTCTTTTGTAGCAATTTCAATTGGAGAAGGAATTGATAAAGTATTTAAAGAATTAAATGTAGATTATATAGTACCAGGTGGTCAGACTATGAACCCTAGTACAGAAGATATATTTAATGCAACAGAAAATACTGGCGGGGAAAATGTATTTATTCTTCCTAACAATGGAAATATAATCCTTGCGGCAGAACAAACTAAAGAACTTAGCAAGAGAAATATTATAGTACTTCCAACCAAAACAATTCCAGAAGGAATAGCAGCTCTTTTAGCATTTAATGATGAGGATAGTGTGGATGAAAATATAAAAAATATGAAATCAAGTATAGCAGAAGTCCTTACGGGGCAGATAACTTATGCTGTAAGAGATACTGATTTAAATGATCAATCTATAAAGAAGGATGATATTATAGGACTTTCAAAGGGAGAGATTTTAGTATCAGGTAAAGAGATAGAAGAAGTCTCTAAAAGATTAGTAGAAGATATAATAACTGATGAAATTTCTTTAATAACAATTTTTTATGGAAAAGATATAGAAGAAGAAAATGCAAATAAGCTAGCCTCATCTTTGGAAGAAGAACTAGAGGGTATAGATATAGAAGTAATTTATGGAGGACAGCCTCTTTATTACTATATTTTTTCTTTAGAATAAAATTACCCTACTTTAAAAGTAGGGTGTTTTTTATTTAAATATTATGAGGAGTGTAATAGATGAATATACAGTTTCTTAAAGGTGTAGGTCCGAAAAAATCACAAAAATTAAAAAAATTAAATATATATACGGTTGAAGATCTTTTAACATTTTTTCCCAAAGATTATGAAGATAGATCAAAATTGTCCCTGCTTAGAGAGTCTCCCATAGGTGAAAAAGTGAGCCTAAAAATTCAAATACTGGGTCCAGGTCAAGTTATAAGACCAAGAAGAAATATGTCTATATTAAAGATACCTTTTAGTGATAGTAGTGGAACAGGATATTTGACATTTTTTAATCAAGAATATTTAAAAAATCAATTTATTACTGGAGATATTCTAAAAATTAATGGTAAAATAAATAAAATAGGTATGGAATTGCAAATTACAAGCCCGATTTTTGAAAAAGAAGAATTATCTAGAAAATTAGGAAGGATAATACCTTTATATCCATTGACTAAGGGAATTACCAGCAATGAAATCTTAAAGCTCATGGACTTAGCCATAAAAGATCATTTAAATATATTAAAAGAAAGTCTGCCTTTATATTTAAGAGAAAAATATAATTTAATTGGGTTTAAAGAAGCTATAACTAATATTCACTATCCCAAAAGTAGTGACCTTCTAAAACAAGCTCAAGATAGATTGAAGTTTGAAGAATTATTAGTGCTTCAATTAGGACTTTTTATGTTAAAAAACTCAAGTAAAACTGATGATAATGGGATATCTTTTTCAGGTTTTAAAAATACAAAAGAAATGATAGATTTACTGCCTTTTGCTCTTACAGGAGCTCAGTCAAAAGTGATAAAAGAAGTCGAAGAAGATATGAATGGTGAAAAACAGATGAACCGATTAATTCAAGGCGATGTAGGTTCAGGAAAGACAGTTATAGCTGCTGTGGCCATGTTTAAAGCTGTTAAATGTGGATTTCAAGCTGCAATGCTTGCACCGACTGAAATACTAGCTAGCCAGCATTTTGAGTCTCTCGCTCCTATGTTTGAAAGATGGGGAATTAAGTGTGAACTTCTTATAGGATCTCTGACGTCTAAAAAGAAAAGACAAGTCTTAGAAGAGCTAGAAAATGGTCAAATTGATATTTTAATAGGGACTCATGCTATTATACAAGAAGGCATTGAATTTTATAAATTAGGTCTTGCAATTACAGATGAACAACATAGATTTGGAGTAAAACAAAGAGCTGTTTTAAATCAAAAAGGAAATAATCCAGATATGATAGTTATGACTGCAACTCCTATACCTAGAACCCTGGCACTTATATTATATGGTGATTTGGATATATCAATTATAGATGAACTTCCTCCTGGCAGAAGAGAAATTGAAACATTTGCTATAGGGGAAAACTTGATAGAGAGAATGAATGGATTTATAAAAAAACAGCTCTTAGAAGGAAGACAGGCTTACGTTGTTTGTCCTCTTATAGAAGAGTCAGAAACATTAGATTTAAATTCTGCAGAAGAGATTTATATGGAAATGAAAAACAATAGTTTTAAGGAGTTCAATGTTTCTCTCTTGCATGGCAAGATGAAGGCAAAAGAAAAAGATGAAGTCATGCTGGCTTTTAAAAATAAAGAAGTAGATGTATTGATTTCTACAACTGTTATAGAAGTAGGAGTAAATATTCCAAATGCAAATATAATGACAGTATATAACTCTGAAAGATTTGGACTAGCTCAGCTTCATCAATTGAGGGGTAGAGTAGGAAGAGGAGAATATCAATCATATTGTATACTTATAAATTACAGTAAAAATAAGATTGCTAGAGAAAGAATGAGAATTCTTCAAGAATCTACAGATGGATTTGTGATATCAGAAAAAGATTTAGAAATAAGGGGGCCGGGCGAGTTTTTTGGAACCCGTCAACATGGTCTTCCGGAACTTAAAATAGCTAATTTGTTTACTGATATGAATATACTTAAAGTTGTTCAAAAAGAAGCTATACAAATAATGAAAGAAGATCCATTTTTAGAAAACATAGAGCATAAAGATTTAAAAAATGAGATAGATAATATGTTTAAAGATCTAGGTGATGATTTAATATTAAATTAATTTTTTAAAACATGTTATAATATGATATTATATAGATAATTAAGATTAAAGGAGAAAATCTATTGAGAGTTATATCAGGAATTCGTAAAGGACATAAATTAAAATCGCCAAAAGGTCAATTGACTCGGCCTACTGAAGATAGAATAAAGGAATCCTTGTTTAATATATTAGGAATATTAAACAAGGAAAGCATTGTTTTAGATTTGTTTTCAGGTTCTGGTTCTATAGGTATAGAGTTTTTAAGTAGGGGAGCTAAAGAAGTTTACTTTATAGACTCTTCTCTAGATAGTATTAATACTATCAGAGAAAATTTAAATCATACTAGATTGCTGGAAAATTCTGTAGTGTATAAGAAGGATAGCTTACAAGCTATTAGGTTTTTAAAAGATAAATCCATTAAATTTGATTATATATATATCGATCCTCCTTTTGAAAATCATGAGCTTATATTTAATGTTTTAAAAAATTTAGGAAAACATCCTATTTTAAAGGAAAACTCTATGATAATAATTGAACATGAAAAGAAGCTAAATTTATCTGATAATCTATCAGTTTTTGAGATTATAGATTCTAGAGATTATGGAAGTAAGGCAATAACATTTTTAAAATCTCCTAAGGAGGTAATATATGAAAGTAATATATCCCGGTAGCTTTGACCCAGTCACATACGGTCACCTTGATATTATAGAAAGATGTTCTAAGAAGTTTGATCATGTAATAATTGCAGTATTAAATAATGCGTCAAAAGAAGGTCTTTATACAATTAAAGAAAGAATGGAACTGTTAAAGAAAACTACATCTAAATTTAAAAATGTAGAAATAGATTCTTTTACTGGACTTTTAGCAGATTATGTTAAGACAAAAGGATGTACTACTTTGATAAGAGGTCTTAGGGCGGTATCGGATTATGAATATGAAATGCAAATGGCTTTAGTAAACAGGAAATTAGATCCGGATATAGAAACATTTTTTATGGTTTCAAATAGTGAGTATATATATTTGAGTTCTAGTATTGTTAAAGAAATCGCTTTACATGGAGGGAATATAAATTATTTTGTTCCTGATGTTGTAGAAGAAAGCTTAAAAAAGAAGATAAGGGGTGTCGTATAGTGGATGTGTTAAAGCTAGTAGATGAAATTGAAGATATAGTTGAAAGTGGTGGAAATATACCGTTTACTAAAAAAGTAATGGTAGATTCAGAAGAACTTTTAGAGATTATTAAAGAAATAAGACTAAGAATGCCAGATGAATTAAGACAAGCAACACTTATCAAAGAAGAAAAACAAAAAATATTATCAGATGCTCAAAGTGATGCAGAAAATATAAGAAATAATGCGGAATATAAAATAGAAGAACTAATAGAAGGCGAAGGAATTAGTAAAAAAGCAGAGGAGAGAGCTAAGGAAATAATAACTAGGGCTCAATCCAATGCTAGAGAAATTAGGCTTGGGGCTATGGAATACGCTGACGAGCTTTTTGAAGAAACTCAAGAAAAGTTAAGTGAAATGATTATAACAATTAATGAGAATAGGAAAGAGTTAAGAGGAGGAGAATCAGAAGAAACAGAAGAAGAATAAAAGTAAAAGAAAAATATAGGTAAAAGAGAAGCAAGAAAATCTTAATTATGGATTTAAAAGAATTCAATATAAAGTTTGAATAAACTTATAGATTTTTAAAATGCTATCAAATCTAATTTGAGATAATCTCCAATTAGATAGTCTAATTGGGGACTATCTAATTGGAGTGTTTTTTTCTTACTAAATATCGATACTTATCTTTTTATATAGGGGCTAGTGTAATAATCCATATCAGTTAAAGGCTTTTCAAGATTTAATCCTAAGAAAAATATGTCTGTAGCTTTTTTTTCTAATTCTAAAAATCTGTTTATTATCTTATTATTATGTTTTTCATAATTAGAAAATTTAGTAATAATTTTAAGATCTGATTGATCCTTTATTTTATTTAAAAGCAGAAGACCTTTTTTATTAGCTGCTAGGACTCTTATATAATTGTTCTCGTATGAAAAAAAATCCTTGAGATTGTTTTGATCTAGTCCAAGAAGAAGATGGATAAATATTCTTTGGATCCGTGTTGAAGGATATCTTCTAGTAGCAGTTTTAGATATAATAGTTTCCATATTACAATCTTGCTTTATAAATTTTAAAATCCTATTTTCTAAGCCTTCATCAATATCAAATAAATCTTTAAGCTCTTCTTTATCAGCTGTTAAAAATAAATATCTTATAATTTTGCTATAGTTTTCTAAGCTGTTAAAGTTGTTATAGTTTAAAATATATTCTTCTATTAAGTTAAAAGATTCTAAAGGTAAGAAACTTTTAGATGAAATTAAACTCTCATGTAAAATAGTGTGTCTGATGCCAGTAGCGGAAGAAAGTTTATTTTTAGTAGTCTTGTCTTTATAGTCTGAACCTATTCTCTTGATAGTAACTGGTTTAATTTTGGAATCTATTCTATGAAGTGCTTTAAGATACTCAATTCCAAGGATATTATTAGATTGTTTAAGTATATTTTTAAAGTCCATACTTTTAGATGACGATTTTATTTTAAAATAATCTTCTAAAGCCAAGCTTCGCGCCACTGGAAAAGAATTTCCAAGGTCAAGATATTTTTTCAAAGAGTATTTAAATTCGACCGGTTCTTTTATCAAAATCTCAGCGATTATCTCTAATGATTCTAATTCTCCTTCTTCACTTCCAAATGATAATGAGTCTACTATGTTTAAAGAGTCTAATAGTTTAACAGCTCCTAGTGCAAATAGTTCTGCACTTTGGACTGAGTAAACTACTGGAAGTTCAAGAACTAGATCTACTCCATTATCTACTGCCATCTTTGCCCTGGTCCATTTATCTACAAGTGAAGGTTCCCCCCTTTGAACGAAAGAACCACTCATTACAGCAATTGAAGCATCTGAGTTTGTAATGGATAGAGATTCTTTTAAATGATGAATATGTCCAAAGTGAAAGGGGTTATATTCTGTAATTAGTCCTAATACATTCATAAAATCCTCCTAATATCGATTTAACTTATTATAACATAAGAGCTTAATAGAAAAAGAATAGATGAAAAATATGTTAGTGTTGATTTTTTAACAATAATATAATACTATTAAGGTATAATACTATTATTATAGTTAAAGTTTATAGGAGGAATGTAAATGAATATATTAGTAATTAACTGCGGTAGTTCTTCATTAAAGTATCAACTTATTGATATGAAAGATGAAAATGTTTTAGCTAAAGGATTAGTTGAGAGAATAGGAATCGAAGGATCCGTAATAAAGCATGATACTACAGGCAAAGAAAGAGTTATAATTGAAGAAGCAATGGATGATCATAAAAAAGCATTGGAATTAGTTTTGAGTGCTATAGTAAACGAAGAATATGGTGCTATTAAATCTATGGATGAAATAGGAGCTGTCGGTCATAGAGTAGTTCACGGAGGAGAAGAGTTCTCAGAGTCTGTAATAATAAATGAAAACGTAATGAAGGTTATTGAAGATTGTATAGAACTTGCACCACTTCATAATCCCCCAAATATTATGGGTATAGATGCATGTAGAGAGTTAATGCCAGAAACACCAATGGTAGCTGTGTTTGATACAGCTTTCCATCAGACTATTCCTATGGAAAACTATATATATCCACTTCCTTTTGAATATTATGAAAAATATAGAGTTAGAAGATACGGTTTCCATGGTACATCTCATAAGTATGTGTCTCAAAGAGCAGCAGCTATACTTAATAAAGATATAAAAAAACTTAATATAGTAACTTGTCACTTAGGAAACGGAGCAAGTGTAACGGCTGTACAAGGTGGAGAGTCAATCGATACTAGTATGGGCTTTACTCCATTGGAAGGACTTGCAATGGGAACTCGCTCAGGAGATATTGACCCAGCTATAATTCCCTTTATAATGGAGAAAGAAGGGGTTAACTTTGATGAGGTAAATAATATACTAAATAAAAAGTCTGGAGTATTAGGTATCTCAGGAATAAGCAGTGACTTTAGGGACTTAGAAGAAGCTATGGCAAACGGAGATTCAAGAGCAAAACTTGCAATTGATATATTCTGTAATAGAGTTACTAAGTATATTGCGGCTTATGCGGCTCAAATGTGTAGTATTGATGCATTAGTATTTACTGCAGGAGTAGGAGAGAACTCTGATACAATTAGAGCAGGTATATGTGAAGGATTAGAGTGCTTAAATATAATGATAGATCCTGAATTAAATAAAGTTCGTGGCAAAGAAGCTATTATAAATAAGAATATAGGCGGAGTAACTATAATGGTAGTTCCAACAAATGAAGAGCTTATGATAGCAAAGGACACTTTAAACCTAGTAAATAATAGATAGTTCTTGACAAAATGAGCGCGGCTTTATATAATAAATCTTGTTAGTTAAAGAGGTGAAAAACAATGAGCATTGATTTATCTACTTTATTCTCTAAAGATGAAACAGTACATTCTTTTCAAGGAGAAATAAACAACAGTGATGTGAATATTGATTTAAAGGAATTTGAAGTTATACATCCGATTAAATATGATGGAATAATATCTAAAGTAAATCGGGAGTATATAATTGATTTTTCTACTTACTATACCTTTAAAACAGATTGCGATCGTTGTTTAAATGAAACTTTAAAGAATAAAAAAACATCTTTATCTGCTAAATTAGAAGATAATAATAAAATGCAAGAGGAAGAGGATGAAGAAGATGTTATTTATTACAATAATGATATCTTAGATATAGAGAAATATGTCCTCGTGGAAGTTCTATCTTCTTTACCTATGAAAACTTTATGTAAAGAAGACTGTAAGGGTTTATGCCCCCAGTGTGGAACAGACTTCAACAAAGAATCTTGTGATTGTGTTGTAGACAATACAGACATAAGATTTGACAAATTAAAGAATTTTTTTGATAAGAATTAAGGAGGTGTTTTAAATGGCAGTACCAAAGCGAAAAACGTCAAAGGCTAGAAGAGACAAGAGAAGAGCTTCATCTTATACATTGAGCAGAATGAGCAGCACTGAGTGTCCACAATGTCATGAGCAGAAATTACCTCATAGAGTATGTAGATCGTGTGGTTTCTATAGAAATAAGGAAGTAATAAGCGTAGATTAATTAAAGAAAGATAGTGGATAGCCACTATCTTTTTTTTAATATATATTGCTTTTAAATCAAAGAATTATCTATTAAAAATAGTTTAAATACGTTAAATCCATAGTTAATAGGGGGAATAAGATGAATATACTAGTAGATAGTATGGGAGGAGATAATGCACCCAGAGAAATAGTTAAAGGATGCATAAATGCTATTGAAAAATTTGATATAAAGATAACATTAGTAGGCAAGGAAGATGTAATAAAAAAAGAATTATCCAATTATACCTATGCTGAAGGAAAGATAGATATACTCAATGCTGAGGATGTTATTACAAACTTTGATGATCCCGCAATTGCAATTAGAAGAAAAAAAGATTCCTCTATGGTGGTTGGACTTAAAGCATTAAAAGAAGGACATGGAGATGGATTTTTATCAGCTGGAAATACAGGAGCTCTCCTTGCTGGAGGACTTTTTATAGTAAAACGGATAAAAGGTGTTAAAAGAGCTGCATTAACATCTATATACCCTACAAGCAAGGGTATATCTTTAATAGTAGATGCTGGAGCAAATGTAGACTCTAAGCCTGAATATTTAGAACAGTTTGGAGTAATGGGTTCAATATATATGGAGAACATTTTGCAAGTAGACGACCCTAAAGTTGGACTTGTTAGTATAGGTGCTGAAAAGGGCAAGGGAAATCAATTAGTAAAGGATAGTTATGAATTGCTAGAAAAAGCTCCTATAAATTTTATAGGAAACGTAGAAGCTCGTGATGTACCTTTAGGAGCTGTTGATGTTATAGTAGCAGATGGATTTGTTGGAAACGTTATATTGAAATTAACAGAAGGAGTAGCTTCATCCTTGCTGGGTGAAATTAAAAGTATATTAACTTCAAGTTTCTCCACGAAAATAGCAGCACTTTTGATAAAGGATGGGCTAAAAAATCTAAAAGATAAAACTGACTATAGACAATATGGTGGAGCTCCTCTTCTAGGAACACAAAAACCTATTGTAAAAGCCCACGGAAGTTCAGATGCACTAGCTATAGAAAATGCAATAAGAGAATTGATAAATTTTATAGAAAAAGATGTAATTAATATAATTGAAGATAGAATAGAAACAATTAAGGAACTGGAGGAATAGAAATGGAAGAAAAAATAAAAGAATTAATAAGTGCTCAGTTTAACATAGATCAGGATAAGATAACACTTGAAACTGATCTTGTGGATGACTTAAATGCTGATTCTTTAGACTTAGTGGAGCTAATTATGGCATTTGAAGATGAGTTTAATTTAGAAATTGAAGACGAGGATGTAGCAAATTTAAAAACAGTATCAGATGCTATAGAAGAGATAGCTAAAAAAATAGGGGAAGAAAATTAGTAGGAGCACATATGTGCTCCTGTTAACTTCTGTAGATTTGGGGGAACTGATATGAAAAAAAATAAGAATGAAAAAAACTTTGATACTCTTGAAAAAGAGCTAAATTATATATTTGAAAATAAAAATTTTTTAAAAACTTCATTAACTCATAGTTCTTATGCAAATGAAAATAGATTGGGAGTAATCAATAGTAACGAGAGACTAGAATTTCTTGGAGACGCTATATTAAACTTAATGGTAAGTCAATATTTATATAAAAAGTATCCAGAATATCCGGAAGGAGAACTTACAAAAATTCGTGCGAAAGTTGTATGTGAGTCTTCTTTAGCTTATATTGCTAGAAAAATTCACGTAGGAAAATATCTTCTCTTGGGTAAAGGTGAAGAAGCTACAGGTGGTAGAGAGAGAGAGTCTATCTTGGCTGATACGATAGAGGCAATAATAGGTGCTGTTTATATGGATAGTGACTACAGTACGACTAATGAGAGTTTAAGGAATAAGTTTGAAGAAAATATCGTAAAAGCGGTAGCAAATGGAGATTTGTTTTCAGATTATAAAACTGAGTTGCAAGAAAAACATCAAAAGCTTTCTAATGCTAAAATAGAATATAGTATAGTCAAAGAGGAAGGACCTGAACATAATAAAGTATTTTTTATGGAAGTATATTTAAATGGTTCTGTTATAGGAAGAGGCAATGGACGCAATAAAAAAGAAGCAGAGCAAATGGCGGCAAGAGAAGCATTGATTTCATTAGGTGGTCAATATGAGTAAACACTATATAATACCTATATTTGTGCCTCATTTGGGATGCCCTCACGATTGTATATTTTGTAATCAAAGGAAAATAGCGAGTTCTATTACAGATGTTACCGCAAAGGAAGTAGAAGAAACTATTGAGAGATATCTAGCATATTTTAGGAAAGATTCGTTTATAGAAGTAGCTTTCTATGGAGGAAGTTTTACTGCTATAGATATAAATATTCAAAAAAACTTATTAACTATTCCTTTAAAATATAAAAATCAAGGAATAATAGATGAAATAAGACTCTCTACTAGGCCTGATGCAATAGATAAGTCAATATTAGACCATCTTAAGGAGTTTAAAGTAGATACTATTGAACTTGGGGTACAGTCTTTAGATGATAATGTTTTAGATAAAAGCGGCAGAGGGCATAGCAGTAAAGATGTATACCGAGCTGTTGAACTTATAAAAGACTATAAATTTAATTTAGGACTTCAAATGATGGTTGGGCTTCCTGGAGATACCATGGTTGGGTCATTAGATACGGCTAGAGAATTTATAAGATTAAAACCTGACTGCGTAAGAATTTATCCTACATTAGTTATAAAAGATACCTATTTGCAAGAGATGTCCGAAGAAGGAACTTATAAGCCACTTAGCTTAAAAAAAGCTATAGAGATATGCACTCCTTTGCTTATGAACTTTTATATAAATAATATAAATGTAATAAGAGTAGGACTTCAACCTACAGAAAACATTCAGTTAGGTGAAGATGTAGTATCTGGTCCTTTTCATCCTGCCTTTAGACAATTAGTTGAGGCTAATATTTATAGAATCATTATAAAAGAATATATAGATTCCAACTATTCAAATATTAAAGATAAAACTCTAGAAATCTTTTCTTGTGATAAAAATATTTCTAATATAGCAGGTCAAAAATCGGAAAACACATTTTATTTAAAAGAGAAATATAGATTAAAAAAAGTGAAAATATATAGTCAAGAGTTAGAAGAAAATGAAATTATTATTAAAATAAATGATATATATGATAAAATAGATATAAGAAAAGCTATTAATGATTATTTAATCTAAAAGAAAACATATAAATGAAATAGGAGTGTTTATTTTGTATTTAAAAAAAATCCATATTCAAGGATTCAAATCCTTTGCTGATAAAACTGAAATTAAATTTAAAGATGATATCACTGCTATTGTAGGACCAAATGGCAGCGGAAAAAGTAATATATCAGATGCTATTAGGTGGGTTTTAGGGGAACAAAGTGTAAAGAGTCTTAGAGGCAACAAGATGGAAGATGTTATTTTTGCAGGAACTAATAAAAGACGTGCACTTAGTTTTTCTGAAGTTACAATATTTTTTGATAATAAAGATGGATCTATTCCATTAGAATACAATGAAGTTGCTGTAACTAGAAGAATGTTTAGATCAGGTGAGAGTGAATACTATATAAATAAGAATTCTTGCAGATTAAAAGATATTAGGTCCATTTTCATGGATACTGGGATAGGTAAAGATGGTTATTCTATAATTGGGCAGGGTAGAATAGAAGAAATACTTAGTAACAAGCCAGAAGATAGAAGAAATATATTCGAAGAAGCTGCAGGAATAATAAAATATAGAACTAAAAAAGAAGAATCTGAAAGAAAACTAAAAAATACTGAAGAAAACTTAATTAGAATAAATGATTTAATATCGGAGATTTCTATTCAATATAAGAAACTAGATAAAGATTCAAAAAAGGCAGATGAATTTTTTGAAACATTTAATAAGCTTAAGGATTTAGAAGTTAATATTTTTGTTGCTGATATCTTATCTATAAAAAATCAAATTGAAATAATTAATAAAGATAAAGCAAAAATAGAAATAGAAATATTAGAAAATGAAAGTCTAAGGAATGAAAAACAAGGTATTTTTAATAAACTTGAAATAGATATGAAAGCTAAAGAGAAAGAAATAGAGCTTTTAAGACTTAAAAGAGAAAATATAATTAAAATCAAGGAAGATTCTAAAAATACTAAGACTTTATTATTAGAAAAAGAGAACTTTTATAGCAAAGATATAAGTAGAATAGAAAAAGAATTAAGATACATAGATGATGAAAATGAGCTTTCACTTGAAGAACTATTTGATATTAAAGAAAATAGTAGGTTATCGGAAGAAAAACTTAATAAATATAGGCAAGAATATGATGAAAAAGAAGCAGAACTTATCCATAAAGACACTAATTTAAAAAAAATTCAATTACAGATTGATGAAAAAAAGTATAAAGTAGATTTATTATACGAAGAAATAGCAGATAAAAGAGGCGAAATAAACAGTATAAATGATCTCTATAGTAATAGCGATAAAAAAATACTGGCTTTAGAAGATGAAGAAGATAATATAAAATCTAAAATTGATGAAATATCAAAGAACTTAGATAGATTTAAAAAAAATAAACTTGATATCGAAACAAAACAAAAGAATTTATTAAAAAATAAAATTGAAGCTGAATTTGAAAAGAAGACTATAAATGAAAACATAGAGCTAGCTATTAGAAAAACTAGGGATTTAGAAATTAAGATAGAAAGAATAAATTCAAGTTATAATTTATATAAAAATATGGAAGACAGCTATGAAGGATATTATAAAAGTGTTAAAAATCTTCTTAAGGCAATAAATAACAAAAGGCTAAATGACCAAGGTTTTCATGGAACAGTGGCAGATTTATTAACTTTAGATGAAAAATATGAAGTAGCTATAAATATAAGTTTAGGTGCAAATCTTCAGAATATGGTAGTTGAGAATCAAGAAACAGCTAAAGAGATGATAAACTATTTAAAGAAAAACAAGCTAGGGAGAGTGACATTTCTGCCTATGGACATAATAAAGGGCAGAACAATAAACATAGATACATTCGGAGCGAAGGATCAAGGTGTTTTAGGTCTTGCACATACATTAATTAATTATGAAGATACTTATGACAGTATATTTAAATCTTTGCTTGGAAGAACTATAGTTATGGACACCATGGATAATGCTCTGAAATTTGCTAAATCAACTAACAATATTTATAGACTGGTAACTTTAGAGGGAGAAATACTAAATCCGGGAGGTTCTCTAAGCGGAGGAAGTTATAAGGATAATATCAGTATTATCAATAGAAAGTCAAAAATAGAAAATATGAATAAAACTTTAAAAAATTTAAACTTTGAACTCAGAAATTTAAATCAAGAAGATATAGAGCTTAAGAGGAAATTGGAAATATCTAATAAAAACTTTGTTATGTTAACAGATATTATTGATGAGGCTAATGCAGAACTTATAAATATAGAAAATGATAAACTAAGATTAGAAGATGAAATGAAATTCTTCCAAAGAGATAGAGAAAGAGTAAATGCTGAAATGGCAATATTCATTAAAGACTCAGACGAAAATCTAAAGAAATCTAGAGAGGATAAAATCATTTTAGAAAAAAATATTTCTGATTTAGATAATTTTAAAAGTGAATTAAATAGTATTATAGATACTTTGTCTTTGGAAAGGTTAAGTAGAGAGAGACTATATAAGGAATATAGTGACATTAATACAGATATAAAAATTATAGAAAATAAATTATTAAGTTCAACGTCAGAGCTTAATAATATTGAAAAGAAGCTTAGAAACAATAATCGATTGAAATATGAGAAGCTAGAGGAAATAAGTTTGCTAGAGGAAAACTTAGAAAAAATAGATATTAGTAAAAAACAAGCAAATAAATCTATTGAAGACTCTATAGAAAAAGAAGAATCGATTAACATCGAGATACAGACAAGCATAGCTAGTAAGGATAAATATATGAATAATTTCTATAAAGAACAAGAGAATTTAAAATCTATCAATGAAACTATAAACATTCTAGAAAAAACTAATAATGAAAAAGAGTTGAAAGCATCTAAATAAATAATAGAAAGAGAAAATATAGATTCAAGGATGCTCAATGACTATAAATTAGATTTAGAAGAAGCGCTTTTGTTAAAGAAACCGATAGATAATATTAAAGAAACTCGAAAGGATATTAATATTTTAAAGGAAAAGATTAAAAAAATCGGCAATGTAAACTTGGGTGCCTTGGAAGAATATAAGGAAGTTAAGGAAAGATTGGACTTTATGCAGACCCAAAGCAAAGATCTTATAGAAAGTAAAGATATCTTAAAAGATATTATTGAAGATATGGAAAAAAAGATGAGAGTAAACTTTTTATCAAGCTTTGAAGAAATCAAAGAAAATTTTGCCGAAATTTTCTCTGAGCTATTTAATGGAGGAGTTGCAACTTTAGAATTAAATAACGAAAATAATGATATACTTAAGTCAGGTATAGAGATAAAAGTTAAACCACCTGGAAAAGTTCTTCAAACATTAAGCCTCTTATCGGGAGGAGAAAAATCTTTAGTTGCAGTAGCACTTTTGTTTGCAATATTAAAAACTAAACCATCACCTTTTTGTATTTTAGATGAGATTGATGCAGCACTGGACGATTCAAATATTAGCAGATACACATCGTATTTAAAGAAAATAAATGAAGATACTCAAGTTATCTTAATAACTCATAGAAAAACATCCATGGAGATAGCAAATGTACTATATGGAGTAACTATGGAAGAAAAAGGGATTAGCCGTATGATATCTATGCAGTTAAAGGAAAATAAAAATGAGCTAGTAAGCTAGGAGGAATAAAATGTTTAAATGGTTTAAAAAAGATAAAAATAAAAAACAAGAAATTATAGAAGAAGAAATTATAGAAGAAGCAAAAGATGAGTCATTTCAGCATAAGGTTAATATAGAAGATGATCCAGAATTAGAAAAAGAAATGTACGAAGAAGTAAAAGACAAAATTTCAGATGAAAGTATAGTTTTAGATGAATTAGAAATAAAAGAAAAGATTATAGAAATTGAAGAAGATATAGATACAGAAGACACTAGAGCAATTGAAGAAAAAGATTTAGAAGAGTCAGAAGCAATTTTTCTTGAAGTAGAATTAGAAGAAGAAGAAGAAGAAGTAGTAGAAACAAAGGAAGAGAAAACAGGTTTTTTTGGCAAGCTATTTGGAGGACTTACTAAGACTCGTAAAGAAATGTCCGATAAGATAGGTGCAGTTCTCTCATCTTATAAAAAAATCGATGAAGAGCTCTTTGAAGACCTAGAAGAAATAATGGTAACAGCAGATGTAGGAGTTAATACTACTATGAAGTTAATAGATAGAGTAAGAGAAAGAGTTAAGAAGGAAAGAGTAAGTGACCCTGAGCTAGTAAAAGATTTATTAAAAGATGAAATAAAATCAATGATGAAAGAATCTGTTAGTGATAATTCTTTAAATGTAGAACCAAGTCCAGCAGTAATGCTAGTAGTTGGAGTAAATGGAGTAGGAAAGACTACAACTATAGGAAAGTTATCAAATAATTTTAAAAAAGATGGTAAAAAAGTTCTAATAGCCGCAGCAGATACTTTTAGAGCGGCCGCTATTGAACAACTTGAAGAATGGAGCAATAGATCAGGTGTTGATGTTATATCTCACAATGAGGGAGCAGATCCAGCGGCAGTTATATTTGATGGTATACATGCTGCAAAGGCTAGACAATCAGATATTTTGATATGTGATACTGCAGGAAGACTTCATAACAAATCCAACCTAATGCAGGAACTAAACAAGATATTTAGGATAGTAGATAGAGAATATGGGGAAGCTACTAAAGAAGTTTTACTAGTACTTGACGCAACTACGGGACAAAATGCAATTAATCAAGCTAGAACATTTAAAGAAGTTGCTCATATAACTGGAATAGCTCTAACCAAGCTTGATGGTACTGCAAAAGGAGGAGTAGTTATAGCTCTTCAATCAGAACTTGGTATACCAATTAAGCTAATAGGTGTAGGTGAGGGGATAGATGATCTGCAGGTATTTAATTCTGATGATTTCGTAGATGCTCTTTTTGAATAAATCTATAAAATGAATAAATCTATAAAATATTTTTAATAAAGTGTTGACAAATAATTGTATATATATTATTATATGTAGTGTCAAGTAAAAGACTTGACACTACATTTGAGTTGGTGATACAATGGTCGAGAAAGTAGTAGAGGTTGGAATATTATTTGACTTTTATGGAAAACTTCTAAGTCCAAGACAAATAAGCGTTATAGAGTTATTTTATATTCATGATTTGTCTTTGGTTGAAATAGGGGAAGAGTTAGAAATAACACGTCAAGGAGTATACGATACTTTAAAAAGAGCAGAAAAAAAGCTATATGAGTTTGAAGAAAACTTAAGATTAGTAAGTGAATTTAAAAATAATACTCAAGCTATTAAAATAATAATAGATATATCAAAAGAAGTATTAGTAGATTTGAACAAAGAAGTTTTTGAAAAAAAAGAAATATTACTTAATATAGAAAAAATCGAAAAAACCGGACGAGAAATACTTAAAAATAGTAGGGAGGTCGGTAATTGATGATATTTGAAAGTTTATCTGATAAGCTTCAAAATGCCTTAGGCAAATTAAAAGGAAAAGGAAAGCTTTCAGAAAAAGATGTAGATTTAGCTATGCGGGAAGTAAGACTAGCCTTGTTAGAAGCAGATGTTAACTTTAAAGTTGTAAAAGACTTTATAAAAAAAGTTAAAGAAAGAGCTATAGGCAATGAAGTAATGCAAAGTCTAACTCCAGGACAGCAAGTTATTAAGATTGTAAATGAAGAATTAACAGCATTAATGGGAGATAAAGAAGAAAAAATAATTTTTTCATCAACTCCTCCAACTGTTATACTTATGAGTGGTCTTCAAGGCGCGGGTAAAACAACTACTACAGGAAAGCTTGCTAATATTTTTAAAAAACAAGGAAAAAGACCTTTATTAGTAGCCTGTGACGTATATAGACCAGCAGCTATAAAACAACTTCAAGTAGTAGGAGAAAAAGTAGAAGTTCCAGTCTTTAGTATGGGAGACAAGCTTGATCCAGTTGATATTGCTAAAGCTGGGTTAGAACATGCTAAGAAACATGCTAATGATGTAGTAATTATAGATACTGCGGGTAGACTTCATATAGATGAAGAGCTTATGGGAGAAATAGAAAACATTCATAAAGCTGTAAACCCAGATGAAGTACTTTTAGTTCTAGACGCTATGACAGGTCAAGATGCTGTAAACGTAGCTAAATCTTTTGATGAAAGGCTTAGTATAACAGGTGTTATATTAACCAAGCTAGATGGTGACGCTAGAGGTGGAGCAGCACTTTCAATTAGAGCTGTAACTGATAAACCCATAAAGTTTATAGGTGTAGGGGAAAAACTTGATGAACTGCAACCCTTCCATCCAGACAGGATGGCATCAAGAATACTTGGAATGGGTGATGTTTTAAGTTTTATAGAAAAAGCCCAAGCTAATATTGATACAGATAAGGCTATGGAATTAGAAAAGAAAATTAGAACTTCACAATTTACTTTTGAAGATTTTCTAGATCAATTAGATCAAATGAAAAATTTAGGACCTTTAGATGAACTGCTAGGAATGATTCCTGGCATGGATAAAAAAGCCCTAAAAGGTCTAGATGTAAATGAAAAAGATATTGAGAAAATTGAAGCTATAATAAAATCTATGACTAAGAAGGAAAGACAAACTCCCGAAATCATAGACAGTAGCAGAAGAAAAAGAATAGCAACGGGTAGTGGTACAAGTATTCCAGATGTAAACAAATTATTAAAACAATTTAAAGAAACAAAAAAGATGATGAAAAAGTTTACTGATATGGAAAAAACAATGAAGAAAAAAGGGAAATTTGGTTTACCATTTTTCTAATTTTTCTAATAGATATTAACATTTGAAGGAGGTGAAAAAACATGGCTGTAAAAATAAGATTAAAAAGAATTGGTGCTAAGAAAAGTCCTTTTTATAGAATAATAGTTGCTGATTCTCGTTCTCCAAGAGACGGTAGATTTATAGAAGAAATTGGATACTACAACCCACTAACTGAGCCTAAAACTGTTAAGATAGATAATGAAAGAGCTCAAAATTGGTTAGGCAATGGTGCAAAGCCTACTGATAGCGTAGATAGACTTTTTAAAATGAATGGAGTTTATGAACAAGAAGAAACAAAAGTAGAGGCAGAAGAAAACACTGAAGAATAATTCTAGGAGGTGTAAACTATGGGTGAATTGGTAGAATATATTGCAAAATCACTGGTAGATAATCCGGAAAAAGTAAGTGTGAATGAAGTTGAAAGTTCTAAAGCTGTTACTATAGAGTTAAGGGTAGCAGATGAGGATATGGGTAAAATAATAGGTAAACAAGGAAAAATTGCAAAAGCTATTAGAACAGTTGTAAAAGCTGCAGCAATAAAACAAAATAAAAGAGTGGTTGTTGAAATAGTTCAGTAGGATTACTCTTATTTTGATTCAAATCAATGGTAGGTGTTAGAAAATGGAATATATCGTTGTAGGAAAGATAGTAAATACTCATGGAATAAGAGGAGAAGTAAAAATATATCCTTATACAGATGATATAGAAAGATTTTCTGATCTTAAAAATATTTATATTGGTGAAGATAAGCTATCTGTTGAAATAGATAATGTGAAATATCATAAAAATATGATTCTAACTAAATTAAAAGAATTTGATAATATAAATGAAGTTCTTAAATTTAAAGAAGAGCTTGTTTTTATTCATGAAAATGAAAAAGTTGAGCTGCCTAAAGATAATTATTTCATATATGAGTTAATAGACTGCAAAGTATTTGATTTAGAAGGGAATTCTTTAGGATATATAAGCGATGTTTTACAAAACTCTAGCAATGATATATATATAATAAAAGACAATGGAAAAGAATATCTTATTCCTGCTGTTAAAGAATTTATTAAAGAAGTAAATATAGAGAAAAAAATAATTATTATAGATCCTATTGAAGGAATGATAGAATGAAAATAGATATACTCACTTTGTTTCCTGAGTTTTTCTTAGATCTATCAAGCTGGAGTATTATAGGAAGAGCAATAGAGAAGAAATCATTGAATATTGGCTTGGTCAATATAAGAGATTTTTCTAATAATAAGCATAAAAAAGTTGATGATTACCCTTTTGGAGGAGGACCTGGAATGGTTATGTCTCCGGAACCTATTTATGGAGCTATAGAAAGTGTGAAAACACAAAATTCCAGAGTGATTTATTTATCACCACAGGGTAAAAAGTTAAATCAAGCAATAATAAATGAGCTTTCTAAAGAAGAGCATTTAATCTTATTATGTGGTCATTATGAAGGTATCGACAATAGGGTGATTGAAAATTATGTTCATGAAGAAATTTCTATTGGCGATTATGTTCTTACGGGTGGAGAAATCCCAGCTATGGTAATCGTTGACTCAGTAGCTAGGCTGCTTCCTGATGTTTTAAAGGGCGAAGAGTCTTACAGTGATGAATCTCATTATCATGGATTATTAGAACACCCTCAGTACACAAGACCGCGTGTTTTTAAAGATATAAGTGTTCCCAGTGTATTATTATCTGGAAATCATAGTAACATTGAACGATGGAGAAGATACGAATCTTTAAAAGCTACACTGATAAAAAGGCCTGATTTATTGAAAGATATAAAATTAACAGAAGAAGATGAAAAGCTACTACTACTTATAAGAAAAGAACTTATTGATAATAGTTGAATTGGATTTTTCCATATGTTATAATACCTAAGATAAGAAAACGGATGGTCCTCTGCATAAAAAGTGCAAGAACATTTAAGAAAGAATGGAGGTTTTGAATATGGATATAATAAAAATGATAGAAGATGAACAACTAAGAGATGATATGCCTCAGTTTAATGTAGGGGATACTGTTCAGGTTCATTATAGAATTATAGAAGGTGCACGTGAAAGAATTCAGGTTTACGAAGGTACAGTATTGAAGAAACAAGGCGGAGGAGCTAGAGAAGCTTTTACAGTAAGAAGACTTTCTTATGGAATAGGAGTAGAAAGAACATTTGCTCTAAACTCACCAAGAATTGATAAACTTGTTGTTACTAGAAAAGGTAAAGTAAGAAGAGCTAAACTATTCTACTTAAGAGATAGACAAGGTAAAGCTTCAAAAGTTAAAGAAAAGAAAATGTATTAAATTGAATTGGGACTATATAGTCCCAATTTTTATATATATATTTAGAGGGTGGTAAAAAATGAATATAAATTGGTATCCAGGACATATGAAAAAAACAAAAGAATCATTAGAAAAAACTATATCAATGGTTGATATAGTTTATGAACTTTTAGATGCAAGAGTTCCACTTAGTAGTCAAAATCCTATTATAGATGATATTGTTAAAGATAAACCTAGAATTACAATATTAAATAAAACAGATTTAGCTAATAGTAGAGATAATAAAATATGGAAAGAATATTTTGAGGAGAAAGGTATATCAACTATATTTATGAACTCACTTCTTGGAAAAGGAATTGATGAGCTTATAAGCTTGTCTTTAGATAAGACTAAGGATAAAAGAGAACGTTATTTAAAAAGAGGAGTTCAAAACAAACCCATTAGGGTTATGATAATTGGCATTCCGAATGTGGGAAAATCTACTTTAATAAATTCTCTTGCAGGAAGAAAAGGTGCTAAAATAGGTAATAAACCAGGTATTACTAAGATGAATCAATGGATTAAAACAAAAGGTGGTTTAGAACTATTAGATACTCCTGGTATTCTGTGGCCTAAGTTTGAAGATAAGGAAGTTGGACTTAACCTAGCATTTATAGGATCTATAAAAGATGAAATATTAGATATAGAAACATTAGCCTTAAGACTTATCGAAAAATTGATGGTATTAGATCCACATAATTTAACCAAACGCTACAACTTAGATAGTTTAAGTATAGAAGAAAAAACCGCACTTGAGATAATGGAAGAAATAGGTTTAAAAAGAGGATGTAAGATTAGAGGCGGAGATATAGATTATACTAAAGTAAGTACAATTTTGTTAGATGAATTTAGAAAAGGTAAAATAGGAAATATAACTTTAGAACTTCCAAATAAAGGTGATAGCATTGATTAACTTTGAAAATGAGTTAAGATCAAAAGGATTCAAATCTATTGCTTGTATAGATGAAGTTGGACGCGGATGCTTGCTAGGTGATGTTGTTGCATGCGCGGTTATAATGCCGGAAGGTTTAATTATAGAAGGGGTTAGAGATTCTAAAAAACTAAGTCCTAAAAAAAGAGAATTATTATACGATATAATAATTGAAAAAGCTATAGGATATGGATTTGGAAGAGTGGATTCTAACATTATAGATAAGATAAATATAAAAGAAAGTACTAGGCTTGCCATGAAAATAGCTGTTGAAAATATAAAAGATAGCTATGGAAACTCCATAAAAGCAGATTTTCTTTTAGTTGATGCCGAGACTGTTTATCTAGATATTCCTCAGGTTGGTATAATCAAGGGTGATGATAAATCTCATGGTATTGCATGTGCGTCAATCTTAGCCAAGGTTTATAGGGATAGAATGTGTCTTAGATGGGATGAAGAGTTTCCGGGCTATAATATAAAGCAGCACAAAGGTTACGGAACAAAAGAACATAGGGAAAACTTAAATTTACTAGGTGTTACAGAAATACATCGTAAATCTTTTTTGAAAAAGATTCTAAAATAAGAGGTGTAAAACTAATGCAAAGTAATATTTCTAAAGGTAAATATGGAGAAGCTTTAGCAAGAGATTATTTGATAGATAGGGGATATAAAATTTTAGAATTAAATTATGCTACTAAATTGGGTGAAATTGATATAATAGCTTTGGATGGGGGTATTATATCTTTTGTGGAGGTTAAAACCAGATCAAATAGAAATTTTGGGTATGCTTGGGAAGCTGTAAACTATAAAAAACAAAGAAAAATAATAAATACCTCAAGTGTATATGCAAAGCATAAGAATATAAAGAATATTCAGTTTAGATATGATATAATAGAAATATATTTAGAAAAAGAGATTCAGATAAATCATATTAAAAACGCTTTCGAGTATTAACTGCTTATAAACAATAGACAAAATACAAGATCGAAAAGAGGGGAATACATGTATTCTAAGATTAACACTTGTACTCTACAAGGATTAGATGGTCATATAATTGAAGTTGAGACTGATCTTGCAAGAGGTATGCCTGTTTTTAATATTGTTGGATTGCCTGATACATCTATTAAAGAATCAAAAGAAAGAGTCCGTGCTGCAATAAAAAATAGTGGATATGAATTTCCATTAAATAGAATAACTATAAATCTAGCGCCAGCAAATCTCAAAAAGGAAGGCTCGCAGTTAGATTTATCTATTGCAATAGGGATATTAATTTCAAATGGCGCTATAAAATCAAACAATCTAAAAGAGACTATATTTTTAGGGGAATTATCGTTAGATGGAAAAATTAATGAGATAGATGGACTTCTTCCTATGGTAATATCTATGAGGGAATTGAATATTAAAAGATGTATAATACCTGATAAAAATAAAGGCGAATGCGGTTTTATATCAGATATAGAGATAATACCAGTAAAAAGTTTGAAAGAAGTCATAGATTACTTAAATGGTGATATAAAAATAGAAGCTTTTCAAGAGAAAATAGATGATTACAAAATAGTGGAAGAATTTGATTTAGATTTTTATGATATAAAAGGTCAAGAAGGACTCAAAAGAACACTAGAAATATCGGCTGCAGGATCTCATAATATGCTTATTATTGGACCGCCCGGATCTGGTAAAACTATGGCTGCGAAAAGACTTCCAAGTATACTTCCAGATTTAAGTTTTGAAGAATCTATAGAAGTTACAAAAATATATAGTATATCTGGTCTGTTGAAATCACATAGATTGATGACTCAAAGGCCATTTAGATCTCCACATCATACTTGTTCAAGTGTAGCTTTGATAGGCGGAGGAAGAACACCTCGTCCAGGAGAAGTTTCCTTAGCCCACCAAGGCGTTTTATTTTTAGATGAGTTACCAGAATTTTCTAAGAATGTACTCGAAGTTTTAAGGCAGCCTATGGAAGATGAAGTTGTAAATATTGCCAGAGTAAATGCTAGTCTTTCTTTTCCATCTAAATTTATGTTCATAGCAAGCATGAATCCTTGTCCATGTGGTTATTATGGTGATCCATTACATGAATGTACATGCTCCCAAAGAGAGATTGATAGATATCTTGGGAAAATAAGCTTTCCTTTACTAGATAGGATAGATATACATTTTGAGGTTCAACCTGTAAATTATGAAGAACTTAAAAATGTAAGTAATGCTGAAAATTCAACTCAAGTCAGAAAAAGAGTAAATCTCGCAAAAAAAATTCAGCTGATGAGATTTAAAGGGCATAAAATATCTAGTAATTCTCAAATAGCAAATAAAGATATGAAAGAGTTTTGTTCTTTAAATGAAAGCTCTGAAAATATTATGGAACTTGCTTTTAAAAAATATAAATTTAGTGCAAGAACTTATAATAAAATCATTAAAGTGGCTAGAACTATTGCAGATTTAGAAGGAGAAAAGAATATAGGAGACAATCATGTATTAGAAGCAATAAGATATAGAACTTTAAATAATAAATATTGGGGGTAATATTTATGGAAGATTTAAAATCTAGAGATATCTTGATATGGTTAAACAGTATAGGAATTACCAATAATAATATATCTAAGCTAGAATATTGCTTTGATGATATTAGGGAGATCCTAGACATAAGTTCCCAGAATTTACTTAGTATACCAGGTATACGTAAGGATAACTTACATAAAATTCTTAAAAATAGAGATAAAAACTTTATTAGAAATATACTAATAAATCTAAAAAATATGAATATAAGCACCATAACTGTTCATGATAAAGAATATCCTGAAAGTTTACACCATATATATGATAAGCCCTATGTCCTTTATAAAAAAGGAGATTTGATAAAAGATGACAGTTTATCTATTGCTGTTGTAGGATCAAGAAAAGCTACTTCTTATGGAATCTGGGCATGTGAAAAATTTACAAAAGAACTTGTAAACCTAGGAGTCACAATTGTAAGTGGAGTAGCTCTTGGAATAGATACTGTAGCTCATAAAACTGCAATAAAAGAAGGCGGAAGAACCATAGGTATACTTGGTAATGGAGTAGATGTGTGTTATCCTAAAAAGAATGAGTCACTCTATAGTGAAATAAAGAATCAAGGATGCCTTCTCAGTGAATTTGCGCCTGGAACACCACCACTTCCATATAATTTCCCTCAGAGGAATAGAATAATTACAGGACTTTCTTTAGGACTTATTGTAATAGAAGCTAAGGAAAAATCTGGAACTTCGATTACCGCTTATCATGCCCTAGAACAAGGCAAGGATGTTTTTGCGCTTCCGGGAAATATAAATAGTATATATAGTATGGGAACAAATAAACTTATTAAAGATGGTGCAGTGCCACTTTTAGAAATAGACGATATATTAGAGGGAATACAAAATATAAAAGATAATAAATTTAACAAAAATTTATCTAAAAAAACTATAGATTTCTCTAGTTTAAGTGAAACAGAAGGCAAGATTGTAGAAATAATAAGACAAAAGCCTACGCATTGTGATATAATCTCTTATCGAACAGGCATAACAATTTCAACCGTAACAAGTATACTGACAATATTAGAATTAAAAGGACTAGTGCAAGAATTAGATAATAGAGTTTTTGCTTTAGTATAATGCATGGAGGTGTATGTATGGCGAAGGAGCCAGTAAAAAAAACAGTAAAGAAAACTACAAAGAAAAAAACAAAAAAACAAGTAAAAAAATTAGTAATTGTAGAGTCTCCGGCAAAAGCTAAAACAATTGGTAAAATGCTTGGAAGGACATATAAGGTATTAGCTTCTGTTGGACATATTAGAGACCTACCTAAGAGCACATTGGGAATAGATATTGAAGACAATTTTGAACCTAAATATATAAATATCAGAGGAAAAGGACCAATCATCAATGAACTTAGAAAAGAAGCTAAAAAAGCTGAAAAAGTTTATCTAGCTACTGACCCTGATAGAGAAGGAGAAGCTATATCTTGGCATTTGGCACATATATTGAAACTTGATCTTGATGATAAGATTAGAGTAGAATTTAATGAAATTACAAAAGATGCTGTAAAGGATGCTATTAAAAACCCTAGAACATTAGATATAGATTTAATAGATGCCCAACAGGCTAGAAGGATTTTAGATAGATTAGTTGGTTATAAGATAAGCCCTCTATTATGGAAGAAAATTAGAAAAGGCTTAAGTGCTGGAAGGGTTCAATCTGTTGCTACTAAATTAATATGTGATAGAGAAGAAGAAATTGATGAATTTATTCCAGAAGAATATTGGAGTATTCTTGCACTTCTTGAAAAAGACAAAGAAGAATTCGAAGCTAAGTTTACAGGTAAAATAGTCAATAAAAAAGAAGAAAAGATTGAATTGAAGCGTAAAGAAGATGTTGATACAATAATAAGTGGATTAGATAAAGAAAACTTTATAGTTGATAGTGTTAAAAAGGGAAGTAGAAAGAGGAACCCCTATTCACCATATACTACAAGTACACTACAGCAAGATGCTTCGAGAAGGCTTGGGTTTACAACTAGAAAGACTATGAGTGTTGCACAACAACTTTATGAAGGTATAAATATAGGAAAAGAAGGATCGGTAGGTCTTATAACTTATATGAGAACCGATTCTACTAGAATCTCAGAAACTGCTGTAGATTTAGCCAGAACATATATTATGAAAACATTTGGAAAAGATTACTCAAATGGTGGGAAAAGTTATGATGGTAAAAAGAAGAAAGGGTCACAAGATGCTCATGAAGCAATTAGACCTACTGGTATCTTAAGAGTACCTGATGAAATAAAAAGCTTGCTTTCAAAAGATCAGTTTAAACTATACAGTCTTATATGGAACAGATTAATGGCATCTCAGATGGCACCAGCAAAATATGAAACTATAAGTGTAAATATACTTAGTAATGAATATCTATTTAAGGGTAGCGGATCTAAGCTAATTTTTCCAGGCTTTTTAAGAGTATATGCCAATATTGATGATAAGGATAAGGATATGAGTATTCCAAGTTTGGACCAGGATGATAAATTAGAGCTAAAGGATATTAATGGTAATCAGCACTTTACTCAAGGCCCTCCTAGGTTTACTGAGGCTAGTTTAATAAAAACTTTGGAAGAGTTAGGTATAGGAAGACCAAGTACCTATGCTCCAACAATTGGTACCATACTTGCAAGAACTTATGTAGTTTTAGAAAACAAAGCTTTCTATCCCACAGAGTTAGGAATATTAGTAAATGAACTTTTAACTGAATACTTTGATCTTATTATAAATGAAGAATTTACAGCGGAGTTAGAAAATCAATTAGATGAAGTTGAAGAAGGGAAATTTCCTTGGAAAAAAGTTGTAAGTGATTTTTATACTGATTTTAGCAAAGAACTTATAAAAGCTGAAGAGGAAATTGATAAGATTGAAATAAAAGATGAAGTTACAGATGTAATATGTGAAAAATGTGGTAAGAATTTAGTTATCAAAACAGGAAGATATGGTAGGTTTATGGCTTGTCCTGGATATCCAGAATGTAAAAATACTAAACCAATAATAGAAACTATTGATGTAGCTTGTCCAAAATGTGATGGTGAAGTAATAAAGAAAAAATCTAAAAAAGGAAGAGTTTTTTATGGCTGTAGTAAATATCCTGAATGTGATTTTGTATCTTGGGATGAACCAGTAAATGAAAAATGTCCGGATTGTAAGAAACATATGGTTATTAAGAGAACTAAAAATGCGATTACTATTAAATGCAGTGACAAAGAATGCGGTTATATAAAAAAAGAAAAATAAAACTCTATACTTTTATATAAAAATGTAGTATTCTGTATATAGAATATTCAGAATAAAGATATAACACAAATAAAGGATATTTAGTATTTATAATACAAGGAGGAAACAAATTGGAAGGACTTTTACAAAAAACTAGAAGATTAAATCAAGAATTACAGAGCTATGGATCGGATCCGGTATCCTTTTTAGAACTAAGTAAAAAATTAAGTGATATTTTACAAGCAAATGTATATATAGCTAGCAAAAAAGGTAGGGTTCTTGGCTATAAATTAGCTGAAGGATTTGAGTGTGATAGGGTACAAGCTCAAGTTGAGAAAACACAAGCCTTTCCTAAAAGTTATAATGATAATTTATTAAAAATAACTGAATCTAAAGAGAATATTGGTGAATTTGAAAATTGTGTATTTGAAGATAATGAAGCCTGTGATCATGAAAATAAGGTCGCTACTATTATACCTATAATAAGCGGAGGATCAAGACTTGGAACCCTAGTACTTGCAAGATTTGGTAAAGATTTTACTGAAGAAGATTTAATATTAGCAGAATATAGCGCTACAATCGTAGGAATGGAAATATTAAGATCTAAAACAGAAGTTATAGAAGAAGAAGCTAGAAAAAAATCTGTAGTACAAATGGCTATAGGAACTCTATCATATTCTGAACTTGAAGCAATGGATCATATATTCCATGAATTAGATGGTATGGAAGGACTTTTGGTTGCAAGTAAGATTGCTGATAAAGTTGGTATAACAAGATCTGTAATTGTAAACGCACTTAGAAAATTTGAAAGTGCGGGAGTTATAGAATCAAGATCTCTTGGGATGAAAGGAACGCATATAAAAATTCTCAATGACAGACTAATGGAAGAACTTGATAAGGCTACAAAATAGCCTTATATTTTTCATGTAAATTATTATTTAATTTATTGATTTTAAAATCACTATATGTTATACTATCATAGTGATTAAACACACTTCTTAATATTAGAAGAAAGTCCCTTAACTTGGGTCCTTCAATAGATGATGGGAGTGGAAGAAAAAACTTGGAGGTGGTAATATGTCAGTAATTACAATGAAAGGCCTATTAGAATCAGGAGTGCATTTTGGACATCAAACTAGAAGATGGAACCCTAAAATGGCACCATATATTTTCACTGAAAGAAATGGGATCTACATTATTGACTTACAAAAAACGGTAAAGAAAGTAGAAGACGCTTATACTTTCGTAAAGGACATCGTAGCTGATGGTGGAGAAGTACTCTTTGTAGGTACTAAGAAACAAGCTCAAGAAGCTATTCAATCAGAAGCTCAAAGATGCGGTATGCATTTCATAAACCAAAGATGGTTAGGTGGAATGTTAACTAACTACAAAACTATCAGAAAAAGAATTGATAGACTACATGAATTAGCAAAAATGGAAGAAGATGGTATATTTGATCTTTTACCTAAGAAAGAAGTTATCGACTTAAAGCATGAAGAAGAAAGACTTGAAAAGTTTTTAGGTGGTATTAAAAATATGAATAAGATACCAGATGTCTTATTTATAGTTGATCCAAGAAAAGAGAGAATAGCTGTTAAAGAAGCTCATATACTTGGAATACCTGTAGTTGCTATAGTTGATACTAATTGTGATCCTGATGAAATAGACTTTGTAATCCCAGGTAATGATGATGCTATAAGAGCGGTTAAACTATTAACTTCTACTATGGCTAATGCAGTACTTGAAGGAAAGCAAGGAGAACAAATAGAATCTGTAGAAGAGTAAACAAAAAGGTAAGCGTCTAAAGGTATTCTATTTAGATACTTACCATTTTTAACAATTGGAGGAGATATTACTATGAATATAACTGCATCGTTAGTTAAAGAACTTAGAGAAAAAACAGGTGCTGGAATGCTAGATTGTAAAAATGCACTAGTTAAGACTGAAGGAAATGTAGAAAAAGCTATTGATTTATTAAGAGAAAAAGGACTTGCTTCTGCTTCTAAAAAAGCTGGAAGAATAGCATCTGAAGGATTAGTTGATTCTTATATACACGGTGGAAGAATAGGAGTTTTAATAGAAGTAAACTCTGAAACTGATTTTGTTTCTAAAACAGATCAATTTAAGAACTTTGTAAGAGATATGGCTATGCAAGTAGCTGCTGCAAATCCTCAATACGTAAGTAAAGAAGATGTGCCTGAGGATGTTGCTGAGAGAGAAAAACATGTTCTAATTCAACAAGCTATGAATGAAGGTAAGCCTGAGAATATAGCTCAAAAGATGGTAGAAGGAAGAATGGGTAAGTTTTATGAAGAAATTTGTTTATTAGAACAAAACTTTATAAAAGAGCCTAGCGTTAAAATAAAAGACCTTCTAAATGAAGTAATCACTAAAACTGGTGAAAATATTAAAATTAGAAGATTTGTTAGATTTGAAGTTGGAGAAGGATTAGAAAAAAGAGAAGAAAATTTTGCTGAGGAAGTATCAAAACAATTAGGCAATTAATTAATAGGGGAACATTTATTGTTCTCCTTTTAAATATGATATTGTTACATAAGGAGCGTGTAAAATGAAACCCATATATAAAAGAGTAGTTTTAAAATTAAGTGGAGAAGCCTTAGCAGGAGAAAAAGGATTAGGAATAGATCCAATTACAATTATTAAAATTGCAGAAGAAGTAAAAGGAATTCAAGCTTTGGGTGTTGAAATTGCTATAGTAGTTGGTGGCGGAAATTTCTGGAGAGGAGCAACCGCAACACAAATGGATAGAACTACATCCGATCATATGGGTATGCTAGGCACTGTAATGAATGCACTAGCTCTTCAAGATGCTCTTGAAGGAATCGATGTAATTACAAGGGTTCAATCAGCAATTGATATGAAGCAAATAGCAGAACCTTATATTAGAAGGAGAGCAGTGAGACACTTAGAAAAACAAAGAGTAGTTATTTTTGCGGCAGGTACTGGAAATCCATATTTTTCCACTGATACTACTGCAGCTCTAAGAGCGGCAGAGATAGAAGCGGAAGTGATATTAGTAGGGAAAAAAGGTGTAGACGGTATATATGATTCTGATCCAAAGTTAAATAGTTCAGCAAAAAAATTCGATAATTTAAGTTATATTGAAATTTTAAATTCAGGTTTAAAGATTATGGATTCAACAGCTACTTCTCTATGTATGGATAATAAAATTCCATTAATAGTTTTTGGTATAGATTCACCAGAAAATATTAGAGCTGTAATTCAAGGTGAAAAAATAGGTACACACGTAAGGGAGGACTAATAATGAATTTAGATATTCACAAAACTATAGAAGAAAAAATGGAAAGAACAATCGCATCTTATCGAGAAGAGTTACAATCTATAAGAGCGGGTAGAGCTAATACTAGTATATTAGATAAAATTATTGTAGATTATTACGGACAGATGACACCACTTATACAAGTTGCAAGTGTTGCTGCTCCAGAACCAAGGCTTCTTACTATTCAACCTTGGGATTCGAAACTTATATCTGTTATAGAAAAAGCTATTCTTGTATCTGATTTAGGTATAAATCCTACAAATGATGGAAAAATAATTAGACTTCAAATTCCTCAACTTACAGAGGAGAGAAGACATGATCTTACAAAAGTTGTAAAGAAAAATGGCGAAAATGCTAAAGTTTCAGTGAGAAACTTAAGAAGAGATGGTATTGATGCTATTAAAAAACTAGAAAAAGCTAAAGAATTAGACGAAGATCAAAAAAGAAATGCAGAAGATAAAATGCAAAAAATAACAGATAAATTCATCGAAGAAATAGATTCTATTACACAAAATAAAGAAGATGAGTTATTAGAAATATAATAAAACCCCTTCTATAGAAGGGGTTTTTAATTTTAGGAGAGATATTTATGAAAAATAACTCACAGGAGAATAGCTATTTGAATTCTATAGATTTAAATAACCTTCCAAGACATATTGCAATAATTATGGATGGAAATGGTAGATGGGCAAGAAAAAAATTATTACCTAGATATTTTGGTCATCAAGAAGGTATGAAAAGAGTTGTTGAAATTGTTAGTGCTAGTTCTAGACTGGGATTACCATATCTTACTCTATATGATTTTTCTACGGAAAATTGGAAGAGGCCAAAAGATGAGGTTGGGCATTTAATGAAGATCTTAGTAACTTATATAA
>NZ_JARIEF010000082.1 GCF_029266915.1 Tissierella sp. | reverse complement strand
GGATTGACGTATTTATTCATTTCTCACGATTTGTCTGTAGTACGTTTTATATCTGATAGAATTGCAGTTATAAGTAAGGGTAAAATAATAGAATTAGCTGAAGCAGAAGAGCTGTTTAAGCACCCCTTACATCCATATACTAAAGCATTACTCTCAGCTGTACCCAATCCAGATCCAGAAATAGAAAAAAACAAAAAATTAATAATTTATGATCCATCAGTTCATGATTATTCTGTAGATAAACCGGTTTGGGAAGAAATTCTTGAAGGTCACTTTGTTTATGCAAATCAGAGTGAACTTGAACAATATAGAAAAGAGATCATTAAAACAGATAAAAATGAGACCGTATAATATTAAGTACACCTTTGGAAGATTGACATACTCCGAAGGTGTATTTTTTTATATTTTTTTACAAAACTAGAAGAAGATGTGAGTTTGTAATCTTTAATTCTGGAAATATTATCAAAAATGAAATAGTATGAAAAGTTTTTTAAAATATTACTTAAATGGCTTTAATTTGATATAATAGATAAAAGTTAATTTTATGGAGGGATTAAAATGAAAAGAAGAGTAAAAAAGAAAGTAACAGGTTTTAGAACTATTGATGGAGCAGGGGTAAGCCTTGTGAGGGTATTAGGACATGAAACTATTAAAGAATTTGATCCTATTTTAATGCTAGATTCTTTTGACAGTACAAATCCAGATGATTATACTGCAGGATTTCCTATACATCCTCATAGAGGTATTGAAACAATCAGCTATTTGTATAAGGGCAAAATGGTTCACAAAGATACTTTAGGAAATGAAGATGCTATAGGAGATGGAGAAGTTCAATGGATGAACTCTGGTTCTGGAATCCTTCATGAAGAAAAAGTTCCTGCGTCAGATAGACTTTTGGGTGTTCAGCTTTGGTTAAATCTGCCAGCAAGTGATAAGATGAGCATGCCTAGTTATAACAGTATAAGAAGAGATGAAATTGAAGAAGTTAAGGCAGAAGGAGCTAAAATAAGAGTTCTTGCAGGATCATACAAAGATATTGAAGGATATAAGGGAGAGCATCTGCCATTAGATTATTATGATATACATCTTGAAAAGAACTCTTCTATAACAATAGATACGGATAAAGATGCATCTGTAATGGTTTTTACGCTATTGGGCGAGGTATATATAGGTGATGAGTTAATTAAAGAGAAGACAGCTGTAAAACTTACTGAAGGAGAGAGTGTTGATATTAAAAGTACTGATAAAGATGCTCAGGTATTATGGGTTAAATCCATTGCCTTAAATGAGCCAGTAGCATGGGCAGGACCTATTGTAATGAATAGTGAAGAAGAAATACAAAAGGCTTATCAAGATCTTAGAAATGATAATTTTCTAAAAGAAAAAATCGACTATTAGAGAGCTGTTAATTGTAAATATAAGATAAAGATGGAGGGATAATATGATAAATATATTATTTGAATCTGAAAATAACAGATCAGCAGCCTATGATGATAAAAAAGAAATAGGTGAGAGTACTTTTTCTAAATCAGAAGGACTATGGATTATAGATCATACATTTGTAGAGGAAAACTATCAGGGGCAGGGAATTGCCAGGAAATTAGTTGCCGAATTAGTTGTAAAAGCTAGAGAAAGCAGTACTAAGATACTTCCCCTATGTCCTTATGCTAAAAGAGAATTTGATAAAACACCTGAGTATTCTGATGTATTAAAAAAATAAAAGTAAAGTTGTATGTCAATATAGTCTCTTCATTTAAAGTCTAAAAAGATTTGACTGAAGAGGCTATTAATTTATATAAAACTTAAATGCTTGGTAATAAATAAGGAGCTTACTTAAGGAGGCTGAAATGAATAATATAAGAATTGATAAAACTTCAAAACTTATAGGCAAAGTAAGACTGGGAAACGATGCCTATATTGCTCAAGGCACTATTATAAGATCTCACAGCGACTCTGTAACTATAGGAAATTCATCTTGGGTACTTGAAAACTCTGTGATCATAGGAACAAAAGATAGACCGGTAAAAGTAGGAAGTAAGACTGTTTTTGGCCATAAAACAGTTACAATTGGAGCTGAAATTGGTAATTTATGTGAAATTGGAAATAATACCATATTTCTGGCAGGATCAAAAATTGGAGATATGTGCATATTCGGAGAAGGTACTATAGTTCCAGAGGGCATGATAATTCCATCAAAGTCAGTAGTTGTAGGTAGACCTGCAAGGATTATAAGAACATTAAATGAAGATGATGCAAATATGATTAAAAAAATGAGAGGCAATGATATTACACTTAAGGATTTTTCAGAAAATATATTCCACTATGAGAGGGGAGAAAATGACATGAGTAATTTATATGAATTTAACGGTAAGTTTCCGGATGTATCCGATTCGGCTTATATTGATGACAGAGCAGAGATTACTGGAGATGTTGTAATAGGAGGGGACTCTTATATAGCTTCTGGAGTAAAAATAGTTGGAAATTCCCACGGACCTGTCAAAATAGGTAAGAATGTTACAATTCTAGAAAATTCAGTTCTTCATTTACTTCCTGATAACGAATTGATAATTTCTGATAATGTAACTATAGGACCTAACTGTACTATCCACGGAACAATTATAGGCAGCAATACTATAGTTGAGGCAGGAGCAGTTGTGTGTGATTATAGTATAATTGGAGAAAACAGCTTAATTAAAGCCGGAAGTTTAGTAAAACAAAGAGATAAATTTGAAAAGGATAGTATTATAGAAGGATTTCCTGGAAAAAGAGTAGGACGTAATACAGAACTTTTAAAAAAGCCTGACTGGACTGGAGGAAGAGTATAGAAACATAGCTTTATGTAGAGAATAAAATAAAGAAATTTAGGAGGTAATTATGAAGAAATTTATAAACGCTACTATTTATAAAAATAATGACGCTGATGAGATTCTTGTTGATAAAGGTATTATAAAAGATATTGGAAAGAATCTTGGACCGGCAGATGAAATAATAGATCTAGGAGGAAAACTTGTTACTCCTCCTTATGTAGATCCACATCTTCATCTGGATTATGTCTTTACGCTATCAGAACTTGGTCAAAAAGGTGCCGGTTCAGGTACCCTCTTTGAAGCCATTGAAATGTGGCCTAAATTTAAAGAAACTCTTACTCGAGACAATGTTAAGAGACTTGCTCTTAGAGGAATCAGAGAAGAGGTTTCTCAAGGAGTACAATATATACGTACCCATATAGATATAACTGATCCAAACTTCACAGCTCTAGAGGCTATGATGGAGCTTAAAGAAGAATTAAGGGATACTGTAGATATTCAGATTGTAGCTTTCCCCCAAGAAGGAATGTACACATACAAAGGCGGTATCGAACTTGCAGAAGAAGCTTTGAAGATGGGTGCAGATGTTATTGGAGGAATTCCTCATTATGAACCTGCAAGAGAGTTTGGTGAAAAATCAATTCACGAAATAGTTAAGCTTGCTTTAAAGTATGACAAATTGATAGATGTTCATTGCGATGAAACTGATGACCCTCATTCACGTTTTGTTGAATTGTTAAATGCCCTTGTGCTTATGGAAGACTACGGTAGAAAAACTACAGCCAGCCATACTTGCTCCTTTGGATCCGCAGATGATTCATACGCATATAGAATGATGGACTTGTTTAAAAAGAGCAGGATGAACTTTATTGCTTGCCCTACTGAGAATGCATATCTTCAGGGGCGTCAGGATACTTATCCAAAACGTCGTGGACTTACAAGAGTAAAAGAGTTTATGCAAGAAGGAATCAATGTTGCATTTGCACAGGATTCAATAAATGATCCATGGTACCCAATGGGAAATGGAAATATGATGAATATTCTTGATAATGGCATCCATTTGGCTCAAATAATGTCACCTAAGGAAATAGAAATAGATTTGGACTTAATAACCTATAACGGAGCCCGCTGTTTAAATATCCAGGGCAGCTATGGGTTAGAAAAAGGAAAAGATGCCAACTTTATAGTTATTGATGGAGAAAGTCCTTTTGATGCAATAAGAAATCGAGCTGAAGTTCTTGCTTCTATAAGAAGAGGGGAGTATCTCTTTAAGAAGAAAGAAACAAACTATGACATTAAACTTAATTTATAGATATTAATATATAGATAATTAAAGATTAAGATCTATAACTCAAATAAACAAATAAGATATTTATTGCTGCAGGAGTATAGATCAAATTAAAATGATCTCCTCCTGCTTTTTACTTTTAGAGATAAATTAAATAAATTATCATATTAATTATTCTATATAATTGATATAATAATAGTTAAAGCTTATAATTTCCACATATGAATTACGATATTAACACCTATAAATTATGGCTAGCTGTGTAAGGAGGATGAATAAATGAATACTGATAAAAGATTAAATGAAGCATATGATAAAGCAAGAATTGAGTATTTTGATGATAATTCAAAATACATAATCTTCAGCGACTTGCACAGGGGAAATGGTAGCCATTTTGATGAGTTTTCAAAAAATCAAAATATTTTCAGACATGCTTTGGAATATTATTTTGAAAATGGCTACACCTATATAGAAGCAGGAGACGGAGATGAGCTATGGGAGAATCCAAAGGTTGGAGATATAAAAAATGCACATTTTCATATCTTTGATACTATAAAGAAATTTAATGATACAGACAGACTTATCATGATTTATGGAAATCATAATATATATATGAAAAATCCTGAGTATATTAGAGAGAATTTTTATACAAGTTATAATGAATATAGGGAGATGGATTATGAGTTTTTAATGGACTTAGTAGCTGTTGAAGCTATAGTTTTAAAGCACAGTGAAACTAATCAGGAAATCTTAACTCTGCATGGTCATCAAGGTGATTTTTTAAATGATCAGTTTTGGATTCCAACTATGATTTCATTGAAGTATTTTTGGAGATACCTTCACTCTTTTGGTATCAGAAATCCTGCAAGTCCAGTTAGAAATACCTTTAAACGTCATAAAATAGAGAGAAACTTTAAAAAATGGATAGCAAAAAATAAAAAGATGCTTATTTGTGGACATACACATAGATTTAAATTTCCAAGAGAAGATGAGCTTCCATATTTTAATACAGGAAGTGGTACTTATCCTACAATTATTACTGGCTTTGAAATATCACAGGGCCGTATTCAGCTTATAAGATGGAAGGTTGAACCAGATAGTGAGGGAACTTTAAAGGTCACCAGAGCTGTTTTGAGAGGACCTAGTCCTATAGAACAGTTTGATATGAGGTTTACCTAAGCATTGATTTAAGATTATTGACAGGGGATCTTAAACTTGGTATAATTAGCTCATGAAATCAATATGTAATCGAGAATACATAAATGAGATAGTATAGTAGCTAAATTTCTCTGATTAAATACTGTATTGAACATTATTTGCATCAAATTGTAGGAAAAATTAAAGAGAGTAAAAGCTATACTAGTTATTACTGGTATAGCTTTTGTTTTTTAAAGGGAGATGTTATAAAATGAAAAGTAAATTGTTTATAAAAGTATTGCTAGGAGTTTTAGTTTTAAGTTTCTCTCTATCTACTTTATCTCATGTGTATGCACAGAAAAACTTACAATCAAGGTCACTGTTTTCTTGGAAATCTAGTGAAGTCCAAGAAGGAAGAGTTAAATTATTTCAAACGATGGAAGATCTTAATTTGAATCGACTTTATCAACATTTTTCAAGAGATCTCAACCAAGCGGAGGTTGAAACTTTTCTTGCTGAAGCAGAAGCTAAGGGTATAGAAGTAAGCTTTATGGATGGAAGCTCACAATGGGCTCTAGAAAAAGATGCAGAACATGCTATTAAGTCTATAGAAAGAGTTATTGCTATAAATAAAGATCTTGATATTGGTAAGCAAATAAAATCAATCCTTTTTGATATAGAACCTTATACTCTTAAAGAATGGGATGATACAAGCAAAGAAAATATCATGAAAAATTTCGTCCAGATGATGAAGCTTGCTTATAAAAAAGCCAAATCTAACAATATAGAGGTTATTGTTTGCATACCTTACTATTACGATACTATGGGTCTTGAAGTTCAGCTTGAAGAATTGATAGAAACAGGATGTGATAGTGTTGCAATTATGAACTATTATAAGAAAAGAGAGGCTAAGCATATAAAGCAAGAAGTTGAATATGCAGATAAATATGGGAAAAATGTAATCAACATATATGAATTTAAAGCTCCTGGAAGCCATGGATTAATTGATAAAAATACATATTTTAAAGATGGAATAGAGGCTGCAGAAAAAAGCTTTAAAAATATTCTTAAAGAACTACCAAATAAGGATATTTCGATAGCTTTTCATGATTATAGAGCATTAGAAGAAGTATTAAAAAGAGATGGATTACCTAAATAGATATAACTATAAAAACTCCATGGAAATAATTATTTCTATGGAGTTTTTATAGTGTAAAGTTGTTTCATATATTTCTTCTAGCATATTGCAATTATAAGGTTTCAATGATACAATTTTAGAGGTGTACTATAATATGCAAATTAGATGTTAGAGGTGTTATGAGTGAGAAAAATCCCAATAGAATATGCAAAAGAAGGAGATATACTAGGAAGAACCTTATATAATAATTTAGGAAATATGCTGCTCAATGAAGATGTAATCCTAAGCGCAAGCAGTATTAATAAATTAAAGAGCCTGGGCTGTCTTAGTATATATATTAAAGATAGATATACTGAAGAGACAATTGAGGAAATTATAAAACCTGAAACTATGAGCAGAATTCATAGTATTCAAAAAAACTTAAAAAATATTATTATAGACTTTAACTATACAAATAAGATAGATTCTAAAAAATTAAATGAAAATGTTAAAGATATAAATGAAATAATCAATGAAATTGTTTCTGATGTAATATTTAATAAAAATATCTTAGAAAATTTAATCAGTATATCTACATATGATGACTATACAATGAATCATAGCCTAAATGTAATGATGTTATCTACTGTAATAGCAAGGGATAAAAACTTTACGATGAAAGAAATTAAAAAGCTAGCTATAGGATGTATATTTCATGATATAGGAAAAACTTTTATACCAATAGAAATAATCAATAAACCAGGAAAACTTACAAATGTAGAATTCGAAATTGTAAAAACTCATTGTGAAAAGGGATATGAATTTTTAAAAAATTATACTGATCTACATATGTCTTCCATTAATATTGCTTTAAATCATCATGAAAGGGAGGATGGCTCAGGTTATCCTAGAAATCTACCTGGAGAAGAAATTCCATTGTTTAGTAAAATAGCTTCTATATGTGATGTTTTTGATGCCTTGATATCAGATAGACCTTATAGAAGAGCAGCTCCAATAAATGAGGCTATGGAATATTTATTTGCAGCGGGCGGCAATGAGTTTAGTGTAGATACAATAAAAACTTTTGCACGATCGATAAATGTTTTTCCAAAAGATACTCTGGTATCTTTAAGCGATGGAAGGGAAGGTATTATATATGAATCAAATAATAAAATCCATTCCAGACCTAAAGTAAAGATTCATGCAGAAAAAAATAAAGAAGTAGATGCTTACTTAGTTGATTTAATGGATTCTAATAATTTAGTTATAGAAAAAGTTATATATGAATTTTCTTTTGCTCAATAAAGAATAAAATTACATATTCTTACTATAAAAGTCAGTAAAATAAATGCTCTGGCAGATTAAATCTGTCAGAGCATTTATTTTGTTGAACTAGTATTATTTAATCTTACTTTTTACCAGAGGAAATATTATTCTTTACTATATTTTTTCCTATTTTTCCTTCAATAATAGTGTTAACTTTATTAAAAGTATTATTTTTTACTTCATTTGTAGAACTGTCTGCATTGGCAATGACAAGAGCCGTATCAGCATTATATACAGTATTGTTATAAATTTTAATGTTTCTTGCTGTACCGTTAGACTTGCTTTCACCGCCAAATACAAGAGCTGCATAGTTGGTAGAGTCAAGTATTCTATTATTTCTAACTGTTATATTATCACTTGCTTTGCCTTTTCTTTCACTTCCCATTTCAATACCGATATCACAGTTCTTTATAGTATTTTTTTCTATAATTATATCTTTTCCCCCATCAACATAAATTCCGTTGGCACCGTAATCTTTATAGGTAGGATTTTTTATTGAGGAGATATTATATATCAGATTTCCTGAACAAATACCATTTCTTGCTCGATCAGTTTCTCCTGAACCTGCAGTACCTTCATAACCTATAAAATCTATAGCTATATTATCATTGTCATGAATATTATTATTAATAACTTTAAAGTTTGTCACATTTCCATTTAATACTATGGACTAACTTTGTCCAAGTTTACAGTTGAAAACTTCATTGCCCTCAATTAGTAAATTACTTATAGGTTTTTTTGCATTGCTTCCATAAATTCCTATAGCATGCGCATTAGTTTTAGAAGTTATATTGTATATTCTATTATTAACTAGCTGTATGTCAGTACCAAAGCCATTAACACTTATCCCCATAGGTATATTATTGCCGGAATTATCCGCAATATTAAGTCCTTCTATACGAATATAATTCTTGTTTGTGATTGATAAATTAGCTCCACCTTTGTTAGTGCCCTTAAGTATAACTGTTTCACCAGGATAATTCTTAACTGTAATAAATCCTTTAGAAGAAGAGCCGGAGTTTTTCATATTGACTTTTTCTTTATATGTTCCACCTCTTACCAGTAAAGTATCACCAGCTTTTAATACCGAAATTCCCTTTTCAATAGTTTTAAAAGGCCTGTTGATAGAACCTGAATTTTTGTTATTTCCTTTGGATGATACATAATATTTACTAGATGAGAAATTTGAATCATCTGGTTTAGAAATTTCTGGTTTAGAAATTTCTGGGTTAGAAGTTTCTGGTTTAGATGTCTCTGGTGGTGTTGGTCCCGTACTTTCAGAACCATATTCCAAGCAGCCCATATCGATAGTACCGTTTATAACTCTATTTTTCAAACTATAGTCAAGATTTCCTGCGTTTACGGATATACCAGTGTCAATAGCAGGAGATCCTGAATTTAATTCAAACTTCCCAGAAGCTGGATTAACAAACTTAGCATCGGAAGTAAGATTGTTTTGTATGATATTTTTTCCTTCTTTTCCTTCAATAAAGATATTAGATTTATTGAAAATATTGTTTTTTACTTCATTCGTAGAACTGTCTGCATTGGCTATAACAAGTGCTGTATCAGCGTTATAAACAGTATTGTTATAAATTTTAATATTTGTCGCTATACCGTTAGACTTACCTTCTCCTCCGAAAACAAGTGCAGCGTAGTTTGTTGAATCTAATATAAGATTGTTTCGGACTGTAATATTATCAGTGGTTTTACCTTTGTGCTCACTCGCCATTTCTATTCCGATGTCACAATTTTTTACATAGTTTCCTTCTATTATTATATCCTTTCCACCGTCAACATAAATGCCGTCAGCAGCATAATCATTATAAGTTGGATTTTTTATTGAGGAGATATTATATATTATATTACCTGAGCAAACACCATCTCTGGCTCTATCAGTTTCTCCTGAACCTGCAGTACCTTCATAACCGATAAAATCAATTGCTATATTATCATTGTCATGAACTTTGTTATTAATAACTTTAAACTTCGTTACATTACCATTTAATACCACTGATTCGCTTTGTCCAAGTTTGCAGTTGAAAACTTCATTGCCTTCAATTAGTAAATTAGTTATCGGAGTCTTTGAATTAGTTCCATAGACCGCTATGCCATGTGCATTCTTATTTGAAACTATGTTATACACCTTATTATTAACTAGCTCTATATCTGTTCCAAAACCTTTAACACTTATCCCAATAGGAGTATCTTTTCCTGAATTGTCAGTAATATCCAATCCCTCTATACGAATATAACTTTTGTTTTCTATTAATAGATTAGCTCCTCCTGAACCGGTACCGCTAATAATAGCTTTTTCACCAGGATAGTTCTTTATAGTAATAAGAGAATTTGAAGAGCCAGAATTTTTCAGAGTTACTTTCTCTTTGTATGTTCCAGCCCTTACTAGCAAAGTATCACCAGCTTTAAGCAATAAAACTGCTTTTTGAATAGTTTTTAAAGGTGCACTAATTGAACCTGAGTTGTTATCACTTCCATTTGCGGCTACATAGTATGTATTCCCTGAAGCAAAAGATATTGGTGATATGCTTGAAAAAAAGATGCCCATAATCATGGTGATAACTAATAATCTTGCAGTTGCTGCTTTTGAAAATTTAAACATTAATGTGTTCCTCCTTGTAAAATGTATGAGTAAGAATCTGCGAGTAATTGATAATCATAAATAAGATCATATTGGAATCACTTAGCAGATTTGAGATAGATAACCAAGTTTAATATTATGTATAATCTTCAATTATAAGAAGAATTATATACCTATAAAAAATAAAAAACAAGTCTAAAATACAATTTAGTTACAAATAAGTTACAAAAGAATTACAAATGATCCAATATATCTTTAGGGAATTAATTATGCCATAAAGTATAAAGATGATGTAGAATAATATTTTGATATTATAAATGAATATATAATAAGAAATGCAGTGCGTTTAGTACCTTCTGCAATTAGTTTTAATGATATAAACTGTTTGAGCGTTTTATAAGCAGGGTATTAAATTAATAAGATATAAAACCTAAAAATTTAAAGGAGAGATTTAAATGGGAGTAGTAAAAGTTATTGAGATAATAGCAGAGTCAACTGAAAGCTGGGAAGATGCAGCACAAGTTGCGGTTAGAGAGGTATCAAAAACAGTTAAAAACATCCAGGGTGTTTATGTTAAAGATTTTCAAGCAGTAGTAGAAGACAATAATGTTGTAAAATATCGAGTTAATGCTAAGATTTCATTTTTAGTTAAAGAATAATAAAGAAAAAAGTAATAAAAAATAAGATAAATTTAAATATAAGAATAAACCGCCGGGAAAGCAGGCGGTTTTAGTTTACTCTAAATTGATAATGATTATAAAATATAGCAACCCTTCTATAGTAAGAGGAGGCAGGGTTGCAGAGAGGGATAGAGAGATGAAAATCATTGAGATGAGAGCTTTGAGAGGACCAAATTATTATAGCAACGATCCAGTTATAATAATGAAGCTTGATATTGAAGAGCTAGAAGAAAGACCTACAGATATGGTTGAGGGGTTTAAAGAAAAGATATCGTCAATGATGCCCAGTCTTTATTCACATACATGTTCTCCCGGAAGTATTGGAGGATTTTATGAAAGACTGGAAAGAGGAACCTGGGCAGGTCATGTAGCAGAACACATTGCTATAGAACTACAGTGTCTTTCAGGGCATGAAATTACTTTTGGAAAAACTTTTACACTAGACCAAGAAGGGTTTTATAATGTGGTTTATAGATATATAGATGAAAATACAGGTTTGCGCGCAGGAGAGATGGCAGTAGAAATCACTAAAAAGTTATTTCAAGGGGAGACCACAGATATAAACCCTTTGATAGCTGAATTAAAGGATATAAGTCAAGAAAGTATGATGGGGCCTTCAACTAAATCAATTGTAGATGAAGCTGAAAGACGTGGTATACCTCATATAAGACTTAATGAGGATAGTTATGTGCAACTAGGGCAAGGAGCTTATCAAAGGAGAATACAAGCAACAATGATGGACTCTACATCTGCTCTTGGAGTAGAGATTGCAGATGATAAGGCATATACAAAAGAACTACTATCTTCAATGGGAATTCCTGTAGCCCAGGGTAAGATTGTAGAAACTGAAGAGGAAGCTTTAAAAGCAGCGGAAGAGATAGGATATCCGGTAGTTGTAAAACCTTTAAGCGGAAACCACGGCCGAGGAATTACTATTGATATTTCTGAATCTGAGGAATTAATGCTTGCACTTAAAAAAGCTAAAGAAGTATGTTCGAGCTGCATAATTGAAAAATATTTGCTTGGATTTGATTTTAGAATACTTGTAATTAATTATAAATTTGTTGCAGCAGCTCTTCGTGAACCAGCTTTTGTAGTTGGAAATGGAGTAAATACAATTGAAGAATTAATTGAAGAAATTAATCAAAATCCTGATAGAGGATTGGGACATGAAAAAAACTTAACCAAGATAAATATTGATTACATGACAGAGCGATTGCTAAAAATGGAACATTTAAAACTGAAAACTATACTTGAAGTTGGAAGAAAAGTGTATATTAAATCAACAGCTAATATAAGTGCCGGAGGAACGGCTAAGGATGTTACAGAGAGTGTTCATCCATTAAACAGGGCTATGGCTGAGAGAATAAGCAAGATAGTAAATCTAGATGTAATGGGAATTGATATTATCGCAAATACACTTGAAAAACCACTTAATGAGGAGTTTGCAGGTGTTTTGGAAGTAAATGCAGCGCCGGGATTTAGAATGCATCTTAATCCAACTGAAGGCAAAAAAAGAAATATTGCAGAGAATGTTGTGGATATGCTTTTTCCTCCAGGAAAACCTCACTCCATTCCTATTGTTGCAGTAACGGGAACCAATGGAAAGACAACTACCGTAAGGATTATAACTCATATATTAGAAACTAATGGAAGTGTAGTTGGAATGACATCTACGGATGCTGTAACTATTAATCAAGTGCCTATTCTTAAAGGTGACTATAGCGGACCTAGCGGGGCTTCTAAAGTTATGATGGATTCAAGCGTAGACCATGCGGTCCTTGAAGTAGCCAGAGGTGGTATTTTAAGACGTGGTTTAGGATTTAAGAAAAGTGATATAGGGATTTTACTTAATATATCATCTGACCATCTGGGTGAAGGGGGAATTGAAACCTTGGAAGAGCTGACCAGATTAAAATCAACAGTTACAGAAGCTGTAAAGCCATCGGGCTATGCAGTTTTTAATGCAGATGACCCCTTAGTACTTTCTTGTGTTGAAAAAACCAAGGCAAATCCAATATTGTTTTCTAAGGATCCAGGAAATAAAGCTCTTAAGATAAATTATAAAAAAGGCAATTTAAATGTAATATTAATGCATGATACAATAATGATTCAAAAAAAGGAACAAATGATAACAGTATGCAATGTAAAAGAAATACCTATTACTTTTAATGGTAAGGCAATATTTAATATTGATAATGTTCTGGCTGCAGTTGCTGCTGCTACTGCTCTTGGCCTAGATGAAAATCAAATTAGACAAGGGCTTATAAGTTTTAATCCATCCATAGATCAGTCACCGGGCAGAATGAATATCATAGATATGGGTGACTTTAAGGTTGTAATTGATTATGGACATAATCCTGGTGCTATTGAGGCGACTGGAGATTTTATAAATAGTTTAATGCCGGGAAGGAAAATAAGAGTAGCTTCTAGTATTGGAAATAGAAGAAAAAAAGATATATTAGAATTTGGAAGAGTTCTTTCAAAATACTACGATTATATGATTATCTGCGACCCTGACCCAAGAAAAAGAGAGACAGGGGAGACAGCTAAAATTATAAAAGAAGGATTAATAAAGGCTGGATTCAATTTAGATGCTATAAATATAGTCATAAATGAAAGAGAAGCTATTAATGTTGCTCTTGATATGGCAATAAAGGGAGACTTAGTAGTAGTACAGGTAGATGATTTAAATCAAGTTATAAAAGATGTGTTGGCATATAAAGAAAAAATAAAGGTTTGATTAAAATAAAAAAGATATGGCTTAGAAATTTGCCATATCTTTTTTTAAATAATTCTACTTAAAACTTAATTTTACTTCAAGATATCCATTGTTAAAAAAGTTACATCATCGGAAAGTTCTTTGTTATAGTTTTTAAACTTGAAGAAATCATTCTTTATAGCAGAGTTAAGATCAGACGGTCCTAAGGTATAATTATTTTCCAAAAAAGCTTTCAGCTTCTCTTGTCCATAATCTTTTCCTTCTTTATTTTTTGCCTCTACCAAGCCATCTGAATAAAATAAAATCTTGTCTCCTATCTCTAGCTGTACAGTTTCATTTTTATAAAATGGATTTACCATATCTCCAAGCTTGCAGATGGGAAATCCTTTTACCTTCATAGGATGTACTTCTCCGGAATGTTTAATTATATAGGGTTCTACATTGATTCCAGCGGATGCATATTGGAAGGTCTTATGACTAGTATTATAAATACCATAGAGCATTACTATATACTTTTCTTCATTTATGTTGGTTTCATTAAAACTATTATAAATATTTTTTAAAACAAAACCAGGTTCTATAAGTTCTTTATCCGTTCCATCCTTTTCATTTAAATGTATAACATTTTGATAGGCAAAAACGGTAAGCATAGCCGCAGAGATACCGTGACCTGATACATCACCTATATAAACTGCAATATTTTCTTCATCGAGTTTAACTACATTATAAAAATCACCGCTTAAATTATCAGCAGGCAAGTATTCTGCCTTAAAGTCAACGGACATATTTGTCGGCATTTTTTCAGGCAGCAGACAAAGCTGCATCTCTTTTGCATATTCTATGTCGCTAAGGAGAACCTTATTTAAATCCTCTAGCTGTTTAGTTCTTTGACTTACTAAGAAATTAAGATTTTCTGAATATTTTTTTAATTCATTTTTAGTTCGCTTTATTTCTCGAAAGGGAGTAATTACATTCTTAATATATATTGCTTTATATAATATGCTGTAGCCTATAAGCTTATAAAGATGACCGATATAATTAAAAGCATCATAAATACTTCCGTAACTTGTAAATGCAAATTCGCTGAAGATTAATAATATTATTGCCAGCATCAGTTTAAATTCATTTTTAGCTTTAGTTTTATTATATTCAATGGATATAATAATAAAAGCTATTGTAAGAATTAGCATTATAAAGTATTCTATAAGTATTTTAACTCTAGTAAGTCCTTGACCCTCTATATACATAGTAGGAAATAAGTTTGGATAGTATGTTACTAACAAAACCAATACAATTGAAAAAAGTATTGTTATGACTGCAACTAATTCTTTTCTTATATTAGATATTATTTTTGAAGGTGTAAGTATAGCTGCTATAAACAATAAATTTCCTAGCAATCTAGATAAAATCCATAGAACAGTGGATCTGTTAGCAGTAACGTTAGCTATAAGAAAATATGGCATCCCTTTATAGCTGAAAGTATGAAATATATCTAAGCATCCAGTCAATAAAAATGCTGAAGCAAATATAAGCATTCTCAAACTTCTAGACTCTTCATATATAAAGTAAGTGACTGAAAAGATAGAGAAAGAGACCAGGATGCTGGCAAATTCAAATAAAGTATGCCAAGTTAAAAAACTTGCTTCTGGCATAATCTTACCAAATGAATTGTTGAAAATTGCGGCTAAAATATAAATAGCTATTGAAAAAACAAATACAAAAGCTATTTTTTTGTAGATTTTAAAGATATCTAGAAATCTTCTCTTGTATGTATCCATAAACATCCCCTTATAGAATTTAGCGTTAAATATATATAGGTCTTTTACCTATATATCAGACTTCCTATTATGCCAATTTACTTGAATTTTAAATTAAGTAATTATTTAAATCTAGCTATTATATATTACTCGTTAATCATTAAATAATCAATAGAGAATAATAAGATTTTCTTTTAAAAGAATAGTTAAGATGATTTAAACAAAGAATTATTACAAGAGCTTTTAAATAAAGCGAAAGACTTCCCTATTGTATATATATTAAATAATAATTTAATATAGAAGAAGTCTTTTTTTATAGAAAATTTGTTTAAAGTTTTATTTAAGCCTTGATAGCCCAACGAAGTTTTGCAGATCTTGCCCGGCCGTTAGAGGCCGATTCTTCTGCACTTGGCCTTATAGGCTTAGGAGCTATTTCACTATAGAGCCCTTGACGAGAGAAATACTTAAAAGATTTTTTTACTAATCTATCTTCTCCTGAGTGGAAGGATAATATAGCTACTCTACCGCCTGGAGCTAGTGCTGCTGGTATCTTCTCTAAGAACTCATAGAGGACCTCAAATTCATCATTGATGTCTATTCTCAAGGCTTGAAAAGATCTTTGGCATGATTTCTTAATTTCATTATCTCTTTTATTCTCAGGTATAAAGCTTAAAGCTTCGGTTATTATTTCTTGAAGATCAGTGGTTGTATCTATTGACCTACCCTTATTAATATGCTTTATTATAGCTTTAGATATTTTTCTAGCATGAGGTTCATCTGCATTTTCTATTAGCATACCTTCTAGTTCATCTTCAGAAAAATGCATTAGTCTCTCTGATGCAGATTCTCCTTCTTTGGGGTTCAATCTTAAATCAAGCGGACCTTCAGTTTTAAAAGAAAATCCTCTCTCCGGATTGTCTATCTGCATAGAGGATACTCCAAGGTCAGCTAAGATGAAATCAAGAGGTCCTGATTCTTCAACTATTTTATCAATATCTGAAAAATTCATTTGACGGACTTTTAATATTTCAGGACCATAGCCTAACTCTTTTAATCTTTGTTGGGTTTTAGGTAGCTCAATTGGGTCTACATCAGTTGCGTAAAGTGATCCCTTAGAATCTAAACATTTAAGCATCTCAAGTGTGTGTCCTCCATAACCTAGAGTTGCGTCAAGTCCTGTTTGTCCTGGAGTTATTTCTAAAAACTCTAAGATTTCTTCTACACAAATTGATCTGTGCATACCTGCTGGTGTACTGCCTTTTTGCATTACCCTCTCTACAGTATCTGGATATTCTTCTGGATTGAGTTCTTTATACTTATCTTTAAACTTTTTAGGATGAGTTCCTTTATATCTGACACGTCTTTTATGTTTAATTTCGCTTTTATCTTGCTTGTCCATTATTTTCTACCACCTTCCATACCTAATAATACCAAATAGAGGATGTAAAGACAATGAAATAGAAGTTACTTTATGAAATTTGAATGAAAGTTATTATTTCAAAACCGATATGCATTATTGAAAGATAAAAATCTAACTTGTATCTTTTATAATTATACTTCTATTAATTGGGTATAAGTGTAGATAGGGTAAAGAAAACTAAATAATATATAAAACATTAGATTATGTAGATGCATAAAAAAGATTATATAGATGTATAAAAAAAAGGAGTGTAATAAATGGATAAGAAAAAAATGGATAAGATGAGAAATGGTAAAGGATTTATTGCTGCGTTAGACCAAAGTGGAGGATCTACTCCAAAGGCATTATTGGGATATGGAGTTACGGAAGATAAGTATAGCAATGATGAAGAAATGTTTGATATGGTTCATCAAATGAGAACTAGAATAATAACAAGTCCTGCCTTTGATTCAGAACATATTCTAGCTGCTATACTATTTAAGCAGACTATGGACAGTAAAATAGAGGGAATGTATACAGGAGACTATTTATGGGAGAAAAAAGGTATTCTTCCAATACTGAAAGTAGACAGCGGCTTAGCTGAACTTGAAAATGGAGTTCAAATGATGAAATCAATGCCGGAACTTGATGATTTACTAGATAGAGCAGTAGAGAGAAATATATTTGGAACAAAGATGAGATCTGTTATAAAAGAAGCAAATCCAGAAGCTATTGCAAAAATAGTAGACCAACAGTTTGAAGTTGGAAAGCAAATAATTAAAAAAGGTTTAGTTCCCATACTTGAACCTGAAGTTGATATCCACAGCAAAGACAAAGAAGAATCTGAAAAGATTATGAAAGAAGAAATATTAAAGCATCTTGATAAACTATCTAAAGATGAAATAGTAATGTTAAAACTTTCAATACCAACTAAAGATGATTTCTTTGCTGAACTTATAGCGCATCCTCAAGTTATGAGAGTAGTAGCTCTTTCAGGAGGATACAGTAGAGAGGAGTCTGTCAGATTGTTGGAGAAGAATCCGGGACTTATAGCTAGTTTTTCAAGAGCACTTCTTTCAGATATAAATGTAGATCAAGATGAAAAAGAATTTGATAAAACTCTATCTACCGCTGTAGAAGAGATTTATAATGCATCAATTATATAAGCTTAGTGGTGCTTCTATAAAAATAAATTTAGTATAAAACAAAATAATTATAGTAAAAGGCTTTGGTTTAAAGAAATCAAAGCCTTTTTTAAATCCTATAAATATTATATAATAGACCTAAGAACTATAAAAACTGAGATGGAGGGAAATAATGAAAAATATAGAAAAAATAAAAGAATATGCTAAACATTACAGTGATAAAGATTTTTTAGAGAAGGTTCTTAATTATGCAAAAGCAGCTGGTATAAATGTAATCTATGTAGGATTACTGCTGTTTTATACTCTGCAAAACCCAAGCTTGCCTAAAAAATTAAAAGCATTAGTCATGGGCTCTCTAGGATACTTTATATTGCCGATAGACCTGATACCTGACTTTATACCTATGGCAGGATATACAGACGACCTGACAGTTCTGATTGCTGCTATAGGAGTAGTTGCTATGTATATAGATGAAGAGTCGAAGGAAAAATCTAAATCAAAATTAAAAGATCTCTTTGGAGATTATGATGAAAATTTATTAAAAGATATAAATGAAAAAATAAGGAAGAAAAAAAAGAAAAGTAAAGACCAAGACCAAGAGCAAGAGTAAACTATAGAGGCGTTCATAAAACTTAATATTATAAATAGCTTCCCCCAAAAAGGTTACAAAGGTTACAATATGGATTTATAAGAAATAATTCCAATTAATTGGGTAAACTATGTATATAAGAAGTCAAATTGTTGTTTATCATCTAGGGGGAAGCAGTATGAAAAAGTTATTAATAATATTAGGATTGAGTTTTAGTATACTTGTAATGCATGGATGTGTTAGAGATAAAGATGGGGCTAGTGGAGATGCTGTAAATCCTGATAATAAGCCTGACATAGATATAAAAGAAGATATATCTAAGGAAGAACCTCAAGGAGAAGAGGTTAAAGTTCCGATAGAAGAATCTCCTAAGCAAGAAGATGTTTTATATGAAAATACTGGCCATGGTTTTAATTTAAGGTTGCCAGGCTGGTGGTCAGGTTCTTATAAAATAGAGGAGGAAGCTTGGTTTGATGAGGTGAGCACAAGTGTAAGTTTTAACTTTGAAGATGGAGATATATATAGTAATATATTTACTGTAATTATATTTGATGAAACTATAAAGTATGAAGAGTGGGATGATCCATTTTTAATCTATATAGCAGAAAAGGGTGGAAAAACTTACGCCTACCTTCAGGCTATGGAACCTCCAGTAGATGTTTTGGAAGAAGAAAATGATAAATACTTACGAACTATAAGTAAAATGGTAGAGGAAGTCCCAGGTATAATTGAAACTTTTAAAATTGAAAATTAAATAGGATTAAATCTGGATATATGATAAAATTAAGAGTAGGAGTAAATAAAATATTAGAAGAGGTGCAAAATGAAAAACAATAAAACAATGAAAACTATAAGTATGATTTTGTCTTTTATATTTATAATAGGTATTATGGGAAGTTTTGCTTATGCAGATAGCGATACCGTAGTTACACTTGGAAAAAATTTAGATGAAGCGCAGAGAAAGCAGATATTAGAAATATTTAAAGTGGACAAGGATAAGACGACTATTATAGAGGTAAATAACCAAGAAGAAAGACAGTATTTAGAGGGAGTTGCTTCTGAAGAACAACTCGGAAAGATAACTATGAGTTCGGCTTATGTAGAACTATTAGAAGAAGGTTCAGGTATAGAAGTAGAGACACATAATATTTCTTGGGTAACAAAAGAAATGTATGCAAGTGCCCTTGCTACAGCAGGAGTTACAAATGCCAAGGTAATAGCAGCTGCGCCATTCCCAGTTTCAGGAACAGGAGCCCTTACAGGTATATTAAAAGCTTTTGAAAAAGCTACAGGTGAAACTATAGATGAAGACCAAAAGAAGGTTGCCAATGAGGAAGTAGTAAGAGTAGGTGAACTTGGAGAAGAGGTAGGGCAAGATAAGGCAGCAGAACTTATTAAAGAGGTAAAAGAGCAGATAATTGAAAAGGGAGTAAAAGATCCTGAAGAAATTAAAAAAATAATAATAGAAATAGCAGCTAAACTTGATATTACACTAAAGACGGAACAACTTGAAAAAATAGGTGGTCTTATGGAGAAAATATCAAATCTTGATCTAAATACAGAAACTATAAAAGATCAACTCAAGGATATAGGACAAAAACTAGATGATACTTTAAAAAACAATGAAGAGGTAAAGGGATGGTTAGCAAAAATATTTGATGCTATACAGAACTTTTTCAATTCAATATTTAAATAAGAATAAGTAAAATTAATTAGAAAAATATTAAAGTTATTATAAAAAACTGCATCGCCACTAAGGCGATGCAGTTTTTTTATTTTTTTAATGCTACTAGATTTAAAAATACTTCCTTGTTTTCTTTTATTTTATTTTCATTACCAAATACACATATATAATTTTCTTTCATTATTTCATCTAACAAAACTGCATATCCTTTGATTTGATCTTCACTGGTAGATAAAACTTCTTCCATTTGTTTTTTAACATCTTCAAACGCCAAATTAGTTATATAACGGCTCAGACCAATTTGACCTTTTTGAGAAGCTGTTAAAGGAGGATCTAATTTATTCATGGTGCCTATTACATATGTGGTAAGATCTTCTTTATTTAATTTTATATTCTTAAGATAATCAGATAATCCATCATAAACTTTAAGAGTATCTACCAGATTAGGGTCTCTATAGGAGTAGGTTGAAACGTCACCCTTGCGGTTGAAGCTTATACCTGCTCCATATGCTCCACCTTTTGCTCTTATCCAGTTATGAAGATAGTCTCTGCTTAAGATAGTAGATAGTACAGCCATGGTTCCATTATATTCATAGCCAAGTTTCTTTAAATTGTATCCTTTAGAAACATACTGAACATTGGATGAGGACATGATACCTTCGTTTAATCGTTCTACCTTTAAATCTAGCTTAGCTTCTTGGTGTTTGTCTTCTTTTAATATATCTTTTACAATATTAAAGTTTTCTTTTACTAATTCTAGATCTTCTTTTTCGCCTGTAACATTTACTATCATATTGTTTTTATTAAATACTAAATCATAAACTTTTTGCAGATTAGACAAGATCTCATCAGAGTCTTGATCAAAGTTTTTAGCTAAATCGTCTATAAACCATAAGAAGTCAAGTCCTGAAAGAAGTTCTAAATATTTGCCTACCTCAGAGAAATAAGAATTCACTCTTCCTTGAGCTACTGCATTGCCTGAGGAGAATATATTCATTTCTATTCTTGATTTTATTTGATTTATAATCTCTTTTATTCTTTTCTTATCTTCAATTTTAGTGTTGTTTATAAGTTCTTTTATAAGCTTAAAGAGCTCAGTTGTTTTTGTTCTTATAACTTTACTGCTCACTATAAGCTTTGGATAGTAGTTATCAGACTTATTATCACTCAGAGCAGTGGCACTAAAGTATATTCCGCCTGTGTTTATATAAATTTCATTGGAGAGATCTCCATATTTATAGTTTTTAGTATCTATACTTCCAAGTAACTGGGTTAATAAGCTTATATAAGGAACTAACTCCTTATCGATATGCTTTAAATCAAACACTAAGTCGAGGTAAGTTATGCCGCTTGTAAATAGATCATGATGAATCAGAGTAATATCTTCTTCATTGTAAACTTCTTGATCTATATGAAGAGGTGTACTATTTACATCATCTATTGAAAGTTTTGGTATAGTATTTTTATCTTCTATAGTGTCTTCAGATAACTGGAATTTTTCCAGTGCTTTATTTTTTTCGATTAAACTATCCAGTTCATCTTGAGATAAAGAAGCTTTGTAAGCTGCTAATCTTTCAGTGAGAACAAGATCTTTTTCTTCTGCTAAACCTTTTTGAGGTTTTAGTACTACCATGGAATTATGAACATTTTTCATAAAGTGTTCTTCTATATAGTCTTCATAATAACTAGTTTTTAAAGCTTCTCTAAAGAAGGTAAGAGTTTCTTCATATTCTAAGTTGGCTAGTGGGTCTCCATCGTATAACCAGCTATCAAAGATGTTAAATCCGTAAAGTATACCAACCGTTGAGTATCCACCAGCTTCTCTTAAACTATATTCTAATTTGTTTATAGTAGCTTCGATAAGCTTTTTATCTATTCCATCCTTTATAAGATCTTTTAAGGTATCTAATATTATTTCTTTAAATTTATCTTTTTGATCTTCCTTTGCATTTTTAGCAATTATACTAAAGGTAGGCTGAATTCCTCCAGATGAGAATCCTAGTATATCTTCTCCTATTCCAGCATCTATAAGTGCCTCTTTTAGAGGGGCTGCAGATGAGTTTATCAGTATATCATTTAGTATGTCATTCATTAGATTATCTTTTTTATCAGTTGCGTTTCCAAGTACAAAGTTAAGAGCAAGATAGTCACGGTTTTCATCGCTTTCTTCACCAGAAATAGGATAGTATTCTACTAAAGAACTTTTCAAAGGCTCTTGAAGTTTTATTTCCGTATCTATTTCTTTCTTATCATAAGAACTGAGATATTCATTATCTATATATTCAAGGTGTTCTAATACATCCCCATCTCCATAAAGATAGATATAACTATTTGAAGGGTGATAGTATTTGCTGTGGAAATCTAAAAAATTCTCATAGCTAAGGTCTGGTATAGAATATGGATCACCTCCAGATGAATATTTGTAGATTGTATCTGGAAAGAGCGACTGTGAGATTCTTTCAGTTAAGAGTGACTCAGGTGAAGAATAAGCTCCGCGCATTTCGTTATAAACTACACCTTTATATTCTATAGGGCTATCCTTATCAGTTATTTCATGATGCCACCCTTCCTGCATAAATATTTCGGGCATATCATATATCCTTGGATTGAAAACAGCATCTAAATAAACGTCCATTAAATTTTGGAAGTCTTTATTATTTCTGCTAGCTATAGGATATATTGTCTTATCAGGATAAGTCATAGCATTTAAAAAAGTTTGAAGGGAGCCTTTTATTAAATCCATAAAAGGCTCTTTAGTTCTGTATTTTTTTGAACCTGATAAAACAGAGTGTTCAATTATATGTGGAGCTCCCGTGCTGTCTTCAGGTGGTGTTCTAAAGCCTATGGTAAAAACTTTATTATTATCTTCATTAGAGAGATAGATAAGTTTTGCACCGGTTTTTTCATGGATAAAGAGTCTATAAGTAGAGTTTACTTCTTTGACATCTTTTTCTTCTAAGAATTTAAATCCCTTATATATTTTATTAGTTTCAAAATTCAAATCATAACCTCCTATTATTTTACTAACTTCTCTTGGATGTATTAGTATTATTATATACTATTTCTTATATTAGACAATAAAAGAATACTCTTTTCTTTTTTGGAAAGAGAAAAGAGTATTTTTAAGATGTTATCTGTTAGTTATATCATTATCAGCTATTTGTTCACTTATTAAGGTATCTGTATTGCTTCTTTTTTCATTAATCTCAAAGCCCAGATCTTGTCTCATATCATCAGAAAAATCTGATACGGATGAATCAACCTTTGATGAGTCAAGCTTCATATCTCTATCTAAGGTAGTACCTGGAACGGTAGGTTCAGTATCTTTTAGCGGAACAGGAATTCCTTCTTCAGTTAGTTCAAACTTGCTCTTATAGTTATCATTTACAAGGAGAAGTATTCTTCCGCTTTGAACTTCTTCATAACAAGCATCTCTGTACTCTTCATTCAAGTCCATTTTATTAAAAGCATCTACTATTGAATCGCTTCCCTTTAAAAAACTCTTAAATCTATCAAAGATTGAATCGTCATCTTCCTTTATCATAACTCCAGTATAGCCTTTGAGCATTGAAATTTCTTCATCATCATCTACTATAATATACATATCTTCTTCTTCGTAGCCTTCTCTTTTTAAATCGTCTATTCTTTTTGCAACTTCAACTTCATTATCAAATAACTCTACTTTACTCTCTAGCATAATTGTTGCTCCTTTCTATTATTAAGGTTAGTGTAAATATACCCATAAAATCTTATTACTACTCATGCAAATTAATAAGCAAATGAATAAGAAAATTAATGAAGGGGTATAAGATAATTAAGAAATTTTTTTGGAGGTGTTTTTGTGGAAAAAGTAATTGATAAAGCTCGGGACAAATTTGGAGATAAAAAGTGGATAACATTTATTGAACAACTTATATATAGATATGAGGATGATGGAGTTTCAGAAATTGGAGCACAGCTGACATACTATTTAACACTAGCTATATTTCCATTCATAATATTTTTCTTAAGTATATTGCAGTTTACTCCTTTAGCGGATGTAAATATACTACAAAGACTCCTTTCTCCGCTTCCAGCTGAGACAAGGGATCTTTTCTATAATCTTATAAAAGGAATAATAGACGATGGTAGTGTTGCGCTTTTATCATTTGGTGCGATAGGAAGTATATGGTCTTCTTCAAATGGAGTTATGGCAGTTATGAAAGCTATAAACAGAGCTCTTGACTTAGATGAGAGCAGGCCCTATTTTAAATTGAAGGGACTATCCATACTATTTACTATAGGATTGTTTTTCATTCTTATAATTGCTTTTACAGTTCTTGTTTTTGGAGAGGTCATATTTAACAAGATTTTTGTTTCCTATACCTGGCCAACCCTCGTCATATGGAAAATATTGAAAATATTGATACCAATTAGCTTTATGGTACTTGTATTTACTATACTGTATAAGTATTCACCATCTATAAAAGATGAAATAAAAATAAAGTTTTCAGAAAGTATCCCTGGTGCTATATTTGCAAGTATTTTGTGGGTAGTACTATCAGCAGGATTTTCATTTTATGTAAGCAATTTTGGTAACTACTCTAAAACCTATGGAAGTCTTGGAGGTATAATTGCATTTTTAATATGGCTCTATATGAGTAGTATAGTCATAGTCCTTGGTGCAGAAGTAAATGCGACCCTGCTTTCCATGCAGAACAAGAAAGGAAAGAGAATAAAAATGATAAAAAAAGAATCAGAAGAGGACAAGGATAAGGAATTCGCAGAAGAAGCTTAAAAAATGGAAAAAAGAGTATGATAAAAGATTAATAACCATGAGATAAGAAAAACACTTCTTCGGAAGTGTTTTTTATCTCGTTAAATTATAGAAAAACAGGGTAAAAGTATCTAGTAAAGAAAATCGGAGGGGAGAAAGTGAAAAATAAAAATACAGGAAAATGGATCATAGGTATATTAGTTGTAGCTCTATTAGCTTTTTTAGTATTTAGGGTGACCAGAAAAGATGAAGTTAAAGGTGAAGAGATAGAGGTAGAAGAAGGAGATATAGCTACTTATTATAACTTTTCAGGAAGCATCAGTGCAAGAAATCGAAGTGTCTTATTTGCAGAAATGCCTCTACAAGTTAAGGAGTTCCTATTTGAAGAAGGTGAGAAGGTAGAGGAAGGAGATATAATTTATAAAACATCTCTAGGTGAAGAGGTAAAATCTGAGATAGATGGAGAAGTTTATAAAATAGAAGCAGAAGAAGACGAACAGATAGCTCCTGGCAGTAAGATAATGGAAATTGTAGACTACAATAATCTGGAGCTAAAGGTAAATGTAGATGAATATGACTTAAAATCTATAAAAGTTGGAAGTGAAGTGGAAGTAGCTATAAATGCATTAGATAAAACTGTTAAAGGTGAAGTTTCAGATATAGCAAAACAAGGTGAATATATAAATGGAATTACCTTATTTGAAACTACGATCTCTATTGAAAAATTAGATGATATAAGAATAGGAATGAGTGCAGAGGCTAAGGTGCTTGATCAAGAAGCAAAAAATGCCGCTATACTTCCTATGAAGACCATAAAATTTAAGAATGACAACTCTCCTTATGTAGAAGTTAAGGGTGAAGAGAAAGTGGAGGAGAGGCAAATAGAGATAGGAATTACTGATGGAGTAAATGTGGAAGTAGTATCAGGTCTTAAGATAGGGGATAAGGTATTTATTCCTAGAAAAGTGCAGAGTAACTTTGGACCCCCTGAAGGAGTAAGAGATTCAAGAGATGAATCTGGAGATGATAGAAATGACTAAGATACTTGAAATGAAAGATATCTCCAAGATATATGAAATGGGTACAGAGAAAGTTGTTGCACTTGATAGAGTCAATCTAACCATAAATAAAGGAGAATTTGTATCTATACTGGGACCATCAGGCTCTGGAAAGTCAACTCTTATGAATATCATAGGCTGTCTTGATACTCCAACTATGGGGGAATATACTCTTTCTGGGCAAAAAGTTGCCGGTCTTGATGAAAAGGAACTGGCAAGAATAAGAAATAAAGAGATAGGGTTTATATTTCAATCTTTCCAACTTTTGCCTAGATTATCAGCTGCTCAAAATGTAGAACTTCCCTTGATCTACTCAGGGGTCAATTCCAGCAGAAGAAAAGAAATATCAAAGGAAATATTGACAAAAGTAGGTCTAGGAGACAAGGTTAATAATCTTCCTACCCAATTATCAGGTGGACAGCAGCAAAGAGTTGCTATAGCAAGAGCCATCTCAACTGAACCGTCCATACTTTTAGCAGATGAACCTACTGGTGCTTTAGATCAAGAGACCGGGATTAAAATATTGGAGTTTTTCAAAGAACTTCATAATGAGGGCAGAACTATTATTATGATAACTCATGATAAGAGTATTGCCCAATATGGGGATAGAATTGTAAATATTGTAGATGGAAAGATGACTGAAAGCGGTGAACTCTATGATAAAAGATAGTATAAAAATGTCATGGGATAATATTATAAGTAACAAGGTAAGATCTTTTTTAACTATTTTAGGTATAGTAATAGGTGTAGCATCAATTATAGCTCTTATAACAATAGTTCAGGGAGCAACAGATGAGATTACAAATCAAGTTTCAAGTCTTGGCGCAGACACTATTACGATTAATGCTCCGGGTACAGCTTTAAAACAAGGGCTTAGCAATAGTGATTTGGAGTATTTAAAAGAGATAGAGGATATAGATGGAGTTTCTCCAACTATTTCTAGTAAGGTTTCTGTAGCATCTAATAAAAAAACTATGCAGAACATTGATATAAAGGGAAGAAACAATGTATTTTTTGAAAAAGAAAGTGAATCTATAGATTTCGGAAGAGGATTTAATCCTTTGGATTTAGAAAGAAAGACAAAGGTTGCCATATTAGGAAGTAATATCAATAGAGATTTATTTTTAGATGAAAATCCTATTGATAAAGATATAATGATCAATGGTACAAGTTATAAGATAATAGGGATGCTAAAACCAGGAAGTGAGTTTGATTTTTCTTCAGACAATGATACCATATTCATTCCTTATACAACAGCAAGAACCACTCTGGGTAAGAGTACTATAAATGAAGTAGATGTGTATATGAATGATAGTTCTAAATCAGACAAGATTATAGAAGATATAAAAGTGGTTCTAAATAGATCCTTTAACTATAAGGACAATGCTTTTTTTATATTTAACTTTGAAGATGTTATAGATGCAATTGGAGATATAACAGGTCTTATGACTCTTCTTCTAGCGGGTATAGCTTCTATATCTTTGGTAGTGGGAGGGATTGGTATTATGAATATGATGCTAGTTTCGGTTACGGAAAGAACTTCTGAAATAGGACTTAGAAAGGCGTTAGGAGCTGAACCAAATAGAATACAACTTCAGTTTATTCTGGAATCAATATTTCTATCTCTCTTTGGAGGATTGTTTGGACTGATTCTAGGACTTTTAATAGCTTATATAGCAGCTACAACTATAGGCTATCCATTTGCAGTTTCAGCAACTACCTTATTTATAGCTATTGGATTTTCATCCGTGGTCGGTATAGTCTTTGGCTACGCACCAGCTAGAAAAGCCAGTAGACTTAATCCAATCGACGCATTGAGAAGATTATAGGATTTTTGATAAAATAAACAATAAAACAATGAAAATAAAACAATATAAATTGATATGAGTCCGAAAATATTAAAGATTGGATAAGATTTTATTATGCGGCTAGTTTCATGTATTTAATAGTCTTAGGGCTTAAATATTATTTTATACTCACATGATTATATTAATAAGTATAAGAAAAAAACACTTCCGAGGAAGTGTTTTTATTTTATCTATTTAATTTTAGTCTTCCCACTTGTGTTCATCAATTTGCTTTTTAGCTTCATCTTTACTAATCCCATATCTTTCTTGGATCTTACCAGCTAGTATATCAGCGTTACCTTCAACAATATCTAGGTCGTCATCTGTAAGTTTACCCCACTGCTTTTTAGCTTTTCCTTTAAATTGTTTCCAATTACCTTTAAGAGTATCTTCGTTCATAATTAATTCCTCCTATTAGAATTTAATTTTTTATTAATTGATATATTTATACCGGCCTCTTGCGGCCTATTATATAATTTACCCAAGAGAGTCTAATATAATCAAAATAAACTCATTTTCTTTAAAATGTTAACTTAATTATGATATAATTAAAATGAAAGATTAAGAAAAAGAGGTGTTAGCATGGCATTTGTAAAAAATCAAGATGGAGAATTAGTTTACTATACTATAGAATCCTTCCAAGGGACGGAGCTTGTAAATCATGGATTCTCAACTAGGCTTGGTGGAGTAAGTAAGGGAGATTTAACTAGTTTAAATCTTGGAATGAAAAAAAACGAACCTAGAAAAAATAAACTAGATAATTATAAAATATTTACAAAAAGTTTAGGAATAAATCTAGAAAACCTTGTTTTAACAGATCAAGTTCATAAGGATAATATACTGGAAGTAGATGAGAGTGATAGAGGAAAGGGATTGATCAAGGAAAGTGATATAAAGGGTATAGATGGTTTTATAACTAACAAGAGAAATGTAGCTCTGGTTACATTTTACGCAGATTGCGTTCCTGTATTCTTATTGGATCCTATAAATAAGTCTATAGGACTTGTTCATGCCGGCTGGAAAGGTACGGTAAGTCGTATAGGAGAAAAAACTCTCAAAAGAATGATGCAAACTTATGGGACAGATCCAAAAGATGTGCTTATAGCAATAGGACCTTCTATAGGAAAGTGTTGTTTTGAAGTAGGTGGTGAAGTTATAGAGATAATAAAAGAAAATTTTGAGCAAGCAGAAGAATACTTCAATAAAAAAGATAATGGCAAGTTTATGCTAGACTTATGGAACTTAAATAAAGACCAGTTTTTAGAAATGGGAGTTTTAGAAGATAATATAACACTTAGCAATATATGTACCATGTGCAATAAAGATATATTCTTCTCTCACAGGGGAGACCATGGTAAGACCGGAAGTCTTGCAGCTATAATGGAGCTAAAGTAGACTGTTAGGTTAAAAATGGGATTTAAAGGGTAAAAATCCAATATAAGGAATAGGAGGAGTGATAAATTGAAAATCGATTTTGAACAAATCAAAAATGAATTTAGTGAGAAAGCAAGTTCTTTTTACGGTGATAGTGAGAAGTTTGGAGAGCTTATAGATGAATTTACTGAAAAAATAAAAGATAATAAGATCTTTGATTCTGTAGGATCAGATTTAAAACTAACACTAGAGATGCTCAAAGATTGGATCAGTGGAGACTATAAAGAGCTATCAAAAGATAGTATAACTATAATAGCTATAGGATTTTTATATATCCTAAGCCCCATGAGTATTATACCTAAATTTGTACCTTTAAAATACCTAGATGATATATTGGTTTTAGGCTATGTTATAAAGAGAATTAAAAGTGAGCTGGAGGTTTACAGGAAGTGGAGAGCTGACAATGGATTACCCGATATAGATAAAGATGATATTGAGGATGAAACAGTTTATATTGATTTGAATTAAAGGATCTTTGATAAAAGTTATTTCTTAGAAATTGATTCAATAAAATTGTATAAAGGAAAACTACAAAAACTTAAAATTTAAAAACTAGCTAAAGTCTTCAGATTTTTAAAATGTCACATAATTAAAAAAGTAAAAAATAGTAAGAGCAGCTAATATTAAAATATATAAAAAGTAAATAATTATCTAAAAATGCCTGTAATAATTTAATTGAATTATTACAGGCATTTTAGTGGAGTATATTGTTATAAAATTAATAATCTGATAAACTATTGTACTAATCTAGCTATAACATCCTCAAGGGCTACAGAACGAGATGCTTTTACTAGTAAGAGAGTATCTTTTTCTATGTTTTCTAAGATAGTTTGAACAAGTTGATCCTTAGTCTCTGAGTGATAGATAGATTCTGCTTTAAAGTTAACCAGGGCTGATTTACCTATATGTTCTGCCAGACTTCCTATTGTAAATATCTTATCTATTTTATTGTTATCTATTTTAGGACCAATTTCCTTATGAAGAGATACCACATGGTCCCCTAGGTCTACCATATCTCCAAGGACTACCGCCTTATGCTTATAGCCTTCAATACTATAGAGAGTATCAAGAGCTGCTAGAAGACTATCTGGGTTTGATTTATAGGCATCATTTAAAATATCAAAGTTTTGTGTTTTTATAATCTCATTTCTCATTTCAGTTGCATTTATATTGTAGAGACCTTTTTGAATATCTTCATAATTTAAACCTAGTTCTCTAGCAGTTGCAATACTTACTGCTGCGTTATATATATTGTGACGTCCTAGCATGGGAATATGAAGCTTATGGGATTCACTTCCTTCAAAGACCATAAAGTCTATTCCATCTATTCCTTCTTTTATTAATTCTACCCTAAAATCACTAAAATCTGATTTTCCAAAGGTTAATGTTTTTTGGAATATGTTGTATTCCTTGATAACTTCTTTTAAAACTAGGTCGTCATTATTATAGATGAAAAGTCCATCTTTTTTCAAGCCATCTAAGATTTCAAACTTAGCGCGAGCTACATTCTCGGTAGTTTTAAGTAGATCTAGATGAGAGGGACCAATATTTGTAATCATAGCTATATCTGGACTTGCAAGCTTGGTAATAGTTTCTATTTGACCAAAACCATCTGTACCCATTTCAACTATAGCAACCTCGGTATCTTCTTGTAAATCCAAAAGAGTTAGAGGAACCCCTATATGATTATTTAAATTACCCCTTGTTTTTTGCGTTTTAAATCGGCTAGAAATTATTCCATCCATTATATCTTTAGTAGAAGTTTTACCATTACTTCCTGTTATCCCTATTATTTTTATATCACCTAAACTATCTCTGTAGTTTTTGGAAAGACTTTGTAGGGCTAAAAGAGTATCATTTACTATTATAAGAGGAAAATCTTGTTCAGGCAGTGGAATATCTTTTTGCCAAAGAGAAGCGACAGCTCCATTTTCTATAGCAAGATTTAAAAAGTCGTGTCCATCAAAGTTTTCTCCTATAATAGGAACATATAAATTACCTTTTGATATATTTCTAGTATCATTAGAGACTCCTTCTATAGACCTTTCATAAAACTTCTCTAAAAGATCATATCCACCAGAGTAGATTTCTATTTCTTTTAAATTTTTTCTTATCATTAATCTGTCACCTTAACCTTTGAAATTGAAGTTTTTTCACGATGCCTATCTAAAGCATATTCTACTAGTCTTTCAACAAGCTGTTTAAAATTAGATCCATCAGTTTCCTTCCATAGCATAGGTGCCATACTTATTGAAGTAAAGCCAGGCATAGTATTGATTTCATTTATTAAGATCTGGTTATCTCGGTTTACAAATATATCTACTCTAGCAATTCCTCGGCAATCTAGTACCCTGTATGTTTTAAGAGCTATTTCTCTTACTTTTTTACTTGTAGCTTCATCAAGCAAGGCTGGAATAACAGGGATAGCAGCTTTTTTAATATATTTTGCTTCGTAATCATAAAAAGCATCTTCCATTTCTAATTCTCCTGAAAAAGAAGCTAGGGGAGAGTTATTTCCGATTATACAAGTTTCTACTTCTTTTCCGACAACTTCTTCTTGAATAAGTAATTTCACATCATAAGTAAAGGCTAGTTTTACACTCTCTACAAGCTCTTGCCTGGTTGAAGCCTTACTTATACCTACACTTGAACCAGCATTGGCAGGTTTAACAAAGACAGGAAGCTTGACTCTTTCAAGGACTCTATCTATTGAAGAGTCTAGGTCTTGATCCCAAAGATGCTTTCTTACACTTGTATAATTTGCTTGAGGAATATTATGAGCTTTTAAAATATCGCTTGTCATAACCTTGTCCATGCAAAGAGCAGAAGCTAAAACTTCATTTCCAATATAGGGAAGGTCTATTAATTCTAAAAGTCCTTGTATAGTTCCATCCTCTCCGTTATTGCCGTGAAGAACTGGGAAAACTAAATTGCTTTGATCTAAATCTATAGAAGAAATAAAGGCACCCATTGATTGTGTGACGCTCATATCACTTGATAATTCTAAATCTTCTTCTTTTACATCTGAATCTAGCTTTCCAAATGGACACCATTTTCCTTCTTTAGTGATAAATACAGGATAGACATTATAAGTATCTTTATCTACTGCATTTAAAACGGCAGTTGCTGAGATGATAGATATTTCATGTTCGACAGATCTGCCACCGTATAGTACATACATATTTGTTTTCATCAACATTCCTCCTAGTGATATATGTTTAGAAGCAATTTTATTGATTCTTCTAATCATATTTTATCGTTATTGATTATTTTATTTGATCTTTAAATTTTAATATACAAATTTAACTTATTTAAAATCTTACAATACTATTATAAGTATGATTTTTTTAAATGGCAAGAAGCTTATAAAAAGCAACATATACAATTATAATACTTTAAGCGCGATAATACTATCAATATTAGCTTTTAATAATTCTTAAGCCTCTTTAATATTTCTAGTAAAGATGATATTATATAAGCATAGGAAAGTTTTAAAGTATTTTTTAAAAATGAGTCTAAGAGAAATTAGATTTTTAGGTAAATAATATTAAAAGGAGTTGTAAAAAGATGGAAAATTCTTATAGATTTTATACAAATAAAGATTGTATGTATCTTCCCTGCCACAAGGTAGATTCAACAGAAGATTTTAACTGTATGTTTTGCTATTGCCCCCTATATTTTTTAGAAGAATGTGGTGGCAATTATAAAAACATCCATGGTATAAAAGATTGTTCAGATTGCTTAATACCCCACAAGGTAAATGGTTATGACTATATAAATAAAAAAATAGGGGAAATAAACGAAAAAAGAGTTGCTGAAAGCTTTAACAGAGGAAAGGAAGATAAGTAGAAGTAGATTTACCCAAAATACATAAAAATGAGGAATGAAAAGAATGCTTAGTTCAAGAATAGGAGAAATAACAGCACTAATAGCAGCATTTTGCTGGACTATAACTGGTCTGTCTTTTGAATCGGCCGGCAAAAAAGTAGGTTCACTTGCAGTAAATTTTATTACACTTGTCTTTGGTTTTGTTTTTATCAGTACCTATACATATTTTGCCAGAGGTCACTTATTTCCTATAGATGCTAGTTTACAAAATTGGACATTTCTCAGCCTATCAGGAATAGTAGGATTTTTTTTAGGAGATTTTTTTCTTTTTAGAGCATATGTAGAACTAGGAACCCGTATTAGTCTGCTTATAATGGCAAGTAGTCCTCCTTTAACGGCTATACTTGGATTTATTTTTTTACAAGAAGAAATTGCCCCCCTTGGAATAATAGGAATGATAATAACTATTTTGGGAATATCTATAGTTATCCTAAGCGGAGGTAAAAAAGGAGAAAAAATAAAATTAAATCATTCTGCGAAAGGTATTGGATATGCATTCTTAGGAGCGATAGGTCAGTCTCTTGGAACTATAGCCAGTAAATATGGCATGAATGGATATAATCCATTTGCGGCAACTCAGATAAGGATTATAGCTGGATTTATTTCTTTCTTTCTGCTTTTTTTATATCTAAATAAATGGGACGATTTAAAGAAGGTCTTTGAGAACAAGAAGGCCCTTGCAATAATAGCTTTGGGATCTATATTTGGATCTTTTCTGGGTGTTTCTATGCAGCTGACATCACTTCAACATACAAGCGCGGGTATAACTGCAACCATTACCTCCATAACCCCGGTAATAATAATACCCTTTTCTATAATCTTATTTAAAGAAAAAATCACAGCTAGAGAAGTATTAGGAGCCGTGCTTTCAGTAGTTGGTGTGGGTGTCTTATTTTTAATTTAATTTTTCATTTTTAAGATGAAACAGCTATAGAGGAAACCCTTAGATAATTAAAAATTATAGACTATTAGAGAGATGCATTTTATGCGTCTTTTTAATAGTCTTATTTAATAGTCTTTTTAAGGAATAATCAAATTTAAAAAGGTCTTCGCAGATTACTATCAGATCAAAAGGGTAGATAATAAATATAATTTATTTGTAGCGGAGGTGGATAATTGGAGATAATAATGATTCGTCACGGTCAATCCGAAGATAATGTAGAAGGAGTTTTTGGAACATATAATAGTTCACTATCTGAAAAAGGAAAACATCAGATAGAAAAAACTAGAGAACGATTGAAGGACTTTGATTATTCTAGGGTCTACTACAGTCCTTTTAAAAGAACAATACAGACATTAGAAATTTTACAGCTAGATGGAAAATCTGACTCCAGAATAGGAGAGTATAACTTTGGTAAGTTTGCGGGCATGAACTTTGAAGAAATAGAAGAAGAATATCCAAAAGAATATGATCAGTGGAACAGAAATCAAAATAAATATATCATTGAAGATGGAGAAAGCCTTGAAATAGTTTATGATAGAGTAAAGGACTTTTTGGAAGAAATTATAGAAAAAGATGAATCTGTAGTATTAGTTACTCATGCTGGCATTATAAGACTTGTTCTTTGTTGGGTATTTGATGATATAAACTATTTCTTTAAATTTAAAATTGAAAATGGAAGTATAAATATAGTTTCTGTAGATGAAAAAGATTTTAAGCGAGTAGAAATGACTAATTATAGGGATTTATAAGGAAAGTTGCTTAAAATTTGCAACTTATTTTAATAATTTTGGATGATAATGTTTATCAATTAGAAAATTGGATATATATACTATAGAGAGAAACTTTTAAAAAAGATTATATAAATTAAAGGAGAGATATTAAATGACTTTTAAATTACCGGAATTAGATTATGCTTATGACGCACTTGAACCTTATATTGATGCACAGACTATGGAGATTCACCACAGTAAGCATCATCAAGGATATGTAAACAATGCAAATAATGCTTTAGAAGGACATTCAGAATTTGAGAATATGAGTCCAGAAGAAGTATTAAAGAAAGAAAACTTAGAGAAATTACCAGATAGTATAAAATTTGCAGTAATCAATAATGTTGGTGGACACTATAATCACTCAATATTTTGGAAGATTATGTCTCCAAATGGTGGAGGAAAGCCAGAGGGAGAACTAGCTAAAAAGATAGATGAAGATTTAGGTGGATTTGATAACTTTAAAGAAGTATTTAATAAGGCTGCAGCTACTAGATTCGGAAGTGGATGGGCATGGCTTGTACTTGAAGATGGAAAACTGGCAGTTATGTCAACTCCAAATCAAAACAACCCAGTATCTGAAGGAATGTTCCCTGTAATGGGACTGGATGTATGGGAGCATGCTTACTATCTAAAGTATCAAAACAAGAGACCAGATTATGTTGAAGCATTTTGGAATGTTATAAACTGGGATGAAGTAGCAAAAAGACTTAAAGAAGCGAAATAAATAAAAACAAATAGAAACCTACAAAACCAGATAAATTTTTATCTGGTTTTGTTTATTAAAATTTTAATAAACTTTGTTTAAAGTTATATAAATGGGTATATGATACTTGTGTATTGTAATTAATATGTAATGCTTATGTAAAATAAATTGATTGAAAAGAGGTATATTTATGACAGTTGAAGAAATAATAAATGAGACGGGAGCAGAGTATTCTCCATATATGGGTGATCTTGTAAATCATCTACCCATGGCTCAATGGGCAGTATATAAACTATCACAAGACAGGGATACTGTAGATAAATTTACTAAAAAATACCTTTCAAGAAGCAGTGTAAATAAAGTGAAAAAAGATTATAAGAAGGTTGAGTCTATAGAATCTGCCCTGGGAAATAGAGAATTGTACGAAGGTACTTTGGACTTTTTGAAAAAACAAGCTTTAACACTAGATATAGAAATAATTACTCGAGATATAATAAATAAATATCCCCTTGGAATGAGCTCCGGTTTATTTCATACACTTATAAGAGTTGCCTATGGAGTGGAAGGATATAAAGAAAAACCAGAACTTAAGGATGAACTTTTAAGGGGATTAGCTTATTATATTACAGCTTATAGAGAAGCTAAAGAATTTAAAAGAGAAATAGATCCAGATGAATTTAGACAAGAAATAGAAAAACTATCAAGAGATGTACATATAAGAGAAATACTTGAAAATAATAATACTCTTGGACAAACAATAAGAGAGCTTTATGACGATGAAGACTATATAAAAAAAGGATTTACTATAAAAGGCGGGGAAGATATAAAGATTAAAACGCTTCTAAAGTTTCTTATACCCCTTTTTTATGAAAAAGGAAATATAGTAATACTTCATTGTATAACAAGTATACATGCTTTGCTTATGCTCAAAGACTACTATAATGATTTTGAAAATATGATAGATATACTTACCTCCTGCATAATAACTCACTTAATAAGCACCGGAATAAAAGATTATCCAGAGATGAAAGAGTTAAATACTGGGCTTTCTTGGAAATGTATAGTAGAAAAGACTATAAAGTCTAATGATGTACATGATGTTAAGCTTACCTATTCTGCATTTTCATTAGATGGTATATATAATATAGAACAACTTAAAGATGTAAGCATTAAAAGAATAAGAAGATCTTAAAAAACTCCCAGGCCTAGGCCTGGGAGTTTTTTTAAAATATAATTCCTTCTACTACAAGTTTTTCCATCCAAAGCATTTTAGAATACTTTATTTTTAAAGAATCATCTTTAGCTTTGACATCTGATTTTATATAAGCATCTACTTCATTTATTCTATATTTTTCATAATCTGCAGTATTTTCTGGTTTTCCCATCTTAACTGATGGTTGAGGTTCACTGGTGCCTCACGAAGAACATCCCTCAAGCCAAGCAGTAATAGAATTCTCACCTTTTGATTTAATATATTTTTGAGCTTTTTCATCAATAATTATTTTCATATTATACCTCCTCGGTATCTACCATTGCTGTATTATATTTTTTCATATCTAGCTCGCCCATAAGCTTGCTTGATATAAGTCCTGCAACCATAGAGTCGCTTACGTTAACAACTGTTCTACCCATATCTATAAGTGGTTCTATTGCTATAAGAAGACCTACTAACCCTACAGGAAGGCCCATAGAAGAGAGTACTGTAAGGGCTGCGAAAGTAGCTCCCCCTCCAACTCCAGCTATACCAAATGAAGCTATGGCTGTTATAACAATTAATTTTATTAAGAAAGCCGGATCCATTGGATTTATACCCACTGTGGGTGCAATCATAACAGCTAGCATGGCAGGATATACTCCGGCACATCCGTTTTGTCCGATGCTTGTTCCAAGTGAAGCTGAGAGATTAGCTTGTCCGGGTGAAACACCAAACTTATCTGTCTGAGTTTGAATGTTTATTGGAAGTGCTCCCGCTGAGGACCTCGAACTAAAAGCAAACATTAAAGCTGTTGCTGATTTCTTTATATAAATTCCTGGGTTTATACCAAACACTAGCAGTAATAATAAATGAATAACAAATACTATAGCTAAAGCTACATAAGAAGCTATTACAAAATTAATAAGTCTTAGTATATCTTTAAAATTACTGGTTGAAACCATCCTGGTCATAAGAGCTAAAACTCCATAAGGTGTAAGTCTTAGTATCATAGTCACCATTCTCATTACTACATCGTGCAGAGACTGAATGAGGTCTGAAAATATCTTTGCAGATTCGGGCTTTTTACTTCTAACACCAAGAGCTGCTACAGATATAAATGCTGCAAATACAACTACAGATAGAGTAGCAGAACTTCCTTGACCTGTCATGGAAAAGAATGGATTTGTAGGTATTATTTCTACAATCTGCTCCTGAATAGTTCTTGACTGGTATTCTTCGAGTCTTCCTTCTAAACTTTCACCAGCTTGAGTTTCAGTTTCACCTGATTGAAGCCCTTCAGCAGTTAAATTGAATGCGTTAGCAGTCATAGCTCCTACAAATGCTGAAATAGCAGTAGTAATTACTAGGATCAATATTATCTGTGTAGCCATTTTTCCTAGATTTTTAGAATCTTGGTTTATTATAGCGCTGGTAATTGATACAAATATCAAAGGAATAACTATCATCCTTAATAACCTTACATAACCTGTCCCTACGACTGCGAACCAATCATTGGATTTTAAAACTATTTCTGACGTTCCTCCATAAATCATTTGAAGCGCAGCTCCAAAAATTATACCAACAACCATGGCTGAAATAACTCTAAAAGTAAAAGAGAAATTTCTTTTCTTTAGAAATATCAAAGTAAAAATGATCGCTGCCATAACTAAAACGTTGATTAATACTAAAATAGTAGTATTCATAAATTTGCCTCCTTAAAATATTTTATAGTTACAATTACTTATATTGAAGCTAAAATAATCATAACTACAAAACATTATACCATAATTTTTTGTGGTAAATAATAAATTAATAAAACTCTTACAAATCCATTAATTATGATTGTATTTTATAGCTTTTGAAAAAAATCGCTTATATTTTTAAGAAAACTGACAAAGATTCAGTGTTTATTAATTGGTGCCACTATAGTAGGTTTATTTATTTTGGAAATAAAATAAATAACTTCAAAAAAACTATTAAATAAAAATTATTAAATATTAAATCCTTCGTTAGTGGGTATATCTATTAATAGAATATATTGATAGGAGGATTATTATGGAAAATAGAATTATAAAAGTCAAAGGTGTAGGACAAGCGTCTATACCTCCTGATATGATAAAAATAAATATAGAAATTAAATCTTTGGATGATACTTATGAAAAGTCATTAAAGAAGGCAAACTATGACCTTGAGAACTTAAGGACAGCTTTAGGAGAAGAAGGTTTTGAAAAAGAATCTATAAAAACAATAAATTTTAGTGTAGACACAAAGTATGAAAATGAAACAAGGGAATTTAATAGTAAGAGAAAATTTATAGGCTATGAAATCCATCATTCTTTGACAATTGAATTTGATAATAATGAGGAAAAATTGAGTGGAGTTTTAAATGCTTTAGCTAGATCTAAAGCAAATCCAGAGTTCTCAATTGTTTATAAATTAAAAGATAGTAAATCATTTAAAGAGATGATCCTAAAGGATGCTATAAGTAATTCAAGAGAAAAGGCGGCTTTAATAGCAGAGGCTTCTGGAGTAAAGCTGGGAGAAATTATCGTAATAAATTATAGCTTTGATGAAGATGAAGTTTACAGATCTCCTTTAAGTCTCCAAAAAAGTATGTCAGTTATGAGTGATAACATTTCAATAGTAGCGGAAGATTTACAGCAGACAGATACTGTAGAGATAACTTGGCAAATAGAGATATAGAGGGCTTATCATAAAAAAAAGATCATCACAAGGAAAATTATAAATAATAATAAACTTAGTAGAAGTCTGGAGCCTGGCCCAAGACTTCTACTAAGTTTTAATATGATACAATACTTATTGGGAAGAAAAAGCTTAAAGGGGGATTTTATGGCTATAGAAGTAGATATTAAAGGTTTAAAAAAGATACAAGTTGAAAAGGGCATAAATCTTTTGGACCTATCAAAAAAAACATTTGGTGATGACTATAAGAAATATCTAGGTGCTAGAATAAACAACAGGATATATAACCTGGATACAGAATTACAAGAAGATACAAAGATAGAATTTATAGACAACCGAGACGTAGATGGGTATAGAATATATACCAAGACGATCTCAGCTGTATTTATAATGGCTTGTAAGGAACTTTATCCCAATAGCCGGGTAAGTATAGAATACTTTTTAGGACCTGGACTATATGGAAAACTTGGAAAAGATTATCCTATAAGTTTTAATGATTTAATAAAGATAGAAAAGAAAATGGAAGATATTATTAAAAGTGACTATCCTATAAAAAGGGAAAGATACAAAAGAGAAGAAGCACTTGAAGTATTTCGAGAATATGGATATGCAGATAAGTTAAGATTGTTTGAAACAACAGAGAAAGAAGAAATAAGTATCTATAAAATAAATGGACATTATGATTCTTTTCATGGTTACTTAGCAGCGTCTACAGGTTACGTAAAAGATTTTAAATTGAAATATTACTATCCTGGAATTATAATTCTCTTTCCAAGTAAGAAAAATAATTATGATATAGAGAACTTTAAAGAACAAAAAAAACTGGCTAAAATATTTGAAGATACAGACCAGTGGTTGGAGATATTGGACTTATCATATGTGGGCTCCCTAAATGAAAAAATACAAAACGGTGGGATAGATGATATTATTCAAATATCTGAAGCTCATCATGAGAAAAAAGTATCTGAAATTGCAGATATAATCTATAAAGATAAGGATATTAATATAATACAAATAGCAGGTCCTTCGTCCTCTGGTAAAACAACATTTGCAAACAGACTTAAGGTTCAGATGAATGTCAACGGTCAGAGACCAATTACTATTTCTCTTGATGATTATTTTGTAGACAGGGATAAAACGCCTTTAAATAAGGACGGAACACCAAACTTTGAAACTATAGATGCAATAGATATAGAGCTTCTTAATATGGACCTTGTAAAGTTAATAGAAGGAAAGAATCTAGAACTTCCGAAATTTGACTTTGTAACTGGTAAAAGAGGAAAATCAGGAAAGATAGTAAAATTAGATAAAGATCATCCTATTATAATTGAAGGCATACATGGACTAAATCCAGAGCTTACTAAAATGATACCTGAAAAAAACAAATTCAAGATATATATTTCAGCTCTTACAGGTATTAATCTCGATCCTCATAATCGCATATCCACTACAGATATAAGACTAGTAAGAAGAATGGTAAGAGATGTAAAATACAGAGGCAATGGTCCTTTGAGAACCTTGGAACTTTGGACAGGGGTAAGGAGAGGGGAAGAGAGGTATATATTTCCGTATCAAGAGCAAGCAGATATAATGTTTAACTCATCATTAGTTTATGAGATGAGTGTGCTTAAAAAATATATACTTCCCTTATTAAAGGAAGTTGATCAAACCAGCATACATTATAGTGAAGCTAGAAAGTTAATAAAATTCTTGGAATATTTTGTAGATGTGGAGGATGAAAGTGCAATACCTCCCAATTCTATTCTTAGAGAGTTTATAGGAGGGGCATCCTTTAAACTCTATTAATCTTAAAGAGGCCTCTAAATTCAAAGGCCTTTATAAGATAAATCTAAAGAGAAGGAGCAGAGAATATATACTTGCAAGTGTAAAGATTACACTGTCTATTCCGCTATTTGGATTTATAATTATAGGCGATGCTATATTTACATTCAAAGGATAAAATAATTTTATTCCTCTTGGAGTTAAGAAGTCTGCTAACAGATGAAGCAAGTATCCTAGGCTTATACTTTCATAAAGATAGTTTATTCCATATTGGAGGGTGATCGTTCTTAGTACGTAGGTAAATATTAAAAACCCCATAATACTATGAGTAAATCCTCTGTGGGTAGATGTGCCTATAAACAAGAATATAATAGATAATAAGGCAAAGATACTATTCTTATATTGTAAATACATATATAGGAATAAGGCAGCTATAGATATGAAAAACATTATACGATAGAGTTCGTTTTTTAAAAACAACAATTTTTGATTTAATTTTGACTTTGGATGATCTAGGTCAGGTATTAAAGAACCAAGTGTAGAAGCAGCTATAATTATAAGTTGATCATTTACAGGCTTACCATAGGCCATAGTAAGACCTGCCGCAACACCTATAGCTATATGAGTTTTTCCTGTCATAGTTTCACCTCAATCATTTAAATTTAGCAATGTGCATGAATTACATTATATCGCTTTTAGAACGTATATTCAAGACATGTTTTGAACATACATTCATTTTAAGTTGGAAAAGTTATATAATATGCTTTAAATTGTAATCTAAGGGTATAAAGTAGTATTGAATAAAGAAAAGAGGAGTGTAAATAATGGCTGAAATAACATATGATATTGTAGAAAAGCTAGCAGTTCTTTCAGAGAAAGGTGATTGGACAAAAGAGTTAAACAAGGTTAGTTGGAATAACCGTCCTGCTAAATTTGATCTTCGAGATTGGAACCATGAAGATGGTAAGATGAGAAAAGGTATAACATTAACTGATGAAGAATGTGAAAAACTAAAAGAAGCTTTAAATGATATGGATAGAGTGTAAGGAGTAGAAATTAAATAAAAATTTTAGATAGGAGACTTAATATGAAAAAAATAATTACAGCAATGATGATACTAGTATTGGCATTTACTTTAGCAGCATGCACACCTGAGGGGAAAGATCCAGTTGAAACTCCAAACGATACAGGAGGCGGAGAAAAATTAAGGATGGGTTATATTACAATGGACCTTGGAAACCCATACTTTGTTAGGCTGATAGATGGAATGAAAGAAAAAGCAGCTGAATTAAATATAGAATTAAGTGTAATTGATGGAAAAAACGAAGTAGAGCCTCAAATAAAGGCTATGGAAGATTTAATAACTCAAAAGGTGGACGCAATAATCTTAAGTGCAAATGATTCAACTGCACTAAATCCTATGATTCAAGAAGCTAAAGCAGCTGGTATAAGAGTTATAGCTGCAAATGCTGAAGTAGGAGATCCGGATGCATTTATTGGATCTATAGAATACGATAATGGTTTTCAAGCTGGAGAGATTGCGGGTCAATATATAAAGGATAATTTAAATGGCAAGGCAAATGTGGCCATCCTTAACTTTAGTACTATTCCGGCAGCACTAGAGAGAACAAAAGGGCAAAAAGAAGGTCTTCTTTCAATTGCTCCTGATGCGGAAATAATTGCAGAACCCGATGCACATACAAGAGAACTTGGATTAAATACTATAGAAACACTTTTACAATCTAATCCTGATTTAAATGTAATCTTAGGAATAAATGATGACGCGGTTCTTGGAGCTTACCAGGCTATGATGACTGCTGGTAAAGATGGTGATGATATAGTTTTAGTAGGATTTGATGCTATAGAGGAAGCTCTTTTAAAAGTTAAAGAAGGTGGAATATATAGAGGAACGATAGATATAGCTCCCTTTGAAAGTGGTAAGGTTATAGTGGAAACTGCGAAAAAAGTAGTTGAAGATGGACCTATAAAAGACTTAATAGAATTCCCGGTTACCAAGGTAACGGTTGAAAATGTAGATGAGTTTTTAAATAAATAATAAAAAGATCCTCCATATATAGTGAGCTTATAAATGGAGGATCTTTTTATAAAAGAAGTGAGGAAGATGGAAATGAAGAAAGAGACCATTTTAAAATTAGAAAATCTTACCAAAGAATATCCTGGAGTTATAGCCTTAGACGGAGCAGATATAGAATTTGAAAAAGGAAAAATTCATGCACTTGTCGGAGAGAATGGAGCAGGTAAATCTACCATGATAAAGATGATCACCGGTGCAGTAGATAAAACATCAGGTGAAATTTATTATAGAGGAAAGTCTATGGAGAAAAACTCTCCAATAGAAAGTTTAAACTTAGGTATAATACCTGTATATCAGGAATTAAATATGATTCCCACGCTTTCCATTGCAGAGAATGTCTTTTATGGAAATGAGAGGGTTAATGGGGTGTTTTTGGATAAAAAATATATGTATAAAAAGACAGCTGAACTGCTAAAAGAAGTGGGCCTTAACTCATCTCCTGAAACTAAGATAAGAGACTTGGGTATAGGCAACCAGCAGCTTGTAGAGATATCAAAAGCACTTGTAAGAAATGTAGAAGTACTAATATTAGATGAACCTACCGCATCTATAACTGAAAATGAGATAAAAAACTTGTTTAGGATAATAGATGATTTGAAGGGCAAAGGGGTAACTATAATATATATATCTCACAGACTTGACGAAGTATTGAAAATATCAGACTATATTACTGTTTTAAGAGACGGCAGGGTAATTGAAACTAGAAGAACAAATGACTTTAATGAAGAAGAGTTAATAAAGACAATGGTTGGTCGGGAGCTTAATTTGGATCAAAAAAATCCAAGTAGAGGAAGCTCAGATGAGAATGTTTTAGAATTTAAGAATGTAAGCACTCAAAAGATAAAGAACATAAATTTCAACTTAAAAAAAGGTGAAATACTTGGAATAGCAGGTCTTATAGGTTCAGGAAGAACAGAACTTGCAGAAGCTATATTTGGGGTGGATAAGATTGTCTCAGGAGAGCTTTTGATTAATGGCAGTCTAGAAAATATAAAATCTCCAAAAGATGCTATAGATAAAAAGATAGCATTTGTAACAGAAGATAGAAAGTCTTTAGGGCTTTTGTTAGACAGATCTGTCTTAGATAATGTAACCTATTCCTCACTTGAAAATATAAGTAAAATGGGAATTATTGATAAGAAAAGAGAAAAGAAGTTAGTAGAGGATATTCTAGAAAAACTTCAAGTAAAATATTCTTCCATCGATGAAAAGGTACTGAACTTAAGCGGAGGAAATCAGCAAAAAGTAGTAATAGCAAAATGGCTTCTTTCAGATGCTTCTATATTTATCTTTGATGAACCTACTAGAGGAATAGATGTTGGTGCTAAAGAAGAGATATACGCTCTACTAAGAGATTTAACAAGACAGGGAAAGTCTATTATAATGATTTCTTCAGAGATGGAAGAGGTAATTAGTATATCTGATAGAATATTAGTTATGAGTAATGGGCAGATAGTTTCAGAATATAAACCTTCCGAGATAACTGCGGAAAAGATTTTTATAGATTCAGCGAGTCTATTAAAGGAGCAGAGTTATGGATAAAATTAAGAGAAGTGGAATTTTTACTTATGGAATATTAATATTTTTAGTAGTTTTGTTTATTGGCTTATCTCTAAGCAGTCCCTACTTTTTAACTTTGGATAACTTAACTAAGGTTTTAAGACAGGTGGCTGTAGTTGGTATTGTAACTGTAAGTATGACTATGGTAATTCTTACAGGAGGAATAGATCTATCGGTTGGTTCAATCTTAAGTCTTACCTCAGTTGTTTTAGCAAAACTTATGGTAGCAGGAGTGTGCATCCCTTTAGCTATATTGATAACACTTATTTCTGGTATGATTTTGGGTTTATTTAATGGCTTTTTAATAAATAAATTAAATATCTCTCCCCTTATATCAACTCTGGGAACTATGACAATCTATAGCGGTATTGCTTTTATAGTTACTAAGGGAGTAGGGATATTTGGTTTTCCTGATAATTTTTCATGGATAGGACAAGGTTATGTATTTAAGGTACCTGTTCCAATAATAATATTAGTGCTTGTATATGGATTTGGTTTTTTTCTGCTTAACAATACAAGGTTTGGAAGATACTTATATGGAATAGGAGCAAATGAGAAAGCATCAGTTCTCTCTGGAGTAGACGTTGTAAAGATGAAGTATATGGTCTACATGGTTTCAGGTTTATTGGCTTCACTTGCATCAGTTGTTATGCTTTCAAGAGTAGGCAGTGCCCTACCTAGTATAGGAGTAGGTCTTGAATTTGATGTTGTAACGGCAGTAGTACTGGGAGGCGTAAGCGTAAATGGAGGAGAGGGAAAACTTCAGGGTGTAGTGATTGGATTATTGATTATAGCCATACTTTCTAATGGTATGACACTGCTTGGTGTAGATACATATTTCCAAACAGTAGTAAAGGGACTTGTTCTTCTAGCAGCAGTTGGAATAGACAATATTTCAAAAAAGTAAAAAAGAAAAAAAGATTAAAGATAAAAATATGCACCATGAAGATTTGATTCTTCATGGTGCATATTTTATAGCTGTATTTTCTCTTCTATATATCTTTTAAAATTAAATCTAAACTTGTCATCATTTTCTTTTATTCTTTTTTTAGCATTGCTATGATGTTTTCCGGCCCTTCTAAGCTGCTGGTGAACGTGACGGGTGTTAAGCATTCCATCTATATTATCACCTGTATAGATAAGACCGTTTTGATTGATGGGGTAAGCTCCTTTAGCTAGAACAAGAGCAGCTAGTCCATAGTCTTGAGTAACTACAAGATCTCCTTGAGTGAGATGGTTTACTATGTAAAAATCTGCGCTGTCGTTTTCTATATCAACTGAAACAACCTCAGCATAAGAATCAGTAATTTTATGGGCAAAATTTTTAACTATTATTATTTCCAAGTTGAACTCTTTTGCAAGTTCTATAGCTATAGCAACTACAGGACATCCATCTGCATCGATAAATATTTTCATGATTCACCCTCCTTAATACTATTCTACCTTAGAGTTTATCATATTTAAACTTTTAATTGACCCTATATTAGGTAAATATTTTATAATTTCTAGCCCTTAGAGTTTTCCTACAGTAGATAAGCATCTATAATATTGCATACATTCATGCTATAATAATAGAAAATACAAAAAAAGGAAGAGGATTTATGAATTTTTTTAAAAATAAGCTAGTTGTAACATTGATGATAATGATAGGCTTTGCTATGTTTTTTATTTGGCAAAACAATGATCTAGTTACTACGAGTGTGGTATATAAAAACGAGAAAATATCAAAGAAATTTGATAACTTTAAAATAGTACATATATCAGATCTTCACAATAAGATGTTTGGAAAGGGCCAAGAAAAGATTTTACAAAAAATAATATCAGCTAAGCCGCAGATAATAGTTATAACTGGCGACCTAATAGATAGACGAAGATATGATCTTGAAAAAGCTATGATTTTTATAGATGGAGCAGTAGATATTGCTCCAGTATATTATGTTTCAGGCAATCACGAAGCATGGTCAGGACAATATGAAACTATTAAGGAGAAACTAGTAAAATCGGGTGTCATAGTTTTAGATGACGAAAAAAGAGATATAAGCATAGATAATTCAACTATAGAGATACTAGGATTAAAAGATCCGGCGTTTTTGACTTCAAACTATTTAGATGGAAGCAACTTATCGAGTCTTGAAAAATCACTAGAGAGTTTATCTCAGAGCGATAACTTTCAGATTCTGCTTTCTCATAGACCAGAGCTGTTTTCTCTATATGCTCAAAATGATATAGATTTGGCCTTTGCAGGACATGCTCACGGCGGGCAGTTTAGAATCCCATTTCTGGGGGGATTAGTTGCACCGGATCAGGGTTTGTTTCCAGAGTATACAAGCGGAAGCCACAATATAAAGAGTTCAACTTTGATAGTAAGCAGGGGACTGGGAAATAGTATAATACCTGTTAGGATATTTAACAGGCCTGAAATAGTAGAAGTAACTTTAAAAAGTGAAAAATAGACCCAGTCGATAGCTCTTTTATAGATTAAAGGAGCTATTCTAATTCGTAAAAAAGCTTTACTAAAATCTAGTCTTGTGTATGAGAGGCAAAAAGGGGTAAAATATAGTTATAAATGCTACAATAGAGATAATTAAAAGAAAAGTTTAAATATAGATAAAATAAATTTATGATTGATTAAGGAGAGATGGATTTGATTACTGGAAAACTACCAAATGATTTATTAGAGGAAAAAGTATTTAAATATATAAAGCATACTAGAGATGATATATTAACGGGTGCAAGTGTTGGAGAAGATAATGCCTTGGTCGACTTTGGTGAAGAGGTAGCTGTACTTTCTACAGACCCTATCACAGGCGCTGCAGGGGACATAGGAAGGCTTGCCCTAGAGATATCAGTCAATGATATATCTACCAGCGGAGGGGAGGCTATAGGAGTACTTATGACCATCTTAGCTCCAAAGGGAACCAGCTATGAAGATATAGAGCAGATAATGAAAGATGCCGGCGAAACTGCAGAAAGATTAAACGTAGAAATAATGGGAGGACATACTGAAATAACAGATGCTGTAAATAAAGTAGTGGTTTCCACAACTGTAATCGGTAAGGTTAAAAAGAAGGATATACTTAAAATTCATGAGATTAAAAATGGAGACAAGGTAATGGTCACTAAATCCATAGGAATAGAAGGAACTTCAATTCTGCTAAATGACTATGAAAGCTTTTTTAAAGATAAAATGGATTCTAAGATGATAGAAGAAGGAAAGGGTTATGGAGAGAAGATTTCTGTAAAAGAAGAGGGAAGGCTTGGAGGACTCCTACATGTAAACTATATGCATGATATAACAGAAGGAGGAATTCTAGGAGCTGTTTGGGAAGCTCATAAGGCAATAAAAATGGGAATACAGATATATGAAAAATCAATTCCTATAACTGATACAACTAAAACCATGTGCAGCATCTTGGGAATAAATCCCATGAGACTTATTTCAAGCGGCAGTATGCTGGTTATTGGAGATGAAAGAATTATAAAAGAGATGATAGAAAAGTTGGAAGCTATGGATATTTCTGCATCTATAATAGGAGAAGTAACAGACAAAGGGGTCTATATAGAAAGGGGCGAAAGATTAGAAGAAATTGAACCTCCGCAGGCAGATGAGTTATACTCAGCTATTGCTAAGTTGAAAAAGGAGATAGATATAGATGGCAGATAAGATTAAAAAAATCTATTCTAACAACAGGGTAATTTTATATTTACTTAAATATATAGTCATATCTATAATTCTTTGCGCCATAGCTATACTTATAGACACAAGAACTGTTCCCATACTGGAGAATATCCCTTCTATATTTTTAACAAGTGTTGATCTGGCAAAAGTTATTCTTGGAACATTAGCGGGCGCTCTGCTGACTATAACTACATTTACATTTTCAACTATCATGGTTGTATTGACCATGTATTCATCAGACTTTTCACCTAGGGTTGTAAACAACTTTCTAACAGATAAAATCTCTATGAAAGTATTAGGTGTATTTGTAGGAGGATTTATCTATTGTATAGTAACTCTATTTTTTATGAAAAACAGTTTTTCAGAATATCTAGTAATTTCAGCGACCATAGGAGTTTTATATGCTATATTTTCTATAATGTATTTTGTAAGGTTTATCTATAGGGTATCCTCTTCTATACAGGCTACAAAACTTATTAAAAGAGTATATGACGAGTCCTATGAAATCATAGAAGACTCACTTAAATATAAAAAAGAAAAAGAAACCTTGGAAGAATATAAAGTAAAAGCTTATAAAAATAAGGTGGAAGTATATTCAAATCAAAATGGTTATCTTCAGCTGATGAATTTGGATTCACTCCTAAGCGAGATAAAAGATATTGATTCAAAGCTTATTATTCATTCTCATATTGGGGATTTTGTTACCTTAAATCAAAACATAGGAACTCTATATCACAATGAAGAAGAACTAGATGAAGATTTAAAAGAAGATATAATGAATAAACTGACCTTTGGAAATGAAAGGCTTTCGATGAATGACTACAAATACTCTCTTCAAAAAATAGTAGATATAACACTTAGAGCTATTTCGCCAGGAATAAATGATCCTAATACTGCTATCCACTGCATTAATATATTAGGCGTTTTACTTGGTAAGCTAAGTGAAATAAAAGAAAATTATACAGCTATAAGGGAAGAAGATTCTAAAGGAGTTGTAATATATGAAGACTTTAACTTTGCTGAAGACCTATACTTTACATTTTATCAGGTTGTCCACTATGGAAAAGAAGATGTCTCAGTAGTTGTTTCGCTTCTTCAAACATTAAACAGAATAGGAAACATAGCTTCAGAAAACAATCTTGAGATATTAAGAGACTTTAGCAATTATGTATATGATATCAGTATAGATAATTTTAAGCATAAATTTGATATAGATTTAATAAATAGATCAAGATACAGTATAGATGTGTAGGAAGGGGCTAAATATTTTAAGCTTTAATTCTGTGATAGATGATTTGGCCTAATTGATTTAAGAAATTTAATAATAGTATTAAGATGTGTTCAATGAAGATGAGAAATAGTATTTTATGAAAAGAAACAACCTTTACTAAGTCAGATCTTACTTTCAAAATTCATTCTATATATAGATATGATTCTTGGGTATAAGTAGAAAATTATACAACTAAATAGGTTAAAGCTCAGATGTTATTTATGGATGGAATAGATTTTATATTCTTTCCTTTTTTTTTGTTCTTTAACCTAGCTATAAAAGTATTAATAAGTAGAAAATACTAAACTGTGATAAAAGAAAATATCTTATAAAGAATAACTAGTGTTATTTTGAAACTTATAAAAGCTTTAACTAATAAGTTATTTATAGAAAAATGGGTATAGTATAAATTAGGAGAGAAATTATGAAAAAGACAAATGCAATGAGAATATTGGATGCAAAAGCTATAAATTATAAGATAATTAATTATTCAATAGAAGATGGACAAATTGATGGGATATCTGTTAGTAAAAAAATTAATAAAAATGTAGAAGAAGTATATAAAACTTTAGTAACTAGAGGCTCAAGCAATGTGTATGTATTTATAATTCCAGTAGATCAGCATCTTGACTTAAAAAAGGCTGCAAAAGTTGCAAAAGAGAAAAAGATAGAATTTATAAATATAAGTGATATACTAGCTATAACAGGCTATGTAAGGGGAGGTTGTTCACCTATTGGTATGAAAAAAGACTATAAGACTTTTATTCAAAAAGATAGCCTTGCTTTAAAGGAAATAATTGTAAGTGGCGGCAAGATTGGATCCCAGATACAAATTGAGCCCTTAGATATAAAAAATGTTATAGATGCAGAATTTGTAGACATAACTAAATAATAGGAGGATACTTATGGATTATATGAAAAAATATGATATGTGGATGGAAGATGAGTTTTTTGATGAGGAAACAAAAGCTGAATTAAAAGCTATAAGAGATGACAAGGATGAAATAGAAGACAGATTTTATACAGACCTTTCTTTTGGAACAGCAGGTCTTAGAGGTAAGATAGGTGCTGGAACTAATAGAATGAACAAGTATACAGTTGCTCTTGCAACTCAAGGTCTTGCATCTACCATAGTAAATAAAGGACAAAAAGCTATGGATAAAGGTGTAGCTATAGCCTATGACGTTAGGCAGTATTCAGACCAGTTTGCAGAAACAGCAGCTAGAGTTCTTGCGGCTAATGGAATTAAGACATATTTATTTGACGGAATAAGACCTACTCCAGTGCTTTCTTATACAGTGCGTGAGCTTGGTACTATTTCAGGAATAGTAGTTACGGCAAGTCACAACCCTAGAGAATATAATGGATATAAAGCTTACTGGGAAGAAGGTTCCCAGATATTAGACGAAATAGCTTCGGAAATCCTTTACGAGATGGGGCAAGTTGAACACTTTAAAGATGTAAAAATGATGGATTTAGAAGAAGCTAAGGAAAAAGGTCTTATAGAAATTATAGGAAAAGAAATAGATGATAAATATAACGCTGAAATATTAGCCAGAAGCATAAGAAAAACTGAAGAACTAGACAAAGATATAAGGGTAGTTTATACACCTCTTAATGGTACTGGAAACAAGCCCGTAAGGCGTGTACTAGATGATAGAGGATTTAAAAATATATTTGTAGTTGCCGAGCAAGAAAATCCAGATCCAAACTTCACAACAGTGGGTTACCCAAATCCGGAAGATCCAAAAGCATTTAAACTTTCTGTAGAACTTGGAAAAGAAAAAGATGCAGATATACTAGTTGCAACTGATCCAGATGCAGATAGAATAGCTATGATGGTAAGAGATAGAAAAGGAGAATATATATTTTTAAACGGAAACCAGACTGGAGCGCTTTTAGTAAACTATATAATAAGCTCACTCCATGAAAATAAAGAGCTTCCCAAGAATCCTGCTATTGTAAAGAGTATAGTAACTGGAGACCTTGGAAAGGTAATAGCAGAAAAATATGGTGTTGAGACTTTTAATACTCTGACTGGATTTAAAAATATATGTGCTAAAGCAAATGAATGGGAAAATACAAATGAGCACAACTTTGTATTTGGATATGAGGAGAGTATAGGCTACACTTACGGAACGCTTGTAAGGGACAAAGATGCAGTTATTTCAACTATGATAATAGTAGAAATGGCAGCATATTATAAAAAACAAAGTAAAAATCTTCTAGAAGTATTAGAAGAAATCTATCAAGAGTTTGGATACTATAAAGAAAACCTTATATCATTAGTATTTGAAGGCATAGAAGGAAGCAAGAGAATTGAAAGAATGATGGATCACTTCAGAAAGAATCCTATAGACAAAATCGGAAGCATGAGTCTTGACCATCTTATAGACTATGAAAATGATGATACTGGAATAGGAAAGAGCAATGTGCTTCAATATATGCTTGATGATGGATCATGGTATACAGTAAGACCATCTGGAACTGAACCAAAGATTAAGCTTTATATTTACAGTAAAGATAAAGATGAAGAAGAAGCAGATAGAAAGATAGAATTAATAGAAAAAACAGTAACTGAAAAGCTTATGAGTGTAGAATAGATTTATAAATAAAGACGGTTCCCAAATTATTGGAACCGTCTTTATTTATAATACCAGGCTTGATATAGAATTTAAAAACTATAAAACACAGTGTATAGAGATTAAGCAATATTTAAACTATTGAATAAATATTGTATTTATGTTAAACTCAGAATGAAGTTAGATATATTTATAACATAAAATAAGGGGGAATAGTTTTGTATAAGATTGCAGGTAAAAAGTTGCTAGCTCCTAATATTTACTCAATAGACATACTAGCACCAAGAGTTGCAAAAGCAGCACTTCCAGGACAGTTTATCATAGTTATAGTAGATGATAAGGGTGAAAGAGTGCCTCTTACTATTTGCGACACTGATAAAGAAAAAGGTACTGTAAACATAGTTACTCAAACAATGGGTACTTCTACAAAAAAGCTTACTGATAAAGAAGTAGGAGACAGCATAAAAGATTTTGTAGGACCGCTTGGAAAGCCTTCTGATTTTGTAAACGAAGATATTGAAGATTTAAGAAAGCAAACAATACTTTTAGCAGGGGGAGGAGTTGGTGTTGCACCATTACTTCCACAGGCAAAATGGCTTAAAGAAAGAGGAGTAGATGTTCATATAGTAACAGGTTCTAAGGACAAGAGTCTTGTTATATTAGAAGATGAATTTAGAGCTATTACAGAAAACGTTTTCATTGCAACTGATGATGGAAGCTATGGTTTTCATGGTATGGTAACTCATGCTATAGAAGAACTTGTAAACAGAGGTAATCACTATGACAGATGCGTTATAATAGGACCTATGATTATGATGAAGTTTACCGCTATGACTACTAAAAAACTTGGCATACCAACAGTTGTATCCATGAACCCAATAATGGTGGATGGAACAGGTATGTGCGGAGCTTGCAGAGTTACAGTTGGCGGAGAGACAAAATTTGCTTGTGTTGACGGACCTGAGTTCGACGGACATTTAATAGATTTTGACGAAGCTTTAAGACGCCAAACTCAATATAGAGATGAAGAAATAGAGATGGATCATAAACACTGCGAACTTACAGGAGGAATGCTTGATGAGTAAAGCTGCTAGAATACCCGTTCAATACCAAGATCCAGATGAGAGAATACATAATTTTGAGGAAGTTTGTCTGGGATATACTCGTGAAGAGGCAATAGCCGAGGCTAAAAGATGCATACAATGCAAAAATCCAAGATGTGTACCTATGTGTCCGGTATCTATAGACATACCTGGATTTATAGATGAAATAGCCAAAGAAAATTTTGAAAGATCAGCTGAAATCTTAAACGAGTATTCATCACTTCCGGCGGTTTGCGGAAGAGTTTGTCCTCAAGAAGATCAGTGTGAGAAGACTTGTATCTTAGGAATAAAAGGTGATGCTATAGCTATAGGAAAGCTGGAAAGATTTGCAGCTGACTATGCGATAGAAAATGGGATAGCGTTTTCAAATAAAAAAGAATCAAATGGACACAAAGTAGCTGTTATAGGTTCTGGTCCAGCTGGAGTTTCCTGCGCCGGGGAACTTGCAAAAGAAGGCTATGAAGTTAAGATATTTGAAGCTCTTCATAAACCAGGCGGAGTTTTAGTATATGGAATACCAGAGTTTAGACTTCCAAGTGAGAAAATAGTAGAAGTTGAAATTGAAAATCTTAAACATATGGGTGTTGAAATAGAAACAAATGTTATAGTAGGAAGAACAATGACAATAGAAGATATATTCGAAGAGGGATATGAAGCGATTTTTATAGGATCGGGAGCAGGACTGCCTTTGTTTTTAGATATACCAGGGGTCAACTTGAATGGTGTATTTTCAGCTAATGAGTATTTAACTAGAAACAACCTAATGAATGCTTTTAGAGAAGATACAGATACTCCTATAAAAAAAGGTAAAAAGGTAGCTGTAATAGGCGGAGGAAATGTTGCTATGGATGCAGCTAGAACTGCTAAGAGACTTGGATCTGAAGTTCATGTTATCTATAGAAGAACCAAGGACGAACTTCCGGCGAGAGAAGAAGAAGTTGAAAATGCTATGGAAGAGGGAATACATTTTGAATTTCTTACAAATCCTTTAGAGATATTAGGTGACGATAAGGGTTCGGTAAAAGCTATTAAATGTCAAAGAATGGTTCTTGGAGAGGAAGATGCTTCAGGAAGAAAATCTCCTGTAGTTATAGAAAACTCTGAATTTGATTTTGATGTAGATGTTGTTATAATGGCACTTGGAACTACACCAAATCCTGTTATATCAACTACAACTAAAAACTTAGATGTAGATAGTAAAAATAGAATTATAACTCAAGAGGAAACAGGTGAAACTTCTAAAGAAGCTGTTTTTGCAGGAGGAGATATAGTAACAGGTTCTGCTACTGTAATCCTTGCTATGGGAGCAGGAAAAGATGCTGCCAAGGCAATAGATGAGTATATAAAGAAACAAGAAAAAGTTTTAGTTTAATAAAGGTACAAACTCTTAGATGATAAGGGTTTGTATTTTTTTTGCATTATGATATAATATTTAGATAATCGAAATAGTTTATCTAAAAAAATAAAATAGGGTGATGTATATGGAAGATTTGCATTCGAAAAAAGCTATAAGATCAGAAATAAACAGGATAGCAGGGCCAGTTTTTATAGAGCTCCTAATGGGAACTTTATTTGGAATGGTAGATATGATAATGCTTGGAAATTTTGGAAATAATGCTACATCTGCAGCGGGAATAGCATCGGTAGGTATAACCAATCAATTAATTCTGATTGGATTATCATTAGTTCAGTCTTTAAATATAGGCGCTACAGCCATGATAGCAAGATACATAGGTGGGCATAGACAAGATAAGGTTGAGTCTGTAGTAAAACATATTATACTTTTGACACAAATCTTTTTAGCAGTACCAATAGTTATTTTAGGCATAAGCTTTGCTCCAACTATTATGAAGTTCCTAGGAGCTCATCCTGATACTATTGCAATAGGAAGTTCTTATTTTAGAGTAATTATTATGGGATTTGTATTTCAAGCCTTTAACTTCTCTATATTTGCATCTTTAAGAGGAGCAGGAGATACAAAAACGCCTATGAAAATAAATATATTAGTAAATTTATTAAATGTATTTGGAAATTTAATACTTATATATGGATTATTTGGACTTCCAGCACTTGGAGTAACTGGAGCAGGTATATCTACAGCACTTTCTCAAGTTGTAGCAACAGTTCTTTGTCTTAGATATATATTTAAAAAAGACAGTACTATTCATATCAACTTAAAAAAGAAATTTAAAATTCAAAAAGATATAATATATAATCTGGTAAAGATTGGAGTGCCAGCTTCTCTAGAACAAATTGCAATGAGAGTTGGAATACTATTATTTATTAGAATTGTAGCTTCCCTGGGTACTGTAGCATATGCGACTCATCAAATAGCAATTAATATATTGAGTTTGTCATTTACCCCAGGACAAGCTTTTGGTATAGCCGCTGCAACTTTAACAGGTAGAAGTTTAGGGTCTAAAGACTCTAAATTAGCTGAAAAATATATAAAATCATGTAGCAAGATAGGTTCTTTTGCTTCGGCAATTATGGGACTGATATTCTTCTTCTTTGGAGGAGCTATAGCAAGTCTTTATACAAACGATCCCGAAGTAATAAAACAAGCGGGAGATATCCTAAAGCTTATAGCCATTATTCAACCCTTCCAAAGTTCCTCACTTATAGTAGCTGGAGGACTTAGAGGAGCAGGTGACACTATATTTACTCTGGTTTCAACCTTTATAGGTATCTTAATTGTAAGAGTAGCTATTGCCTATTATCTAGTAATGATAGCGGGTATGGGTCTTATAGGAGCTTGGATTGCGGTGATGATAGATCAGTTTATAAGATGGATACTTGTAAACTATAGATTTAGAACAGGTAAATGGAAATATATAGTAATAAGATAAAAGAGAGATTCCTCCACTGAGGTCGGAATGACAAAAGGAGAGACATTCCTTCACTTAGGTCGGAATGACAAGAGGAGAGACATTCCACTGGTGAAATTGCGATTACAAGAGCAGAAATATTCCTAAGATAAAATTTTAATTACAATAACAGAGTGAATTCTCCAATAAAGTCGGAATGAAATATTAGTCATCCTGAGCTTGTCGAAGGATCTCTGTTTTGACTTTACTAATACAAATAAACCCGGGACTCCTTCACTTAGGTCGGAATGACAGGAGGAGAGAGATTCCTTCACTTAGGTCGGAATGACAAGAGGAGATAGATTCCTCCACTGAATTTGGAAAGACAAGAATATAGTGACTTCTCTAGTCTAGTTGAAATGATAAAAATAGACATTCTTATATTAGGCTGCTTAAAGAACTAGAAAAATAAGCATTGTAGAATGAACAATAAAAAAAGATCCTTCAGTCAAGCTCTTTGAATGACGATTAGTCATCCTGAGCCTGCCGAAGGATCTCTCTTTTTATTTATCCTAGAATTCTTTTACTGCATTGTTTTCCTGTAGGAGTTGCTGCAAGTCCTCCAAGTGCTGTTTCCCTTAAAGACTCTGGAAGAGCTTTACCCACTTTATACATTGCCTCAACTACTTCATCAAAAGGAACCAGGGATTGTACTTGGGCAAGAGCCATATCAGCTGATATCATAGCGTTTACAACTCCAGAAGCATTCCTTAATGCGCAAGGATACTCTACCAGTCCTGCTATTGGATCACACACAAGACCCATTATATTAGTCAGGGCAAAAGAAGCGGCATTAAAAGAATCTTCAGGACTTCCCCCAGCCATTTCAACTATAGCTGCTGCGGCCATAGCAGCTGCAGATCCGCACTCTGCTTGACATCCTCCTTCAGCTCCTGAAATAGTGGCATTTTTTGCTATTATCTCTCCAACGCCGGCAGCTGTAAAAAGTCCCCGGATAAGATCTTCATCATTTAAATCTAACTTCTCTTTGGCAGATAAAAAAGCACTTGGTAGTATGCCGGAAGCTCCAGCTGTAGGAGCAGCTACTATCTTACCCATACCTGCATTTACTTCAGACGTAGAAAATGCTTTTGCCATTGCGGCATTTATAAAGACTCCGCTGAGAGTTTTATTTTTATTGGTATAGTCCTGGATTTTTTTAGAATTTCCTCCAGTTAAGCCTGAAATACTCTTTACTTCCTTATCTAAGGCTTCGGTCGCAGAGTGCTTCATAACTTCAAGTGATTCTCTCATCTTTTCAATAAGTTCTTCTTTAGAAAGATTTAAGCTTTCCATTTCTTTTTCTATGATTACATCGGCTATAGATTTATTTTCATCATTGCAAACTTCTAATATTTCTTGAGCTTTATTAAACATTTTATCACCTCTCTATTGGATTAATAGAATTTATATAAAATATATCTTCTATTTTTCTTATATCTTCTATAGATTCCTCGTTTATAAGTGTATCGAGTTCACATATAATAGTAGCTATTTTTTTCTCTCTGGTAACTTTCATACTTGCTATATTTAAACCATTTCTTGAAAAAATAGCACTTACTTCACTTATAACACCTTTTCTGTCATTATATTTTAAAAGCATGGTAGGTTTATCAGCAGTAAAGTTAACAATGTTATCATTTATATCCATAATAACTATATTACCTCCACCAATAGATGATCCAATTATATAAAAATCATCTCGATCATGATATTTAAATATTAGCTTTACTGTATTTGGATGAACATATCCTAAATCTACTTCTTCAAATGATACCTCTATACCTTTTTCTATTGCAAGGTCTAAAGAGATCTTTATATCTTCATCATCTGGTGACATGCCAAGCACTCCGCCAACAAGTGCTTTGTCAGTTCCGTGACCTTTATAGGTTTTAGCAAACGATCCATGAAGCAGGAAATCTACTCTATAAAAACCTTCTCCAGCAATTTCCTTAGATATTAGAGCAAGTCTTGCAGCGCCTGCGGTGTGAGAACTTGATGGGCCTATCATGATAGGTCCTAATATATCAAATACGCTATAATCCTTCATATGTATTCCTCCTAGTCAAATATTTCTAAAAGTCCTTATTGAAACTTTTATGCATATTTTTATTTTTATAAAATTGTCTTGTAACTAGATTAATTATACTTAATAGAAGAGTTATTAACAAGTTGTTTTTGTAAAGCTTCAGTATTGGGCTTTAAAATCTTTCATTATATAAATCTATAATAGCACATAAATGTTAAAACTATCTCAATAAGGGTATTATAGAAATACATTTACACATTTTCAAAGAGATATCTAACTTAGCTATCGAAGTTTTAGTATAAATCCGAGACGGATATAAAATTATAGGACTTAGTATTTATATTTATTGGAAAGAGAGGGATTGTATGAAGATAAATAGTACTTTTTTGCATATTGTAAAAAGATTTTTAAAAATGTTATTTACAATTTGGGTAGTTATGACTCTTGTATTTTTTCTAATAAGACTTATGCCTTCTAATCCAGTAGAAAACTATGTCCAAGAACAAATGATACAGTATGGTATAAGTCTAGAAGAAGCACAGTCAAGAGCTTCATTTCTTTTTTCAGTAGACTTGGAGAAACCCTTAATAGAGCAGTATTTTGGATACCTGATAAAGGCAGCAAAACTTGATTTTGGAAACTCGCTACTTTCACCCGGAGTACCCGTTATGGATATAATAGCTCAGAGGCTTCCCTGGACCTTATTTACAGTTGGAACAGGCCTTATCCTATCTTTTGTAATTGGAATTTCAATTGGAACTATTATGGCCTATAAGAGGGACAAGTGGTATGAACCTATTGTTTCAGGAATAGCATCTTTTCTTAGTGCTATACCTGACTTCTTAATTGCAATTTTCTTACTTTTGTTTTTTGGGGTAGTAACTTGGGGAGGAAGAGGTACTATAGTTCCTATAAATATGCTAAGGGGTAACTACAGTATGGGTGTAACTCCTGGTTTCAATTTTCCTTTTATAATAGACGCTCTTAAGCATGGAATACTTCCCATCCTAACTTATACAGTTTCTCAACTTGGAATCTGGGTTCTTCTGATGAAGGGCAGTACAACAAGCACACTTTCATCGGACTATGTAACTATGGCTAGAGTACGAGGACTTAAACCCAGAAAGATACTTACATCATATGTTGCAAGAAATGCCATGCTTCCTATAGTTACAGAATTTGCCATGAGGCTTGGCTTTATAGTAGGAGGCGCTCTTATAATTGAACAACTATTTGTATATCAAGGTATAGGCCTGGAACTTTTAAAAGCTACAAATGGGCAAGATTATCCTCTTATGCAGGGGATTTTTCTTATAATGACTATCGCTATAGTACTTAGCAGCTTTATAGCAGAACTTCTTTATGTATTTTTAGATCCTAGAATTAAAAGCAAAAGAGAGGTGTAATTATGGAAAAAGATAAGACACCCTATGTAACTATTTCTCAATCAAGTCGTTTGAAGAAACTGTTTAGTCAGATTAAATATGCTGTTTTTCATGATACATCTGGCATGATAGGTTTTATAATTCTGGCATCAATAATAATATTATCGATTGTAGCACCAGTGGTATTTCCCCTGGACAAAGTTTCAAACCCTGCTAAAGTTTTTCAAGCTCCTAGCGCATCACATATACTTGGAACAGATCAACTAGGAAGGGATATATGGGCTCAAATAGCAAATGGAGGCAGAGAGCTTTTAGTTATGGCCTTTATAACAGCCAGCCTTGGAATGTTTCTAGGTGTAATGCTTGGATCTTTTTCAGCAATTATTGGTGGACGGTTAGACGGAGGACTTCTATTTTTAGCCGATGTATGGCTATCTATTCCAAGATTACCTCTCTTGGTTGTTATATCAGCCTTTATAAGACTTGATAATCTAAAACTGGCCCTGCTTTTAGCCGTACTTTCATGGGCAGGAATATATAGAACTATAAGGTCAGAAGTTCTTTCTCTAAGAGAAAGAGATTTTATTGAAGCAACATTTATGCAGAACCTATCCAAATCTCATATTGTATTTAAAGAAATCACTCCCAATATAATGGGATTTATAGCTGTAAACTTTACACTCCTAATGAGGGGTTCGATATATTCTCAGGTTGGATTAGTTTTTCTTGGGATATTGCCTCTTAATCAAAATTGGGGTGTTATGATTAATCAGGCCTGGACTCAAGGAGTAATTTACAGCAGTAAATCAATACTCTACATTATCTCTCCTACAATAATGATTTGCTTGTTGATTATATCCCTAGTATGGATAGGTAAAGCGCTTGAAAATGTATTTAATCCTTCACTCAGAAAGTAGGTGGTATATATGATAAATAAGAATGTTATAAATAAAAGTTCAATAAATGAAAATTCCATAAATATAAAGAAGACTCTTTTAGAAGTAAAAAATCTATCTATAAGCTTTAAAACTAAGAGAGGTCATTTAAAGGCAGTAAACGATGCCTCGCTTATTATAAGAGAAAATGAATCAGTAGCTCTTATCGGAGAATCAGGCTGTGGAAAAACAACTCTTGCTACTTCTATAGTAGATATTCTTCCTCTCAATGCGGATGTAAATAGAGGAGAAATTTTTTTTACAAAAGATGATGATAAAGCAGTAGACCTTTTAAGATTAAAGAAAAGCGAGTTAAGGCCACTTTTATGGAGTGAAATAGCCATGATGTTTCAAGCATCGCAAAGTTCATTTAATCCAGTAAAAAAAGTTAAAATGGATTTTATAGATACTGTTAAAGCTCATAATTCTAGCATAAATGAAAGAGAAATATTAAAAAAATCAAAAGAGCTCTTAGAACTTGTTATGTTAGATGGAGAAAGAGTATTAGATTCGTTTCCCCATGAACTCTCAGGCGGGATGAAGCAGAGGGCCTTATTGGCATCAGCTCTTCTACTTGAACCCAAACTTATAATACTTGATGAACCCACAACGGCTCTTGATCTTTTAACCCAACAAAAAATAATCCATCTCTTAAATGATATAAAAGATAAATTTGGATTCTCTTATTTCTTTATAACCCATGACCTAGGCATAGTTTCAGAACTTGCAGATATTGTTATAACTATGTATGCAGGAAGAATAATAGAAAGGGCACCGGTAGAAGAATTCTTCAAAAACCCGAAACACCCATACAGCTATGGATTGATCCGAGCTATACCAAAACTTTCCCTAGAAGAAGAAGAGTTGTTTTCTATACCTGGATCACCTCCAGATCTAGTAAAGGTTCAAAAAGGATGTCCTTTTGAACCTAGATGCCATAGAAGACTTCCTATATGCAAAGATCGGATGCCTGATATGGAGGAGGCTAAATCTCCAGAGCATTTATTTGCTTGTTACAACCCAATTTCTGGAGGTGAAGATGATGAAGCAGTTAGTTAAGATGGAACATATTGAAAAAAGCTTTTCACAAAGGAAGGGAGACCCTATTACAATCCTAAGAGATATAGATGTCTCTATAGGAGAGGGCGAGATTCTATGTGTAGTTGGAGAATCAGGATGCGGTAAAACAACGCTTGGAAGAATACTAGCAGGCTTACTTTCTTATACCGATGGTTCATATAAATATGAAGGAAGAGAAGTGGTTGATTTAAAAGGAAAGGACTGGGATGAGTTTAGAAACCATGTCCAATTAATCCATCAAAATCCCTATGAATCTTTAAATCCAACTACTATGATATTTGATATAATTGCAAACCCAATAAAAAAACATAAAAAAATTACTAAGATTGATAAACTATACGAAGAAGTGACTAGCTTGCTTGAAATTGTTGGATTGACACCTGTTACAGACTTTGTAGATAAATACCCTGTGAATTTGTCGGGAGGACAAAAACAAAGAGTTTCTATAGCGAGAGTTTTGGCTATGGATCCAAAGTTTATAGTAGTAGATGAAGCAACTAGCATGATTGATACATCTCTTAGGATAAGTCTATTGACCACACTAAAAGAGATACAAGAGAAAACAGGAGTATCCTACTTTTTTATAACCCATGACCTTGCTCTTGGAAGATATTTTGCTAAGGGAGAGGATCTGATAGTTATGTATCTGGGAAAAATTATAGAGAAAGCAAAAACAGAAGATTTTATAAAAAAACCACTGCATCCCTATTCCAAGGCTATATTGTTTGCAGCGGTAGGAGAATCTGGTTTACTTGGAAATCCAGATGAATTTGAACACTATATATTAAAAGGAGCAGATATACCTTCTTTTCAAAACGTACCTTCGGGATGCTCCCTTCATCCAAGATGCCCCCAGATGATGGAAGGTATATGCGATAGACTTATACCAGAACTAATTGAATATGAAGAAGATCATTTTGCAGCATGTCATCTCTATAGTAAGGGTAAATCTATTCCTATAAAAGATTCGGATAAAAGCATTTAAGAGATAATAAGGTAAGGTATATAAGAAAATATAAAACTAAATCAAAACTTTTGATAAATAGAAAAACTAAATTTCTATATAAAAAATTTTCAAGATAGATTTTCAAGATATTATATAAGCCGAAGAAGAAAATATTATTTTAAATCTTATAAAAGGGTATAAATATTAAGAACTTAGCTACAGAAATTCCAATATCCAGTCTTGAAGAGAGTAAAAGATTTAAAATAAAAATTGTCTCTACAAATAGTATATGAGGAGGACTAAAATGAAAACTAATAAGAAGGTTTTTTCTAGAAGTATGCTAATTATTGTTCTTGCTTTTGTAATGATTTTTGTAACAGCATGTGGCGATTCTGATAAGGATAAAGGTCCCGATAAGCCTGATTCAGCTGGGAATTCGCAGGCGGTTTTTGCAGGTGGTTGGCCATATGAAACTGTTCCTACAGGGCACTTTAATATGTTCATTGCCAATGCAATAGATCTTAAATATTTCCGTGAACTTCATCAACTTCCACTAGCTACTTATAGAGCTGATACAGAAGAATATATTCCTATGTTAGCTGAGAGCTGGGAACTGGCTGATGATAAAAAATCTATGAAATTAACTCTAAGAGATGACGTGGAGTGGAGATCAGGAGAAAAATTCACATCTAAAGATGTAGTAGCTACTTTTTTAACTTACAGACTTGTAGGAGACTCAGTTTGGAACTATATAGACAAGGTAGAAGCTATAAGCGATAATGAAGTAGAGTTTAATATTCAAGAAGGCACTACAATGCTATATAGATATATCCTAAGAAAACCTATGGTCGACCATGCAACTTATGGAGAGTATTCAGATAAACTGGCCGCCTTGATAGAAGATGGAAAAGATAACACTTCAAGTGAATGGGAATCTCTAGTAAATGATTTTACAAATTTTAGACCAGAAATAGTTAATGCTACTGGACCTTATTATCTTGATCCATCAAATGTAAGTCAATCAAATGTTAAACTAGCTAAAAATGATAAATCCTTTTTAGCGGATAAAGTTAATTTTGATGAGGTATTGGTCTACAATGGCGACGTTGCCGATCTTACGCCTCTAGTGTTAAATAAAGAAGTAGATTATTTAACTCATCAGTTTCCATCAGCTTCGATGGAAAGTTTTAAGCAAGCGGGTTATAATACTATTCAACTTGAAGGCTCAGATGGAATCGGACTATATATAAATCAAGATGTAAAACCTCTCGATAAAAAAGAGGTTAGGCAAGCCCTAGCACATATTATAGACAGAAACAGAGTTGCAGAATTTGCTCTTCCAGGAGTTACTAGAGGCACAAAATACCTTTCAGGTCTTGGAGACCAAATGACAGAAGACTGGGTTGAGTCTTCTAAGCTGATAGAATATGATGTAAATGCTGATAAAGCAAGTAAATTACTAGAAAGTGTAGGACTTACAAAAAAAGGTGACACTTGGCAACTAGAAGACGGCAAAGAATTTACTCTTTCGCTTCAAGCTCCTTCGTCATGGTCTGATGCAGCTACAGCTGCCAATGAAATTTCCCAACAGCTGACAGCTTTTGGAATTAAAACAACTTTTGATGGAATTGATCCAAATTCAAGACAGGCAAATATTGACGATGGAAAGTATGATCTAGCCCTTTCTTTCTTTGGAACTGGAAAACCTCATGCGGCATTTGCTTTTGAGACAGCTTTGTTATTGAGTAATGCAAATGTTAGTAAGGGGCTTAGTTATCCTATGGTTCAAGAGACAGAAATAGCAGGAAAAGTTGACCTTGAAAAACTTATCAAGGAAGCAACAGAAGGTTGGGATGAGGAGTTACAAAAAGAAAAAGTAGAAAAAATAGTATATACAATAAATGAAACAGTACCTTATATTCCTATATATACAAAATGGTCCAACAATTTAAGCAGCTCGGGTATGCGTACAGACTGGGGAAGTGATGATGGACTTTATCTCAACAGTGCCGGAGATGATAACTTTACAGTTCTTAAAATTTTAAATGGTGAACTTAAGCCAATAAATAAATAAAATCAATAAATAAGCTTAGTAAATAAATTTTAAAAAAATAAAGCAAGCTACACACAGACAGAATTTTTTAGCTTATAGAGTTAAGAGATTCTGTCTGTTTTTGTAAAGATAAGACTTAAGTTTCTTGAAATTTGTTAAATATTCCTATATAATCTAATCTAGAGATAAAATAGGGAGGAAGATATATGGAAAAGTTTAAACTTGCAAGAGAAGATAGTTTGCTATTTGTAATTGATATTCAAGAACGTCTAGCTCCTGCTATTAAGGACTCAGATATAGTAATCAGTAATACTCTAACTCTTTTAAAGGCAGCAGAGCTAATGAATATAGAAAAAATAGCAACTGAACAGTATCCAAAGGGTCTGGGCAACACTATAGCACTTCTAAAAGAATATATAAAAGACGAGCAAGTATTTTCTAAGGTAGAATTTTCAGCATGTATTGATGAAGTAAAGAACTATATTAAAAAATCAAATAAAAACAAGATTATACTTACCGGTATGGAGACACATGTATGTGTTTATCAAACTGCAAGAGATCTTCTAGATATGGGACTTGATGTATATATAGTAAGAGATGCTGTTGGTTCAAGAACAGAAATCAACTATTTGAATGGACTAGATCTTTTAAAAGAAATGGGATGTATTATTACAAATACTGAGACAGTTTTATTTGATTTACTTCAAAAAGCAGGTACAGAAGAATTTAAAACTATTTCAAAACTTATTAAGTAGGCCAGCAGAAATGGAAAAAATATATCCATTTCTGCTTCTTTCATTTTAATATATTTTATATGGGTATGATGTATGTAGAGAAAAGATAATTTAATATATTTGATAATTATTAATGACCTTTTAAAATTATCAAAAAAAGTATTATGTAAAGATAAGCCATATTAAAAGTATAAATTAAGACATATGATTAAGATAAATATTAAGATGCTCGAGGTGTATATATGATTTATGGAATAGGAGATTTACATTTTGATTACTCTAAAGAAAAAGCTATGGATATCTTTGGTGATAATTGGATAGAACATGAAGAACAGATTATAGAAGATTGGAAAAAGAAAGTTAAGGAAGAAGATATAGTCCTTATACCGGGAGATATTTCCTGGGCCTTAAAACTTGAAGAGGCTTATTTTGATTTAAAAAGAATAGATGAACTTCCAGGAAAAAAGGTATTTATAAAAGGAAACCATGATTATTGGTGGCAAAGCATTAAAAAGATGAACGATTTAGATTTAAAAACATTATTCTTTATTCAAAATAATGGGTATAATTATAAAAATATAGGAATAGGTGGGACAAGAGGATGGGGATCGAGAGATTTTGAGTTTTTTGATGAACAAGATGAAAAGATATTCAAAAGAGAACTCTTAAGATTAAGAAATTCTCTATCTTGTATAGATAAAGATGCAGACTTAAAGATTGCTATGATCCATTATCCACCTTTTAATATGAACTCAAAACCTAATGAATTTGTAGAAATTATGAAAGAATTCGATATTGATCTATGCCTATATGGGCACCTTCATGCAGAAGGTCACAAGTATGTGATAGAAGGTGAAATAGAAAACATTGAATTCAAGTGTTTATCAAGTGATTATTTGAAATTTGAACTTAAACTTTTATATGAGGAGTGTTAAAGCATGAAATTGATAGTAGAAAAAGATTATGAAGGTATGAGCAAAAAAGCAGCAGATATACTAATACAAGAAGTAAAGCAAAATCCAGAGTTGACTTTAGGTCTTGCAACGGGAAGTACACCAGTTGGAATGTATGAAGATATTATTAGAAAATCCAAGGATCAAGAAATAGACTTCTCTAAGGTTAAGAGTATTAACTTGGATGAGTATGTTGGATTAGACGGAAACAGTCCCAACAGCTATAGATTCTTTATGAACGAAAATCTTTTTAATCATATAAATATAGATAAGTCTAATACACACGTACCTGATGGAAAAGCAGATGATCTTGATAAAGCTGCAAAAGAATATGATAATCTCATAGATGAGTTAGGTGTAGATATTCAAATCCTTGGAATAGGTACAAATGGTCATATAGCTTTTAATGAGCCTGCAGATGAACTTTCAGTTGGAACTTCAGTAGTAAAACTGACTGAAAATACTATCTCTGATAATTCAAGATATTTTGATACCATGGAGGAAGTACCAAAAACTGCTGTGACAATGGGAATTGGAAGCATACTAAAGGCAAAGAAAATATTGCTTTTAGCAAGCGGAGCTGGTAAAAAAGAAATAATTGAAAAACTTTTAAACAGTAAAACTGTAACTACAGATTTGCCGGCATCGTTTTTACTGCTTCATGATGATGTAACTATAATAGTAGACGAAGCGGCTTATAAAGCATAGGAGGTAGATATGAAAACTTTATTTAAAAATATTAAAATAATAACTCCTTTTGATGTCCTACATGAGCATAGTGTTATTGTAAAGGACGGAAAAATTGAAAATATAGTAGAAGATGTAAATATAGAACTTGAAGAATTTGAAACTATTATAGATGGTGAAGGAATGTTTTTGGCGCCTGGATTTATAGATATCCATAATCATGGAAACTCAGGATATGATGTTATGGATGCTACAGAAGAAGCTTTGGATAAAATAGGAGAGTATCACATATCTAACGGAGTAACTTCTTACCTTGGAACAGCCTTAACTTCCTCATATGAAAATTTAACTAAGGCAATTGAAAATATAGTCGACTATAAAAATAAAGATGATAAATCCAAAGTGGTAGGAATTCATCTTGAAGGACCTTTTTTCAATTCTATAAAAAAAGGTGCTCAGCCTGAAAAGTATATAGATACTCCAAGCATTGAAAAGATAGAAAAATTACTGGATGTATCAGATGGTATGCTTAAGATGGTTTCTTTAGCACCAGAGTTAATAGGATCTATGGACCTTATCAGACATCTTAGAGAAAAGGATATAGTAGTTGCTATGGCTCACTCTAATGCAGAATACAAACCCGCCAAAGAAGGAATAGAAAACGGTATAACTGTGGCAACACATCTCTATAATGGAATGAGAAACTTCACTCACAGAGAGCCCGGGATAATAGGCGCTTCTCTTACAGATGAGAGAGTATATTGCGAGATAATCTACGATAGATTTCATCTTCATGACGCTGCAGTTAAGATAGCTTTGAAGATGAAAGGCTATGAAAAAATTGTACTGGTTTCTGACGCTATGATGGCAGCAGGACTTGAAGATGGAGAATATGACTTAGGTGGACAAAAAGTATTTGTAAAAGATAAACTTCCAAAGCTTGAATCAGGAAGCATTGCCGGTTCAACTTTAAACTTACAACTTTCTGTTTATAATATGATAAACTTCCTACAGGTTCCTATAAATGAGGCTGTAAAAATGGCTAGCCTAAATGCAGCTAAAGCTATAAATATGGATAAGAATTTAGGAAGTATAGAAATTGATAAAGAGGCGGATTTTATCATTTTTGATGATAAGATAGATATAAAAAGAGTGTTTATCGGAGGCAGCCTAGCATGGAAAAAGAATTAGAAGTAAAAATCCTAGAAATGGATTTAGATCTAATGGAGAAAAAAATATTAGAACTCCAAGGTGAACTTATAGCAGATGAGCTACAAATAAATACTCTGATTGATTCAAGTGAAAATCCTATTAAAAACAAGATAGAAGCTTATCTGAGAATAAGAGAAACAAAAGATTTGCTTAATGGTGAAAATAATGTAGTCTTAACTTTAAAGAAAAACATAAAAAATAAAGACTTAAGAGAAAATATAGAATTAAACAGTAAAATAGAAGATAAAGCTATAGTTTTAGAAATATTAGAAAATCTTGGTTTTGATAAGATAGAGGTAGGTCATAAAAAAAGAAGATCTTACAGTCTACAAGGTGCCAGGATTGATTTGGATGAGTGGGATAAAGAAACCTATCCTTACCCATATATGGAGATAGAAGTTAAAGACGAAAATCAGTTGAAGCAAATAATAGACCTGTTGGAGATTCCACAAGCTAATGTTTCTAACAAATCGATTGTACAGCTTAAAGAAGAGTTAAAACAAAAGTAAAATAAATTAAAAAAACTCCTAAAATTAGGAGTTTTTTTTGTGTTTCTTTTGAGCTTCAATTAGTTTCGCAGGCGTTACATCAGTGCCTTCTTCATCTACTACTTTTACATGCATAAGAGTTTCTTTAAAAGCACCTCTGAATTGTTTTATATACTGTTTTCTAAGTTCAACTTGCTCTGCTTTTTCTTCATCACTTAATTCTTCTGACTTAGCTTTATTTGCTAGTTCATTTATTCTTTTTAATAACTTGTCCAAGATATCACCTCCCTATAATTATATCATATTATGTCAATATAAATAAAACTTCTATTACTTGATAATTATTATCATCTAATGTTTAAAAAAGTCTAAAAAGGATATATGTATATAGGAAAGATAAGTTAAAGATAAATTTTTATCAAACAAATGGAGGGTTAATATGGACAGATTAGTAGGAAAAAAAGCACCTGATTTTAGTATGACTACATGTACTGGTGACGGATGTAGTTTTGAGCCAGTACAACTTAAGGATTATGAGGGGAAATGGCTTGTAATGTTTTTCTACCCATTAGATTTTACAGTAGTTTGACCTACTGAACTTACAGCCTACAGTGATAGGATAGAAGAGTTTAAAGCTCTAAATGCAGATATATTATCAGTAAGTGTGGACAGTGAACATGCTCATAAGGCATGGATTGAAGCGGGACTTGGGTGTGTAAATTATCCAATGGCTTCTGACATTACAAAAGAAGTATCAGAAGACTATGGTGTACTGATAGAGGAAGAAGGTATAGCGCTTAGAGGATTATTTATAATAGATCCTTCAGGAATTATAAGATATTCTGTAGTACACGATCTTAATGTTGGAAGAAGTGTAGATGAAACACTAAGAGTACTTGAAGCACTAAATTCTGACGGTCTTGTTCCAGCTAACTGGAAAAAGGGAGACGACTTACTATAAAAGCAATAAAAGGGACTCTAATTTAGAGTCCTTTTATTTTTCTTCTTTTATCCATTGAATTATATTAGTAGCCGTATCAGATGAATCTAGATTTTCGAAAGTTTTAACAAATTCTTTTTTATGTTTTTCATAAAGCGGATCGTAATAGTTTATAAATAAATCTTTTATAATAGGGCTATAATCTTTAGCCTCGACTAAAGAAACATATCGATCGATTTTCTCATTTCCCAGTCTGTTTCTCATGTGATTTAATGCTTCAGTAAGTTCACTATCTGCACCGTTAACATAATCTTCTTGTATTATTTCAACTCTTTTTTCCATAGGAGCTGTAATTTTCAGTTTAATCCCATTTATCATCTTATCAAATATAAATTCGGGTATTAAACTTTTTCCGATTCTTTTACTTTCTCCTTCAACAAAAACAAGATTAGAAGTCCGATTTTCTAACTGTTCGTAGACTAAGCTTTCAAACATCTTTTGGCTATTAGCTTCACCAAGGCCTACACTTCCAAGTATAGAACCACGATGGTTGGCACACCCTTCCAGGTCTAGTACATTCATTCCACTATCTCTAAGATTGTTTAGAATATGAGTTTTTCCAGTGCCTGTATTTCCATAGAGTACAACTAGTTGTAAATCTTTTGAAATCTCAGGCAAGTTTTCTCTTATAAAGGCCCTATAATTTTTATAGCCGCCATGAAGCTTTAAAACACTCATATTCAAGGCATGGAAAAAGGGAGCAAGAGCGCTGCTTCTAAATCCGCCTCTGGAACAAAACATATAGATATGATTGTGATCTACATTATACTTTGCTACTTCCTCATAGATCGCGGGAAGCTTTTTAGAAGCTATATCTATTCCTGTTCTTTTAGCTTCTTCTATACTCTTGTTTTTATATAAAGTACCTATAAGTTCTCGTTCTTTATTATCAAATATTGGTATATTAACTGCTCCTGGAATTGTTTCTTCACTAAACTCTTTGGGGCTTCTAACATCTATAAAAACATTATTAGTATTATTTCTTGATATATCACTATAATTTATTTCAAACATATTTACAAAACCTTCTTTTATATTTATTTAATGCAAGATTAGTTTTCTCATTAGTAAAGTATTATATCATAAGGGAGTGAAAATTGTAAAATATTGCGGTATAATAGATTCTATCATAGCATATGAATATTATTCACTATCGATAAAGAATAGCTTTTTTGGAGGAAAAAATGAAAATTTATATTAAAATTCTTATAGCTTTAGTCCTTTGTTTTTTAATTTCTTTTATATTTATAGAAGGTCTTATAATAAAAGAAGCTAAGAAAACTTATAATGAAAAGACGGATTATTTATTCATTTTGGGAGCAAAGCTATATGGAGAAAAACCTTCTCCGCTTCTGGAAGAAAGATTAAAAGTAGGAGTAAAATACTTAAAGACATATCAAGATGTTAAGGTTGTTGTAGCAGGGGGAAAGGGTCATGATGAGTTGATATCAGAAGCAGAGTCCATGAAAAGCTACTTACTGGAAGAGGGGATAGAAGAGTATAGAATAATTCTAGAAGATAAATCAGTAAATACATTTGAAAATATAAAATTTGGACTTGAGAAAATAAGATCTTTTGATGAGCGAGAAGATATTGAAATCATAATAGCTAGCAGTAACTTTCATCTATTTAGATCCAAGTTTATAGCTAAAAGAGCAGGAGTTAAGGCATATGGGCTAGCTGCTAAAGTTCCTCCAACAAGTATAGTTCCTTCCTATCTAAGGGAATATTTTGCAGTAATAAAAACATTCTTTATAGATAAGTAAAAGTAGTCAAAGATTCTTTAATCCGTAATGTAAAATTCACCTCAGAAACTTACTAAAGCTAGGAAGCCCCTACTTCTATAAGTAGAGTGTAGTTCACAAATTATAAATCATAAGATGGAAATAGACTGTGTTTATAGAAAGAAAGCATTAAATTTATCAAATGTAAAGCCAGCTTCTTTTAAAATAAGCTGGCTTTTATTAATTAGATTTTGAAGTCAATCATATAATCTTCTCTTAATCTCAAGTTTCTTCTAGCTGGCTTTGTATTTAAAATCATCTTTCCATTTTTAAATACATAGAGTACTTCACTTGTAAGTCTTATAGCTTCGTGCTCATCTTTTGCATCTAAGATTATAAAATTTGCTGAGTTACCTTGTTTTATGCCATAATCCTTTATATTTAAAGTTTTAGCCCCGTTAAAAGTTATCATATCAAATAGGTGGATTATGTCCTTATTGCCGCTTAAATGTGCCGTGTGGGCTAAGAGATAGGCCGCTTGGAGCATATTCCCTTTTCCAAGAGGACCAAAGGGGTCCATTATATTATCATTTCCTATACTAACATTGACATGCTCTTTAAGAAGCTCATCAACCCTAGTAGTTCCTCTCTTTCTAGGATAGCCATCGAGTCTATTTTGAAGTAGGGCATTGGAAGAAGGATTGGTTACTATGTTGACACCTGACCTTTTAACTAATCCTATTAACTTTGCTGCATAGTCATTATCATAGTTATGCATAGCAGTAGCATGGCTTGCAGTTACTAATCCTTGCATTTCATTTTCTATGGTATATTTTGCTATTACCTCTAAGAATCTAGACTGATCATCACCAGTTTCATCAGTATGAATATCTATCAGCTTATTATATTTTTTAGCCATTTGGAAGATATAGTCTATAGACTTTATTCCGTCTTCCCGAGTCATTTCAACTTGAGGAATTCCTCCGACAACATCTGCTCCCATTTTAAGGGCACTCTCCATAAGACTATCCATTTCCTTATATTGAAATATCCCGACTTGTGGAAAAGCTACGACTTGTATATCTATATAATCTTTCATTTCTTCCTTTACTTCAAGAATAGCCTCCAACGTCATCAAACTTCTTTCAGTAGAATCTGCATGTGTTCTAATAGATAAAACTCCATTTGCTATAAGCCATTTTACAGCCTCTAGAGCATTCTTTTTAATATCTTTCTTAGTGAGCGTTTCTATTTTCTCGCTCCAGATTTCTATTCCTTCAAGCAAAGTTCCACTTTCATTAAATCGAGGCTGACCTACAGTTAAAGCAGAATCAAGATGAACATGAGACTCTACAAAGGGAGGAGAAACTAGATTTCCCTGTGCATCTACTTCACTTTCAAAATCACCTTTCAAATTAGCGGCAATTTCTTTAAATTTTCCGTCTTCTATTATAATATCTGCTAATTCTTTTCTACCTCGAAGCTTAGCATTACGAATGATCATCAAAAAACCTCCTTAAATTCCAATATGCTAATCATATACCCATTTGATAGCTATCTATAGCTTGGTTGTAAGCTAATTAGTTCTCTTATAAATTCACATATATGTTTTTCCTTGTAGAGTTTTATATATACTTAATAGATAAGAAAACAATTGACTCTTTAAATGATTAAGCGGCATTGGGTTTAAAAACACGGATAAGGGATATAAATAGATAGACTAAACTATTAAAGGAGATGGGAAATTTGAAAACAAAAATGTTACATACATGTTTTAGAGTAAGGGATTTAGAGGCATCTTTAAAATTCTACAAAGAAGCTTTAGGACTTATAGAAACTAGAAGAAAAGATGTTCCAGAGGATAAATTTACCCTTGTATTTTTAAGCGACGAAGATAACGCTTATGACTTGGAATTAACATATAACTATGACACTGAAAAACCTTATGAAATAGGAAATGGATTTAGCCATATAGCAGTTTCAGTAGAAGATCTAGAAGGAGCAAGAGAAGCTCATAAGGAGATGGGCTACAAGGTAACTGATCTTATGGGATTAAGAGGAGAGAAACCTAGATTTTACTTTGTAACAGACCCCGACGGATATGATGTAGAAGTAATAAGGGCAGCAAAATAAAACTAGATTTTATTTAACCACAAATTTTAAATTTACACTGAAAATAATTAGAAAACTTTAATGTAAATTAAGTTGTTTAATGAAATCCTGATTCAAAAGATGTATTTGAAAGAAAACTCAAATACATCTTTTTTTATAAAGTTTTAACTATAAAATGCAGAAATAGTAAATTTGTTTCTAAAATAACATTTGTTTAATAAATTTAATATATAGAATATTACAAAAAAGTTAATAGAGTGTTATAATATAGACATATAATAAATATATTAGCAATAAAAAGATGTAGATAAGATTATAAAAATTTAATATCTAAGGGGGAAAAAATGACATATAGGGAAAAGATGAAAAGAAATCTAAT
>NZ_JARIEF010000114.1 GCF_029266915.1 Tissierella sp. | reverse complement strand
ATTTACATTCCAGTATGGTTCTATTAAAAGGCGTTTCTCTATACCCCTTGAATTCACTAGCTTACATAGTATGTTTTTGTCTCACACATTTTAGTAAACTAATTTACATTATTTTTTGAATAATTTTCATTAAAAACATTTTATAGTCATCCATTTTATCAAATTTGTCAATGTACAGATGTTTTTACTCTATTAGAGGTCGACAAATCATTCTAAAAGAAATTAGAAGTTTTATCATCTACTAAACCAATAAATTCTTTTTCAAGCCATCTTTGATTTCTACTTTTAAATACTAGTAGAGAATCTTTATCTTTTCTTACATATTTATTTAATTCCATTTTCAACTTCATATATTCAGATTCTTTTAGCTCTCCTTCAAAAGTAGAATTTTGTATATGTGTTAAATATTTTTTGCAAGTTTTAAAAGTATTTCTAGAAACCCAAGCCCCTTCCTTATCTGATACTATATCATATACTAATATTAAATACACTCTATCACCACCATATCTCAAAACCAGTATATTCATCTTCCCCGATTATATCTTTTATTAATTTATAGCATTCCAGCCTTATAAGATATCTGTAACTTACATCTCTACCTAAGTCTCTATGGGATATGATTCTCTCTAATCTTTTATCATACTCCATTAGTATTTTCTTTTTACCTTCCTCTTTTAAATATAAAAAGTTAGATTCTCTCTCAAAGTCATTTTCAGTAATTTGATTCTTATTAAGCATGGAAAATATCATTCTATCTACTATTAAAGGTTTGAATATCTCAGATAAATCTAAAGCAAGTGAAAATCTTTTAGTACCAGGTTCGTGAAGATAACTAATTGTAGGATCGAGTTGGGTTTTATATATTTCACTTAACGTTGTAGTATAAAATAAACTGTTTATAAAAGATATTAACGTATTTATCATGTTATCTGGCGGCCTTTTAACTCTTTTATTAAATTGAATATCCTGCTTCACAATTTTATTCCAGCAAGAATAATATGCTTTTCTTATATTACCTTCTATACCCATTAGTTCATTTATAGATTCTTTTAGATCTAACTTATATCTAAGACTTTCTATCTTTTTCATTTCTTCTTTTAAATCAGTTCCACGACCGTTATAATACCTTAAATTCCTATAAATATTATATGATGCAGATTTTAAAATACTTTTAGCTAATTTAAGTCTTCTTTCATAATCATCGTAAGTTCTCACCTGATTTACCAAAAGATGACCGCTTATGTTTTGTTCTCTAGGATAAAAACTTCCCGAATAAAATCCATAATAATTAAAGACATGAACTATAATTTGTTTCTGAGATAGAAAATTTAATACCTTAGTATTTAAAGTAGTTTCTCCAAATAAATAGATTTCATTAGTTCTTTCAGATTTCAAATTCTTTTCCTGACCATCTAAAGTCCTTACAACTACATTGTTATCTTTTCTTTTTAAATCCACATCTTTTAGTATATAAAAAGTTTCACTCAATTAATCCCTCCTATATATAGCAAAGTTCATAATAAGCGCATTTTTTGCAGAATGGCTTATTTATAACTCCAAGTGGCAATTTCATATTTACAATATCTTTAACTTCTTCTATTACGTCCATGAGTTCATCTTCTTCAGCTTTATCTAGAAATATTTCTTCTCTTTTTCTAAGCAGAGGATAATCTAATATTCCTTTTTCAATGTGAACTCCTTTACTTCTTAAAACCCATATATAATACTTTAGTTGCCATTTACCCGCTTCATCTAACTTTCTAGATTTTTTAACTTCATGGATTATCTTCCAATCTTTTAAGAAATCAATATTTATCATTTCATCTATCAGTATAGATTTCTTTTCTCTATCATAAGAATTTTCATCTACAAGCTTACCCATCTCTACTAGCTCACTATTATGTTCCATATTTATATCTTTTGAAAAATACCATAATTTTCTTTTACATATAAAATAATAGTTAATCATTATACCTGTCACTTTCATAATTCTCACCATATATTACTACTATCATCTAATTTATCTTCTATGACATTAGTAAATCCTTCCTCATCATCATAATTACAGTTATATATATTAAGAGATTCATATTCATTTATCCCTATTAATTCATTGTTTTTCTGCTTAAAACTATAATATGGTATTGATATCTTATATTTGTCTATCTCAGTTCTTGCCATTACTTTTTCTTCTCTTGAATATCTTACATCCTTATTAAATTCTAATATGTTTATGCTGTTATTTATTTTATTTATATTTTTATTGAAAATATTTTTAGGTATTATCGATATATTGTTTATATTCCTAAACATTTTTCTTACATCTGCTTTATTTTTTTCATTTACATATATAGATTTTAAATATTCTATAGTTCCTTCAATATCCTTAAAATATTCTGTATCTTTAAGTTTTTCCATTGTGTAGGTCTTATTTATTATTTCTATTTTTTTGCTTTCACTTAATGGTCCATCTATATCTTTGATAATTTCTTTAGATATCTTAAATATGTCTTTATCTACTACAAATCCTATTCCTCTTATTCTCTCTTCTCCACCTGTAAATACATAGGCGTTATATTCATTCTGCCTTAAGTATCTTTTTCTATAACATCTACCAAGTCTTTGAAATAAGCCATTAACATCTGATAGCTCAGTTATCAAAATATCAAAATCTATATCTAGAGATGCTTCTAGAATTTGTGTACCAATCCATATTCCCTTATCTCTACAATCTTTATGCCCTATCCTAATTATTTCTTCTTCTTTAATTTGTCTATCTTCTTTAGTGAAATAGCTATGAATTAGATTTAAGTTTTCTACCTCGAAGCTATCTTTTAAATCTTTATATAAGTCTTGAGCCGTTTTTACGGTGTTACAAATAACTAAAATCTTATTTCTTGTTATAGCTTTTTCAATTATAAATTCTGGAGTAATCAAATTGTCTATAATCTTTAAACTATGTCTAATCTTATTATCTGATTCTATAAAAGGTTCTGGAGAAATAAACTTTATCTTTTCTCTTTCTAGAAGTGTCTTAAAAACTGGTGGGAAAGTAGCTGTTACTATAGAAAACTTTCCTCCTATTTCAGTAATGAGTTTTAGTCCATAAATTAAATATGCAACCAAATCAGAGCTATACATCTGTATTTCATCTATTACAATCTTGCTATAGCTTAATGTAGCAAGCTTTAATTCAAAACCTCTATATTTATAAACAAAATCAAATAGCTGATCAAGTGTTGTAATAGTAAGAGGTAAAGATAATAGTCTTGTTCTATCAAAATATCTGCTAAGACCTTCTTCGTCACTTCTTTTTATATATTCACTAAAACTATCAGAGTGTAGCATACCAACTCTTTCTTCTATATCTTCTTTTACTATATCATCTCTAATTCTGTCATATATTGCATTTATAGCTACCTTTAGAGGTAATGTGAAGAATCCTTTACTGTTACCGATCCATAGTAAAGCAGCTTCTGTTTTACCTGCTCCAGTTTGAGCAATAGCTATTATATTTTGATCTCTATTATCTATCATATAGTTTTGTAAATCATTCCAAGCTGAATTAGGATCTTTCTCTTTCCAAAAATCTAATAAATTATTTAAGTTTCCTTCTAAAAAGTCATTTGGATATTCAACCATTTCATAGCCACTTGAAGCATGATCAATCCTATTTAACATTCCTTTTATTTTTATATATTCATAAAAAACATCTTTCCCATCTTTATCTGTAATTCTATCATCACTATAATAACTTATTGGAAATTTTATTGTTCTTAATTCTTTTACCTTATCATATTCAAATTTTAAAAATTCCTCTTCTAAATCTCTTATTTTTTCATTAATAAGTTCATAATTAGTATCACGATTTACTTTAAATTTTCTTTCATGATGAAAAATAATTGAATTAGTTAAAATTTTCATCCCATCTTTGCCAAATTTACTTATTATTTCTTTTTTAGGAATCAATCCAGCGCTTAAAAATGCATGTGGAACTTCATCTTTTATCTTTTTTCCCTTTATTTTATCTTGAAAATCTTTATTCATTTTCCCAATATCATGATAGATACATGCCAAATATAGAAGTTCCCAGTTTATATCTATATCAGGATATATTGTTTTAAATTGTTCATAATTTCTTAACAAGTTATCAGTATGCTCTTGTATAGTTTCTTTTGGATTAGATTTAGCTAAATATTCCATAATTTCCTCCTTTAGTATAGGAGAGATTTCTCTCCTATACTAAAAATACTATGTTTTCATCTCCATCTATAGTTATCTTTTCATCTTCATCCACGAATATTTTACTACCATATATAACATTTACTTTATTCCACTTTCTAATAAACTTGGGTGCTTTTTTAGTTCCTACATTTTCTAAAGTATAATCTTTTGAAAGCTTATACTTAGTTCCAGGAATTGTTCTTTTTTGTCCACCTACATCTATAGAAACAGTATTTTGCTTTATATATGCTTCGGGTATATATGCACTATAAAATGGCTTTAGCATTAATTCTTGTTCTAGTTCTTGATCTATTATTTCAATCTTTTTAACTTCCTCAATTACTACTATATCTTCATTTCTACCTAATGAAGGATATTCTCTTGGATTTTTTAATGAGTTATATATTGTATCTATTTCTTCTTGATTATGGGGAACTATATGAATTAATAATTCAACATCTACCAATAGTTCTATAGTAGAAACACCTCTTATCATTCCATATCCACCAACATTTATATTATGTCTGCCTTTTTCATACTTTCCTCCTGTCTTAAACTCGTATACTGTATATAAATCATTTACTTTTGAATAGTGTTTGCCTTGAATACTTACATCCATATCATGATATTCCTTATAGTCGCATAGCCTGTGAATCATACCTATAACTGTAGAAGGTGGTGGAAGTGGGTACGTTTCCTTCAATTGAAAACTAGTTGGCTTTCTATAGTTAACCATATTTTGGTACATTTTAACTCTAATTGCTTTCATAATAATCATTCACTTTTAATTTTATTTTTTCAAAAAACTCTCTCATATTAGTTGTTCCAAGTCTATCAATTACTTCATTTTCATTTTCAAATAATCCCTTTACTATCGCGGACATTGTTTCTTTCTCTAATTCTTCACTCAACACATCAATAATTTTGTCAACTATTAAATTATTATTTTTAACTTCCATTGAATTTTGGAATATAGGATTTTTAATATCATATACTCCTCCTATTATAAATAGAGGTTTTAAATCTTCTCTTCTTCCTTTTATATCTCTATATAAATATCTTATAGTATCTAAAAGTTTATTTATCCTATTAGCTTTTTCACTGTTTTTTATATGAATTGAGTCATTTTCATCTATCCCTACTTTATCTAAATCAATTGTGATTGTATAAGAATAGAGAGATCTATGAATTTCACTTTGAGCTATATTTCCTCCATCTTTTAATTCATTTTTTTGTTTATTGTAACGATCTAAAAGACCTTTATTTGTTAAGAAATCTAAGTCTCCTCTATATGGCTCTAAAGATATTGCATTTGAAAGTCTTACAATAGCAGATCTAGTTTTTGATGGTTTAGCTGTCTTCATATAACCAAATAAGTCAATTTCTGGATATTCTTCTATAGTTGTATCAGGGGCAAATTGTAAAACTGAACCATCTAATCCTATTTTAGTATTATCAATTCCCATTTGATTTACTATATTATATCTTATAGCTTGTCTAGATATATACGTGTATTGCTCTCCCTTCCCCCTGGATATTTTTTTAAGAGCAGATACGTTTCCTATTGATTCACCATAGTTTGCACTTTCTGCTTCAAATATTATAGTTACTGTTAATCCTTTGTTTATCATTTATATTTCCCCCTTAATTCCATTTTTAGATGATTTTTCATTTAAAGCGCTAGATACTAACCCTGTAACAAAAGCATATCCTATAACTCCTAATTTTTCTTCGTCTTCTAGAACTTCAACCAATCCCTTAGGTATTTGCTTGCCTACATACATATAGCTATTCAATAAGTTGTGTAAAAAGCTCTCTGAGTTTCTAGTCTTTAGAGCATTTAAAAGTCTATATGATATACCTTTAACTTTCCCTTTATTATCATTATTGCTATATTCTTCTCCTAAATACCACCCATTTCTATTGGCATCCTCTATTAATTTATTTCTATCTCCGTTCGTATCCAAAGCTCCCACCCCTTTTAAAAAATTTATATTAATTTTATTTAATACTTTAATATGATTTACACTAAAAAAGTTTGTAATACCATCTGAAGTAGTTAATTTATTTACTAACAGCTTGTGAATTAAAGTAAACATATTAGTACCATTTAATATTCTCTCTATAGTTATAGGATAAATATAGTTATATAATTTACCCTCTTTATATCCTACCTTTATAAGAGAATCTAATTGATTGTTCGATTGTTGGAATATTTCTATAATCTCTTTAGACAATATATTAAACCTATACTTACCATTTTCTTTTCTTACAACTTGGACATCAGAAAGTTCATATGCAATTGCAGACAAGTTTTCTTTATCCATTGCTTCCACTAATGCTTTGTATACATAAAGATTTCTATTTTTTTCATTTTCTTTAAGACTTCTCTTTATACTTTGCTTTATATTATTATTTACCTTAATAAGATCTTCCATCTTTTGATTTGCATTTACAAATATTCCTGCATCAGATGTGCTAAAAAACATGCCACAAGGTATACAAGAGTAAATCAATCTAGCTAAATCACAAATAAATATATCGTTATTAAAGTTCCATATGTGAGAAGTTTTTCTATTTGTATCAAATCCTGTGTCTATTAAAAATCCCATGTCGTATGATGAAGCTTTATTCTTTATAGGCAAATCAGTTATAAAACAATGTAATTTAAATTTTTCTTTATCCTCTTTCAAATATTCAATAGTTTTATCTACAAAAGTTTCTTTATAATCAACGTATATATCATTTTGCTTTGTATTTCTATTTAAAAATGCTAACCCTTCCCAATTTTGATTTATAATATTATAAATCAATGTTTTAGCAAATAAATATTTTTTACCTTCTGCTGAATAAATATATTCTTGAATTTTTTCTAAAATAGTATATTGAGTATTTACACCATTTTTTACATCTTCAATTGTTTCTCCTTTTTTAATTTTAATTGGATCTAGATTTTTTTGAAGTTCTGATATATCTATACCATTATCTATAAACTCATATACTTTTGAATAGTTAGGCCTTTTAAAATATACTTTCAGTTCTCTTATAATTTCATTTAGTTTATTAATATCTTTTTCAGTAAACTTTGAAAATTTATCTATTTTAGTTTCTCTAAGATAATCAAAATACTTGTTAAATCTATCCCAATGAGTTATGCCTTCATATGTGTCTATTAAATAATTAAAATATTTCTCTTCAAATTTTTCTAACACATCTACATTAAATTTAATATAGTTATCATCTATTTCTACATGATCACCTGCATGATTTAAAACATTATAAAATCCTAATAACCCAGCATTAAATCTCCAATCAGAAAGCTCTAATCTTATATTCTCTTCCACTCTTTCACCCCCTAAACTAGATCTACCATTCCAAATCCTTGTGCTCTCCTACTTCCAATACCTGACTTATATAAGAATTCTAATATATAAGGTTTAGCTTGTATTTTTAAAGTACATATATTTGATAATATTTCTATACCATAGTGTTTAACTTTTACTTCTTTATTTCTTAATACTTGAAATTTAACTTCTTCAATATCTAATATTCTATTTTCACTAAATTCTTCTATTAATTGATACTTTAAATTTTCAATAAATCTTTCTTTCCCTTTTTCTTCATTAAGAGAATAATACCAAGTTTCATGATTACTCCCGGAATGATCTGATACAACTATCGGTGACATTGTCTTATATTCATATACATAATCTATAATAGGTCTTTCTTTTAAGAAGTTTATCTTATTTATGGTCATAGTATTTTCTTTTATCTCATAAGATTTTCCTTTTTGACCTAAAAAACTATTGTAAAAGTATATTGAGTCTTCAATACTGTTTGTAGAAAAGTTTAATATAATTTTTTTATCTGGTATAAATATCTGTTCTTTTTCAAAAACACAATTTCTCATATAGATAGAAAATGTAAATGATTTTACTTTGTTGGGTTCTTTTTCATATTGAGACTCATAGAAGTTTTTATCGTACTGTTCTAATGAATATTTAATTAAAGAAGTAAACATTCTATTTTTATCTTTGTGTATTCTTTCTTTTTCTATTAAAATTTCTAAACTCAGCCGCATTTTTCATCCCCCTATTTTGTTAATTCTTATATATATATTTTGTTACACATTAAATATATCTTATATTGCACATTTAGAATTTTAAAACAATTTAATGATTTTACTTTTATCACATAATTAATCATACTTTTAATATAACTTAAACTAGAATGTAAATTATATTAGTGTTTCTTAAATAGATTTTTAATAAAACTACATTAGAAAAATAACTCTATCTTATATATTCTACATAACTCTTGAATTTCCTTTATTTATCTTTAAACTTATATCTTTCTATTTCCGAAATAGTATTGACAAGCATTTCACTTTCGTATATTATCTTCTCAAGGGAGTTGAAAAGCATGGAAGTTGATATCTTAAATATTATCTATGATTCACAGCAATATCTTGATTCAGTGGCTCTTAGAAATGAAGTATTCCGTAAACCCCATGGGCTGGACATAAAGGATGATGATCTATCAGAAGATGAATCTATGGATATGTATGGAGCATACATAGAAGGCAAGCTTATTGGTACAGTATTTTTGAAAGAAAACGACAGCGTTTGCGTACAAATAAAAGCAGTTGGTATCTTAGATGAATTCAGAGGAATTGGACTGGGAAGATATCTTTTAGAATTTATAGAAAACCTAGCTCGCAAAAGGGGATATAGCCAGGCAAAACTTATGGCCAGAGTTTCATGCAAAGATTTTTATATAAAATTAGGTTATGAAGCTATAAGCGAGCCTTATAACTATAAGACTATACCTCATCTTGATATGACAAAATCTTTATAAAAAGCAGCTTTAAAATTAACTCTGAAGTTATTTTAAGGCTGCTTTTACTTTCATTGAGATTAAGAATTATTAACAAATGTTAACAATTCTTAATATTTGATCCAAAAGCTAGATTTACCTTTACTTATGTATATGAACTATAATATAATTTAAAACAATTATATTAAAACGATGTTTGATTTATATAAATTATATTATATCTTATTATATATAAGTTCAGCTGTTTTTAATGGAAAAGGAAGTGATAAAATGGTCAACAGAAATATTGTGATTATAAAAGAAGATGTAAAATATAAGATTATGTTTATGTATGGTTTTATTATATTGATTTCAGCTTTCTTCTTTAATACTCCTGGAGAGATTTTTCAAGGTATGAAGAGTATATTAGTTTCACCTAGTATTTTATTAACCGATTACATATTAATTGGAAATTTAGGAGCTGCATTTTTCAATAGCGGATTGTTGCTTATAATTGCTTTAATTATATCAAAAATAAATAAAGTTTCCATAAGTGGTCCTATAATAGCAAGCGTGCTTATGATTGCCGGATTTGCATTTTTTGGGAAAAACCTCTACAATATATGGGGTATTATCCTTGGTGTTTACATATATTCAATGACTCAAGAAGACAGTTTTAACAAGTTTATTATAGTAGCATTTTTCGGTACTGGGCTTGCTCCTATGATAAGTCAATTTTCTTTTGGATTTGATTTCCCTATTTATATTTCTATAATATTGAGCAATCTGATTGGAATTTTAGGCGGCTTTATCTTTCCTCCTTTGGCAAACCATTTTATAAATTTCCATCAGGGTTTTAACCTTTATAATATGGGTTTTACAGCTGGAGTTGTAGGCACACTTTTTATGGCTATATTTAGATCTTTTGGTTTAAACTCTACTCCTCAGAACTTATTGTCTGAAGGAAACAATAAGGTTTTAGGAATATATTTTTTCTGCTTCTTTCTAAGTATGGTGCTTGTAGGCTTTCTTTTAAATAAAAAGAGTTTTAGAGGTTATAGGGGTCTTTTAAAGCATAGTGGACGACTTGTATCTGATTTTGTCGGACTCTGCGGCTTTGGTGTTAGTCTTGTAAACATGGGGCTTTTAGGAATACTGTCCCTTATATATGTTTTTATAGTTGGTGGAGATTTAAATGGTCCTGTTATCGGAGGAATATTTGCGGTAGTTGCTTTTGGTGCTTTCGGTAAGCATATCAGAAATGTAATTCCCATAATTATAGGAGTATATCTAGCTACAATATTTAATACTTGGGAACCAGATTCTACAAGTGTTATCCTAGCAGCCTTATTTGGAACAGGTCTTGCTCCAATTGCAGGTAAGTTTGGATGGCATTTTGGAATATTAGCAGGAGGCATGCACTTATCATTGGTTATGAATATAGGATATTTGCACGGTGGTATGAATCTTTACAATAATGGGTTCTCAGCAGGGCTCATAGCAGCAATACTTGTACCTATAATAGATTCTTTTAAGAAAGGATAGTGTAAATATGAAAGATGAAAGAGACAAACTAGTCAAAGTTTTAGATGAACTTATGAATTTTTGTTTTAGTTTAGATATGAACCATCTGGAAATCTATTTTAATATAGATTTAACCGGCGGAATAATCAACATTGAAGGTCCATGCGAAAATGCTCCTTTAGATAAGCTTCAATCATTAGAAGACGCCTTCAACGATACCAGACAGCCAGAGTTTGAAGAATATTACTGGCCATTGATGGGCGGAGAACATGGCTACCCTGAGATAGAATTGCTGGGCACCTTTATAGATTCAGGAAAAGTAGAGTTTAAAAATAAGTATTTAAAAATCCATATTGTAAGAAAGAGATAAAAAAAGGAAAACATCTTTTAAAGATGTTTTCCTTTTTTTTATCTGGTTCCTCCTCCGCTTCCGCCTCCAAAGGAACCTCCGCCGCCGCCTCCGCTTGAGAATCCTCCTCCCCCTCCGCTTCTGCTGCTTGAAGAAGGTGGGACTGCCGCTCTTGCCACATTTCTTGTAAGTGCATGAGCTAGATAGATTGAGTTTCCTCTATATACAGTTTCAGCTTGATATCTTGGATACAGTTTTTCAAACTGCTTGCTTACTACTTCCGTAAGACCAAGAGCTCCGGCCCAGATCATTATATTATCCCATATCTTTACATTTATAGCCTCATGTTCATTTAAAAGTGAAAAATCATGCAGATAGTTTATATACTTGTATATACGCTCTTCTAACTCTTCACCTTTAGGAGTTAATACTATATCATGAGTTTTAAAGAAAAACTTTTTCTTCTCTACTATAGTTAAATATCCTCCTGCTTGAAGTTTAATTGAAGAATCATCTCTTACTTCCTTCTCCCATGCTTCAATTTTACTATAATTTCTGGATGCCCATTTAGTAAACTCCTTCTCTTCTAAAACATTGTTAGGTCCAGCTGCATCCAGCATCATATGGAAAAGTTCACCTTCATGGGTAGTTCTATCCATACTAGTATTTAAAAATCTTATGTTTGTTACTTCTTTTTTCATTATAAAGCCCGTTTCATCTATTTCAGTCATTATTCTCTCTTCATTTATCCACTTTAAGATAAAACTTGTAAGCAGGTTTTCAAAATTACCCACTCCCATCTTATAGAGGATATGATATACATCTAAAATATCTCCTTCATAAGGATAATCTCGGTAGTATTCTTCTTTAAATCGTCTTTTAAAATTTCCTGGTCTATTTGAAGAATTACTGGAGAATATATTTGAAAATATTATTCCAATAACTACTAATGGAAACAAGCTAAACAATCCACCCATAGCTCCAAAAAAACCCAATCCAGGACTGAACCCATTATTGTAGTCGTCGTCATCATAATTATCATTAGATCCATCATCGCCAGACCCTTCTGAGCCATAGTCACTTCCTATAAAAGCTTAATCTTTTATCTCTTGAAAGGTGGTGTCTAAATAATCATTGGTCTCAAACATTCCTTGGGGAAGTCCTACTAGGATAGTTGCATAGTTAACACTTGTAAGTGGCTGACTGCTTTGTGCTTTTATCTTTCCATCGACAAACTGAATATCACCTTCATATCCAAATGCATATATTTCTGCCTCTCCTTGGTTAAAAGCCTGATCACTCTCTATTGTTATAGTTAAGTTTTCAGGCGGAGTATTTAACTCATCATTTACAAATCTCCAAAACATGATCTGTCCATCTTGTGTTTCTTTTATAAAATCAGTTATAGTATATTCTATAATATACTCATGTTCTCCATACTCCCCAATGCCCCAGCTAAGTTCATAGCCACCGCCAGTATCTATTATTCCATTTTTAAATCTTTTTTCTTCTCTAGAATCATTTATATCCCACTCATCTTGGTATTCATAAACTCTTCCATCTTCTCTTACTTGAAAATCTACAATAGTAGACTCTCCCAGATTTCCTATTACTATATAATTTTCAGTACCTTCAGTTAAATAAGCTTGTCTTACTTCACTTATTCTGGCGCTACCGTCACTATTTATAAATACACCTATTTCAGAATTTGTAACTTTATGATCATCTGCAAATGAGGCTTGAAAAGAGAATATATTTAAAAGCATCATCAAAACTATAATCAATGCAGGGATTCTTTTTTTACTCATAATATCACTCCTACTCCCAGCTTGGCATATCTTTTTTTGTTTCGCTTCCTTCAAAGTAGTCTCTTGCTTCAAAGTTAAACATTCCAGCTATAATGCTTGACGGGAATACTTTTAACATTCTGTTGTATCTTGTAACTGTATCGTTGTAGATCATTCTAGAATTTCTTACATTGTCCTCATACTTGTTAATACTTGCCATAGTATCTTTATAAACTGTGCTTGCCTTTAAATCTGGATAAGCTTCTGAAACTGCGATAAGTCTTCCCAGTACACTATCAAGCTGACCTTGGTCTTTTTCTATCTCCGAAACCGAACTTCCTCTGCCTATTGAAGCTCTGCTAGCTGTTACGCTCTCCAAAACTTCTGCTTCATGAGATGAATATTGCTTGGTTGCTTCTATAAGGCTTTTTACAGCGTCCCATCTAGATTCTATCTGGGTTACTATCTGAGCTTTTGCATTGTCTACTCTTTCTCTTAAAGTTACAAGTGAGTTGTAAACTCCAATAGCCCAAACTGCTAAAATAACTACTAAAACTATTATTCCTATTAAAAACGGCATAATCTCTACCTCCTTTTCATATTAATTTCTTAGTTTATTTATTATTCTTATTTTTTATTTTTACCCTTTTTAAACTAGTTATAAACCTATATACAGATAATTGCTTCACATATAAAAGCATAAAAAATAATATCTACTTTATTATAAACTTTACTCTTATAGTTTTTTTAAAAGCCTTATTAATTTATAATATCTTGGGTATAAAATTACGAGGAGGAGATTTGTTTGAAAACTTTTGAAAAATTTACAATAAAAGATTTAGATTTAAAAAATAAGATAGTTATGCCACCTATGTGTATGTATTCATCAGATGAGAGCGGTGAGGTAAAAGACTTTCATAAAACTCATTATGAATCCAGAGCCATAGGCGGAACAGGCCTTATAATAGTAGAGGCAACTGCGGTAATTCCTAATGGAAGAATATCCAACGGAGATTTAGGTATCTGGAGCGATGACCATATAGAAGGCCTTAAATCTCTTGTAGAAGGGGCCCATAGATATGATTCAAAGATAGCTATCCAACTTGCCCACGCTGGAAGAAAAAGTGAAAGTGGAAATGAATTTATAGTAGCACCGTCACCTATATCTCATAGTGATCACTACCAAGACCCTCAGGAACTTACAAAAGAGGGAATAAGTAATTTAGTTGACCAGTTTAAGCACGGTGCTAGGCGAGCTCTTGAGGCAGGTTTTGATTCAATTGAGATCCACGCAGCACATGGTTATTTAATTCATGAATTCCTTTCGCCTATCACAAACAAAAGAAAAGATAAGTACGGTGGCAGCCTTGAAAACAGAACAAGATTCTTAAGAGAGATACTTTTAGCTATTAAGGAAGTATGGCCAGATGAGAAACCTATAATAGTAAGATTCTCGGGAACCGACTATGCAGAAGGCGGAATAGATGAAGAAGAAATTATAAATATAATAAATGCTTCTAAGGATTTATTTGATATAGCTCATATAAGCAGTGGGGGTTTAGTTGATGTAGATATAGATGTATTCCCAGGCTATCAAGTTAAGCTAGCTGAAAACATTAAAAAACATTGCGATATACCAACTATAGCTGTAGGCATCATAGAGGACTTCAATCAAATAGAAGAAATTCTTTCTAATGATAGGGCTGATCTTGTAGCTCTTGGGAGAAAACTCCTAAGAGAACCTTATGCGCCTCTTCACATGGCTCATGAAAATGAAGCAGATATAGAATACCCAGCGCAATATAAAAGATCATTTAGATAGTAAATATATAGAATAAAAAAAGAGAATCCATATGGATTCTCTTTTTTTATTCTATACTGGATTCTAAGTCTGCTTAGGAATCCAGTATTTAAATCATATCCAAAAACATTAACTCTTAGATTATAGCTCAAAATAACTAATTAAGTAAATAATTAAAATATTATATGAGCTGCTAATACTATTATAGGGAGGGTTATAAGAGTTCTTTCTATAAATATTATAAATAAATCCTTAAGGGAAATATCGATTTTAGATCCCAACATAACTGCTCCTGCTTCTGAAAGATATATAAGTTGAGTTACTGAAAGAGCCGCTATAACAAAACGAGTTAATTCACTTGGTATACTTGCTCCTATAACAGAAGGAAGGAACATATCTGCAAATCCTACCATTATAGTTTGAGAAGCTTCCGCTGCGTATGGAACTTGTAGTAGTTTTAGAAGAGGAATAAAAGGAAGTCCCAGCCAGCTAAAGACAGGTGTAAATTCTGCTATTATAAGAGCTATAGTACCAAAGGCCATTATAACCGGAAGCACTCCCATCCATAGATCTAAAACACTCTTAGCTCCACTTTTCATAAACTCTACAGCATTAAAACTTTTATTTGCCTTGTCTATAGCAAGTTCAAGTCCCCAGCCTACATTTGTATATCCCTTCGGAACATCTTCGCCAGTATCTTTTTTTATTCCGTGGAAGTAAGTATCTTTTTTGTTTGATAGTGGTGGAAGTTTAGGCACTATTACAGCAGCAACAACTCCCGCTATCAATATAGTCAAATAGTAAGGTCCGAAGTAGTTTACAAGACCTATTTGCTTTAATACCACAAGAGAAAAGGTAATAGACACGGCCGAAAAGGTAGTAGCTATAACTGATGCCTCTTTAGAGGTGTAATAGCCCTCCTGATACTGTTTATTGGTAAGACTTACCCCTATAGTACCATCTCCTATCCAAGACGCTACACAGTCTATTGAAGCTCTTCCTGGAAGACCAAATAAAGGTCTCATAACTGGAGTAAGAAGCACTCCTACAAATTCCAACAGACCAAAGTCCGTTAAAAATGGTAATAAAAAACCCGCAAAGAGAAATATTGAAAACAGACCCAGTATTAAATCATGAAGAATGAGTCCGCCAGTATCTCCTGACCAAATCCATTCAGGTCCTACTTCAAATATTACAAGACCTGCTATAATAAATCCTACAAATCTAGCAACTGTCCAAAATATGGATACATTAAATATTCCCTTTAAAAATTCACTTCTTTCTATAATTTCCGGTTTGGACAGCTTATAGATTATCGTAACTATAGCTGTAAATGATATTAACCCAAATATAATCCAAGGAAGAGCTTCTCCCAAGAAACTTGTAACTTTTCCGGCTAAAAGAGCTACCATTATAGTTGTATCTCCTTCATATTTAAAGGGTAACATCAACATCAGTACTCCTATTAAAGACGGTATTATAAATTTTAAATAATCACCTATTGAATAATTTTTTTTCATTGCATTTTCCATGACAAAGACCTCCATTGTTTTTTATTTCCTATTGTCTTGCTGTTTCTTAAGAATAAAAAGCAATAAAAAAGCCCTCACTCCTAAGAAATAAATCTTAGGAACGAGGAACTAAAGTCTTCGTGTTGCCATCCTAATTTACCTATAACCTCGCAGCTATAAGTCTCATGGGGTACAAAAATTATATACCTCTGTCACTATAACGGGTGAATCCGTTGTAGCCTTGATCTATTGATCTCGGTACAAAACTCTAAGGTCCTTTTCATAAATAATCCCTCTGTTCTCTTTCACCAAATAGAACTCGCTTTGAAAGTTTTTACTTATTACTCGCCTTATCCAAGTTTTTATTTTACATTATAATAGAGTATATAACATTTATAGTAATTTGTAAACAGTTTTTGAAAATTATAGTCTAAATCTTTTTATATATTTCTAATAGCTCTTCTCCTACAACTTTTAAGTCATGCTTAAGAGCTATCTTGTGAGCGTTTTGCCTTAAATCTGGTAATTCTCCATTTAATATATTTTTAATTTTTATTTTAAATTCTTCTATGCCTCTTGCTTTATATACATCTGCTCCATCTTCTAACCAAGTAGAATATATAGGAATATCCCTTAAGAGTATTGGTATCTTAGACGCTAGTGCTTCTAGCAGTACAATGCCTTCAGTTTCTTCATGGGTCATAAATAAAAACAAGTCACCACCACAATATACCTGCCTTAATTCCTCAGGGCTTATATATCCAGGAAAGTATAAATTTGCAGGATGAGATTCTATAGCTTGTCTTACTTTTTTAGGTATAATCTTTAAATTTGTATGTCCAAACCAGTAAAACTTATACTGGGGTAAATCTCTTGCTACTTTTATAAAATCTAATATTCCTTTACGTTCTATAAAGTGTCCTACTGATATTATAACTTTTTCTTCTTTTTTAATATTATATCGATCTCTAAAGATCTTTCCTGCTAGAGCATCTTCTTTAAAGAATTTAGTATCTACACCATTTGAAAGATTGTAGATAGGAGGATTTAAGCCATAAGTTTCTAAAAGTTTTTTAGAATACTCAGTCGGAGTTATTATAAGATCAGCACTGTTATAACAAGTACTGATCCATTTCTTAAATAAAGGAGCTAGAAGATTTGATCCGATAAATGAATTTCTAAAGTCCTCCATTGTAGAATGGGCGTAGTATACTACTTTTTTATTTTCTTTTTTAGCTTGCTTACTCATTCTCAAAGAGTCTGGTAATATAGTATTTATATGTATAATATCATAATCTTCCTTAGAGTCTTTAGTGTAATCCATGGACAAGCCTTTTAACATCTTTTCCTGATGACGAATAGCTTCTCCTATACCACTTTTACTTATGATATTTGAATTTTTAGAGTATAATAAAGTTTTCATTTTATCTCCTTCTACTTAAGATTATTTCATAAATAGGACTAACATTTCTTTAAAAATTATATTTAATCCAAAACTATAAATTGCAATAGCTAATGGTTTTCCAAGTAATATAACTGTTATAAACCTTTTAAATGACATATCTGTTGTACCGGCTAAATAACATAAAAAGTCATCTGGAGCAACCGGCATAAAGATTGCTATAGTAAAATATTTATTGAACTTTTCATTTTCAATCCATTTTACATATCGATTTTTTAATTTTGAACTAAATAAGAGGTTTATTAAAGGAAGACCATATTTTTTAGACAAGCAAAAAGCTACAAAAGAGCCAATGCATATTCCTATATAATTATAAATAAACCCCACTACAGGTCCAAATATTATAACTCCTCCAAGAAGTCCTATGCCTCCTGGAAGCACTGGAAATACCACCTGTATTGCTTGTATTGCTATAAGTATTATAGGTGCCCATATGCCAAACTTTTCTAGAAAGGTTTTTAAAACCTCTTTAGATGAAAACAAATTTATTTTAAGTCCATATATAACAAAAGCAATAACTATTGATATGAAAAAAAACACAGAAATATTTATTAAAGTTTTTATTTTATTTCTTTTTATAATGATCACCTACATATTTTTTTATAGTGTCTTGATATGATTTTTCAATCCTCTTCGCAAACAAATCGCTGGAAAATTTCTTGGTAACACTCTCTAATGCATTTTTCTTTAAATCTATTTTATTGTCGCTAAAAACTATATTTACGGAGTTTTCAAATTCTTCAAATGTGCTATACTCAAAGCCGTTAATCCCTTCTTCAATCACATCATCAAGGCATTGATCCTCTCTACAAATCAAAGGAAGGCTGTTTGCCAAAGCTTCAATGTATGTCAATCCTTGTGTTTCACTAGTTGATGCACTTACAAATACATCTCCCAGCTTATAATATGCTCCAATCTCATTTGGATCTATCATTCCAGTAAATATAATATTATTTAAAAATGCATTTCCTTTAGAATAATTTTCTAAAGTTTTTCTATGTGGCCCATCTCCAACTATTAATAATGTAATATCTTTTCTTTCCAATCTTGATAAATATAATATTAGCTCTTCTAAGTTTTTTTCTTTTCCTAATCTTCCTACAAATATAAAGACTTTATGATTAATTGGAATTTTTAACTCTTTTCTTAATCCATCTTGGCTGTTCAATCCTGTAGATTTATTAAACTTCTTAAGATTAATTCCTGTTGGTATAATATTTATTTCTTTATCCACTCCATATCTCAATAAGAGCAGGGATATTTTTTTAGTTGGAACTATTACAAGATCTGCATATTTTAAAGTTTTCAAGGTAATATTTTCAGCTATTAGTCGCCCCCATTTTTTAACGGGCGAGAAATAATGCGTATAATCTTCATATATCGTATGATAGGTATGAACAATTGGAATCTTAAGTTCTCTCGCAATCTCCTTGGAAATTGAAAATGTACTAAATTCACTTTGTGAATGTATAAGGTCTGGCTTCCATAATAATAGCTCTTCAATAAAATTATTTTCTCTGATAAATGTAAATCTTGCTCCGGGGTAAAAATTTCCAACTCCCATCGAACCTAAATAAACTATATCATCTACTTTATATGAATTTGTTGTTTTAGAAAGTGTTAATACTTTTACTTGATGTCCTCTTTCTTCTAGCTCTTTTTTTAAAGTAATTACAGATATTATAACACCATTAATTGTCGGCAAATAACAATCTATAGTTATCAATATTTTAATTTTATTCACCTCATTTATTTACAACAATAAATTTAAAATACAAATGTTTTTTCTGTATTTTTATCTTCTATTTATAACTATCTTAATTATATCATATTTTTATATTTGATTTTAGTCATATAAACTTTCTATATTTATCAAGTATTTACTATATTAGCTTTGCATTTACTTTTAATCATTTGCTATTTCGCCGCTTACTATATAGTTTCCCATATTATCTGAAGATATTATTATATTTTCTAAATTTTTAGGGAAGGTTAATATATCTCCCTTTTGCCTGCTTATTATATAGTTTTCAAATTTATAAAAACTATCAATTTCTAGACTATCTATATATTCTTCTAAGGCCAAATTATTTTTATACATAATTTCAGCATGAGGCTTTCCTACATATCTTACATGCCAAGGCTCAAAAGGTATCCCGGTAATACTTTGCTTATCTATAGGATATTTTATAACAAATCTATATTTCCAGCCTTATTCATATCGAACTTGTCGAAACATTTCGAACCTTAGTCATGTCGAGCCTGTCGATACATCTCAACTTTAGTCATGTCGAGCCTGTAGAGACATCTTTAGCCTTGGTCATGTCGAGCCTGTCGAGACATCTTTAGCCTTGGTCATGTCGAGTTTGTCGAGACATCTCTATTTTGACTTTACCTGCTAAGTAAAAAAGATATTCCTAACCTTATTAGTCAAACAAGACTAGGAATATTATCTATTATAATAAAAACATGAGATTCCTCCACGATGGTCGGAATGACAGTATATGATACTTTGTTTAGTATTAACTAGCTACAACAATTGAAATAATACTACATTATTACATCATTAAAAGATTATATTTCTCTATTGATGAATACTACAATAATTTGGACAAAATCATTATTTCTTAATTAAATTATTATATAGACATTGTTATAGGAGCTGATTCTTCAGCTACTCCCATAATGCTAAGACTAGCTTACTAATTTGTCTCCTTCATACTCTCAACTATTATCTTATCATTTATCCTCTTAAGTGGATAAACACCGGAAAGAATTGCAATAACTAGGGCTCCAACTGTTGCTAGGATCACATTTTTAAGCGGGAAGATATATTGAAATTCTGATATTTCTCCAACTAGTCTAAACAAGACATAAGAAAGTCCCACTCCTATAAGGCTTCCAAATATACTAGCGTAGAGACCGTAGAATATACTCTCAAATGCTACCATCTTCTTTATTCCACTGTTGGTCATACCAATTGCCTTTATCATGGCAATTTCACGAGTTCTAAGAATTATATTTGTGCTAATAGTGTTTATTATATTTATCGCACTTATTATTGAGATTATAGTTACAAATCCATACAAGAAGATACTCATAATTATAGTCATATTTCTCATCTCCTGTGCAACTTCTGCATAGTCAACAACTCTTAAGCCTGCGGTTTCATCTTCTAGCTCCCCTAGGATTTGTGCTATGTTTTCCCTATCACCATCTGTTTTTGCTTCTACATACATTGTTATATAGTCATTATCATTTTCTTTTGTCAATTCATCCATAAGTCCTTCAGTGGTTATAATGTTTAAACCACCATTTGTGTTGTATTCTCTTCCTAATATACCTTTCTCTAATACTCCAACTACTTTTAAGTCCCTGTAGACAAGCTCTTCATCTTCTTTTGAACTAGATGATGAATATGAAGAAAAATGAACTATATCTCCTACCTTTAAATTATAGGCTTCCATTAAAACTCTAGAATCCTTGTTATCATCATAAGGATATGTGCTATTTATAACCCATATTCCATTTTTAATATTCATAGTTTCTAGATCTATCTTGCCTTCTTTTAAAAGTCCCTTAAGTGTATCAAGGTTTTTATCACCAATAGACATAAGCTCTGAATTTTCTATTCTTATCTTGCCCTTTTTTTCCTCAAAATTAAGGGGAGACATATCTATTATCTTTTGTTTTATCTTATCTTTTTCTATTTTTATACTGCCATTTTCTGATTTCAGTGTATAAATTCTATTTATATCTTCTGAAGCTTCTAATCTTTCGTATACCTTATCTTCATCTTTTGCAAAGTTTCCACTTAATTCAAAATCTGCCATATCAACGCTATCTATTATACCCGCTTTAAATATAAAGTCTGAAAAGCTTGAAAATGTTATAAAGAGTACTATGCTCAGCACCATTGAAAATACTGTTATTAAGAATCTTTTCTTATTTCTTCTTAGGTTTTTATAGGCTATTTCTCCTTCTATTCCAAAGATCTTTCCTATGAATCCAGTGTGCTTAACTCTTTTAAAATTTTCTTTTTTAGTATCTTCAGTGTTTCTAATAGCCTCAAGCGGAGAAACGGATCCCGCTCTTCTTGCCGGACCCCTAGCTGATAGGAAAACTGTAACTATTCCAAGCAAGGAACTTATAAGAAAAACTACCGGACTCATCTTCGCTTCCATATCACTAAAGAGATCCAGATCGCTTTCTATAAGCGAGATGACATACAAGACTACCTTCATTGCAAATACTCCTGATACTAGTCCTATAGGTATCGCAATAGCTGTAAAGATAGCTGCCTCTCGGTAGACCAGGCTTCTAATTTGTTTTGGCGTTGCCCCAACTGATCGAAGCAAGCCAAACTGAGAAATCCTCTCTATTACCGATATATTAAAGGCATTATAGATAACAGCTATAGTTGATATCATTATTAGAGCTACTACAAAAGCTAGTATACCTATAATAGATCCGTTAAATGTATCGTTTACACTTTCAGCCGATAGTCTTAGGAGGTCATTATTGTAGAGTATATCATCTTCTGTTACTCCTATATCCTTGCCTATTTTGATGATCTTTTCCTTGGCATCTTTGATATCAGGCAGAGTTATAAATCCATAATACTCTCCTCCATCGCTAGAGGCTTGATCTTGTCCTATAATTCCATCTGTAACCAAGTTTCCCCTCCAAACATATCTCGGAACTGTAAAGCCCACTACTTTAAATTCTTTCTCTCCAGTCTCTTCAAAACTTTCTTTTGGTTTATCTCCTTGCTCATTATTTCCTTCCTTTATTCTATTACCGATGGGAAGGATTATAGTGTCACCTACTTTTAAATCTTCTTTAAAAAATTCACGAGTCCATTTTTCTATAACTATTTCACTGCTATTCTTTGGAAGCTTCCCTTCAATTAGTTTTATAGGAAGCATCTCTTTTGCGTTTTCATCATATTCTTTTAGATCGATAAGTCGGTAGGAAATTTCCATTCCGCCATTATCTCGCTCTTCTTCTGTAGTTTCTCTTAGGGCAAGACTTCCTACAAGCTTTGTCTTTGCAAGAGTTTCTACTCCTAGATGATTTTCTAGTTTCTTAATTTGATCTTCATCAATATACCTAAATCTTGCGTGGAAAGATCCGTTTTCTCTTATAGCATCTTTGATAAGCGCGCCCCTAGCTGAAACTACCATAGTTCCAATAGCTGTTATTAGTGAGATAGAAAGAATTATTCCAAATATAGTTAGAAGGGTTCGATTCTTTTGTCCCTTTATATATCTCCAAGTCATAGATTTATAGCTTTTCATTTTCCGTCACCTCATCTTTTACGATATTACCATCTTCTATAATTATTACTCGATCTGCTTTAGACGCTATTTCAAGGTCATGGGTTATGAGTATAAGCGTTTGATTGTATTTTTTTATACTTATTTTAAGTAGATCTATTATTTCCTTACTATTTTTAGAGTCTAGGTTTCCAGTTGGCTCATCTGCTAGTACAATTGATGGGTTATAAGCTAAGGCTCGTCCTATTGAAACTCTTTGCTGTTGGCCTCCTGATAGCTGGTTTGGAAGATGATCTTTTCTATCCTTTAGACCCAATATATCTACTAGCTCATTGAAGTGAGAATCATTTACCTTTTTATTATCTAATAGCATGGGAAGTTTCATATTTTCTTCTGCAGTTAAAACCGGTACAAGATTATAGAATTGAAATATAAATCCAACCTTTCTTCTTCGAAAGATTGCAAGTTCCTTTTCAGAAAGACCATATATATCTACTCCATCAATATATACCTTGCCTCCAGTTGGCTTGTCTACTCCCCCTAGCATATGAAGTAGGGTGGATTTTCCGGAGCCACTTGGTCCTACTATTGCTACAAACTCTCCTTCATTTATAGTTAGATCTATATTTTTAAGCGCTGAAACTTTTGTGTTACCTTTACCATATATTTTATTTAGTCCTTCAATTTTTACGATTTCCATATCACTCGCTCCTCTTTTTTTGATTATAGATAAATTATAGCTCGTTTACATTACATCTAAGTGAATAGGAGTCTTACAAAATAGTAAGCTATAAAAATAGAGCCCGCCTAAGCAGACCCTATTCCTTTTAAAAATCTTATAATAAATTCTGTTCCTTCATCTTTTTTGCTGGTAACTGATATGGTTCCTTCTTGGGCTTCAACTATTAATTTGGAAAGATTAAGACCAATTCCTATACTATCTGGCTTTATATTGTTTTTAGCCTTATAAAATCTTTGAAATATATTTTTCAAATCCTCAGGATTTATTCCTCTTCCATTATCTCTAATAATTATGCTTGCAAATAAAGGACTCTCTTCTAAAGTAATCCAGATTCTCCCCCTGCCATGTTCTAAAGAGTTTTTTATTATATTTATAGCCGCTTCTGCAGTCCAGTCCAAATCTCCTATAAAGTTAGAATCTAGTTTTCCATAGATTCCTATTTCATTATCTCCTATAAGAGGTTTAAGAGTTTCTATAGCCGAGTCTATTACATCTTTTAAATACACTTCTTCTCGCTTAAAATCTATAGCTCCCGCTTCAATCCGGGCCATTTTAAGTAGGTTTAGAATAAGCCATTCCATTCTTATTAGTTGTGAAGAAGATTTTTCTAGAAAATCAAGTCTTAAAACTTTATCCATATCAGGATCATCTATCAATATGTCATTTAAAACTACAAGAGACGATAGAGGTGTTTTAAGTTGATGGGATATATTTGAAATAGTATCTTTCAAGTAAATTTTCTCTCCCTTTAAGGTATCCAGACTATTCTCCAGCCTTCCTGACATCTGATTAAAATTATGGTTTAATATATTAAAATCTCCCTCTTCGGCTTCATCCAAATACTCGCTAAAGTCTCCTTCCATAACTCTTTCTGAAACTTTAGAAAGAGTTTTTACCTTTCCATATATCTTCCTGTATTCTAAGTATACTAAGCATATAAGTGTAAGGGTAAAAATAACCATAAGACCTAGCCAGAAATTTATTAATATACTTCTACTCTCTCCTAATAAAGGCTGAGTATCACTCTTTATATCTTCTGTATATCCATATGTCTCTAAAACTTTTCTTCCTTCTTCTATAGATTCTTCACTTGCTGGTTTTGTAATTTTTGAAATTATATCTTCTTCGCTAGTGGGATATTTCTCTATTAAACTTCCCACTAGTGAAAAATCTCTTTTTACAATATTTTTATTTATCATTTCTGCATATAGGTTTATTCCATATATGCCTATAGCTAAAAAGACTATGGATAGGATGGTTATTTTTATTATAATAGATTTTATTTCCTTATTTCTAGTCATATCAACTCTCAACTTCCTCGTCCCATGAATATCCTACGCCTCTAAGAGTCTTTATATAGATAGGATTTGAAGAGTCTTCTTCAATCTTTTCACGCAAACGTCTTATATAAACTGAAAGTGAGTTATCATCAACATAGTCCCCTTCTGTATCCCAAAGTTTTTCTAGAATTTTTAGCCTTGAAAGGGCTATTTTAAAGTTTTGCATCAGCATTATAAGCAGTTTATATTCTGAAGGGGTCAGGGTAACTTCCTGATCTCCTTTAAAGACTTTGTTGGCTAAGAGATCTACTTTTATATCTCCTGATTTTAAGCTCTGCCCTCCGCTTGATCCCTTATATCTTCTAAGTATGGCCTTTATTCTAGATACCAGTTCATTTATTCTAAAAGGCTTTGTTATATAATCATCCGCTCCCATATCTAGCCCCATAACTATATTGACCTCTTCATCTTCTGCGGAAAGAAATATTACTGGAGTCTTCTTGTCCTTTCTTATAAATTCACAAAGCTCAAATCCGTTTCCGTCTGGCAAGCCAACATCGAGGATTATAAGATTAAATTCTCTTGCTAGTATTATCTCTTTTGCACTTTTTACAGTATCAGTTTTTTCAACACTGTATCCTTCTTTTTCTAGAGAATATACTATTCCCATTGAAAGAGTAGTATCATCTTCTACTAAAAGTATATCAGTCAAACTTATTCCTCCTTTAATATTTTAGCAGCCGTCAGACCCTTAAAAACTAAATTTGCAGCTAGGGCTCCAACTACTCCTTGTATAAGGTTTGCCGGAACAGATAAAAGTGCCGGTCCTGGTCCGTATAAGAATATTTCAAATATATAATAGCCAAGAGCCATCCAAACTCCTGCTATAAGAGTAGAAATCAAGCGATATTTTTCTCCTAACTTGCTCTTGATCAAGCTAGCTGCTATAAAGCCTTCAAGCCCCTTGATTACAAAGCTTGCTGGTGCATATAGCGTGTATCCTAAAAATATATCTGCTAGAAAAGATCCTATTCCTCCAACTAAAAATGCCCATTTACCACCCAGCATCATAGCTGAGATAAATATTACCATGTCTCCTAGGTTTACATATCCATTTCCACCAACTATAGGTATCATTATTACGATTGTCATAATTACGGTTAGTGCTATAAGTATACTTACTTTTGTTATTGTCTTAGTTCTGTCTTCTCTCATTGGCTTACATCCATCCTTTTTTCTTAAAAAATATTACACTGTAAAGAGTTATTATTATACTTATAACCCAAAATGAAGCATAACCATATCTCCAGTATAATTCAGGCATATATTTAAAGTTCATTCCATAAACTCCAGCTATAAATGTTAATGGAATAAATATTGTAGAGTAAATTGTTAAAACCTTCATTACATCATTTGTTCTATTTCCTATGCTAGAGAGATATATCTCAAGCATAGAAGAAGCTATTTCTCTATAGGTTTCATTGATCTCTATAATTTGAATTATATGATCATAAATATCTCTAAAGTAGTATATTGTATTACCATCTATGATATCATATTCATTTTTAGAAATACTGCTTATAGTGTTTCTCATGGGCCAAAGTACGTTTCTAATAGATATAAGGTCTCTTTTTAAAAGGTACACTTTTTCAAGAAGTGATTTATCTGGCTTTTCTAAAGTTTCATCCTCAAGGTCATCCAGCCGGTCTCCGATATCTTCCATTATAACAAAATACCTATCCACTATTATATCTAACAGAGCATATAGAAGATCATCTGCTCCATTTTTCCGAAGAGCAGTTCCGGCTTTTAACCTTCCTTCTATCTCTTCAAATATCCCAGTTTCTTTACATCTAAATGTAATGAGAATACCTTTATAAATCATAAAAGAAATATGTTCTAGTTGAAGAGAATCATCTTCTAATATAATATTCTTTGCTACAACAAATAGGCTTTCTTCATAATCTTCTATTTTTGGTGTCTGATTTGTATTTAATATATCTTCTAATACAAGGGGATGTATATTAAACTTATTACATATATCTTCTATAATTTCTTCATCTGATAAGCCTACTATATCAAGCCACCTTACATAGTCTCCTTCACTGTCATAGATAAACTCATCTAAAGAAGTTATGGAATTTCTTATAAATTCTTCTTTATTATATTTAGTATATATCAGCTCAGTTTCTTTTTTTTCTATAGGTATATTTATCATATTTTCTCCTTAAAATGTATTTATAAGCTAATTATACACGAAATCCAACTTTTTTATACATGAAATCTCTTTTTTCTATAATATAAAAAAAGAGCTCCGTATAGGAACTCTTAAATAGTTGTAATATATCTTTTTATTAAGTTAAAACCAAGATCCTTCTACAAGCTAAAGATGACGAATCTATAGCGTAAACTTCGAATTGAAGTTTTAATAGTCCCTTAAAGGATTTTGTCGAGAAATCTCGTTTTAATGTGAATATTTTAATTTACTAGTTGCAAGTTTTTCTTTGGCTGTTTGTTTTTCTATTCTTGAGTTTAGCTCTGCTCCTTCATTTCTTATCAGCATAAGCGATGCAATGCTTGCAAGTATATCAGAAATCGGATATGCAATCCATATTCCCATAGATCCCATGTTGAAAAACTTAACAAATATTACTGACAGGGGAATCATTATAATCAGTTGTCTTAAAGCTGAGACCAAAATAGACATTTTGGCTTTTCCCATTGCCTGAAAATAAAATATAGATACATAGTATATGCTTATCAGCGGAAATAGGGATATTACTATTCTAAAGGCCTTGGCTGACTCCTCTATCAAGGCTGCATCTTTGATAAAGAAACCCATGAGCTGTTCTGTAAAAACTAGTCCTACAATCCATAAAACTGCAGTCGTTGCAAAAGCATATGTAGTTGTCTTTTTCATAAGAGCTTTAAGCCTCTTAAAATTCTTAGCCCCTACATTAAAGGATGCTATAGGCTGCATAGCTGATGCTATACCCCACATGGTAATAAACAAGAACATATATAGTTTAGAAACTAGACCAAGAACTATTATTCCAGAGTCTCCGGAAGTTTCTCGGAGAAGATTGTTTAAAACTCCCATAACTACTCCATCTTCTATCTCTACTACAAATCCGGCTAAACCTACCATCAATATCGGCATTATAACTTTTCTATCTATATTAAACCTAGTACTCAATTTATATCGCTTACTTATCTTTAAATAATTATAAAAGGCAAAACTAAAGCCTGCTATCTGTGAAACCAGCGTTGCAATTGCTGCCCCTTTGATTCCCATCTTAAAATGTACTATTAATATGTAGTCCAAGATTATGTTTAGCCCTGCACCTATCATATTGCTTATGATTGAAACTTTATTGTTTCCAAGTGTTATACATATGTTTGAGATCAATATGGTCATGCTCAGGAAGACACTTCCAAATATTATTATTTCTAAGTACTGGACTGCTAAAGGCAGTATGGTTGGACTTGCTCCTAATAAAACAAGTATTTTTTCCTTAAATAAGGATACCAAAACTATCAAACTTATCATAATTACAAAGACTAGAGAAAATCCATTTTGAAAGATCTCTTTTGATTTTTCATTATCCTCTGCTCCATTGGCCCTTGAAAAAGCGGTTGCTGTACCAGTTGATATCATAACGCTCAGTGCTATTATAAGTCTTTGTAAGGGGAAAACTAAAACCAGTGCTCCAATTGCAAGGCCTCCTACGTTTCTTCCTACAAATAGTGTATCTACCATATTATATAATTCCGAAATTAAAAAAGAAATAATTATTGGAATAGAAAATTTAATCAAAAGTTTTCCTATTCTCTCTTCTGCGAACATTTTACTACTCTTACCCATTAAAAACCCTCCATTTATGCTACTCCTATAATATTAGCACAAAGGAGGGTGATTTATAACTCACTCTTTTACCTATATTAAGGTACTATTTTAAGCTTTAAGAAAATGTTAGATTCTAGCTAAAGCTTAAAATAGTACCTATTTATTCAGTTTCAGTTTTTTTAAGTATAAAAAGCACTGCTCCTTCTGGCTTTATCCCGGTCAGAAAATTAAAAACCAATGATTTTTTACCATAGTAAAAGTTTACATCTGGGTGAACAAATTCTTTTAAAAGATCCCAATATTCATTTTCTATTCGCTCAGGACTGCCTAAAAACCTCCACTTGTCAAAGGAAGATCCATAATTTTTATTTAAAATATATTTAGTAATATGAAAATCTCCTTCCATATTATAGAGATTTATTGATACCTTTTTAGCCTTGGGTGCTATAGCTTTATACTCCTTAGCAAAGATATCTTGGCTAATCTTTTCAGGATTAAATATAAGTATCTGATAACCTTGGCTAGATCTTGTAACTATAAAACCCTCTCCCCTTTCAATAATTTCATCTCCCATAACTGAAAGCAGCATAAAAGCGTAGTAGGACGGTTTATTGAGGTAGTTGTTAGTAAAGATACCATCTCCCCCAAAAAAAGTATCATTCGAAAGAAAAGTATCTCGATCTATTTCATCCATCATCTTGAGTACTACGCGCTTATTATTATTCACATAGGAGTTTATTATAAAAGGAACCATCTCCATAGTGTCGTATTTTGGATTTATAGCAGCTTCTAGGAAGAAAGGCTTCAGAGTGCTAATATCCATATCCAGCCATTCCTTAGCATCAGCATGAAATATATTAGAAAAATTGTCTATAAAATCTTCTCTTATATGGGAATCTAGTCCATGCGTATCTATTATAGGAAATAACTTTAATTCTAGTAAGAACTCTATAATATTTTCAACCCTGGTCCAATTTATAAATCTATGGTTCTTGCCTCTATAGATATCCATATCACTTGAAAAAAGTCTGTTTACAAGTGCATATTTAAAACCTATCTCAGCTTGGATTTCTCTCAGGATGTTTCTATTTTCTTCTTCTAAAAGAAGTGAGATATCTCCAAGATCTATTATCTCCGGCTTTAAAAAAGTATCTATCTCTTCCTTACTTAAGTCTATATCCAGCTTTATTATTCTATTGTCATAGTTGTACCTCTCATAGTCTTCTAGATAGTTTTTTAAATAGGGAAGTGCTTCCTCTAAAGCTAGATACTTAATTTTCTTTTGTTTATCTAAATCTTTTTTTCCTAAATTATTCTTTTTCCGGTATTGCAAAGGCGTCATATTATAGTGAAGTTTAAAGTGTTTATTAAAATACCTTACATGGGAGAATCCTACTTCATCTGATATCTCTGAAATAGAAAGATCTGTATCCAAGAGGAGTTTGGTTGATTCTTCTACTCTTATCTGATTTAAATATTCATTAAAACCCAGGCCAAAAGTTTCCTTTATCTTGTAGGAGAGATATTGAGAGCTTAAAAACTCCTTATCTGCAATATCCTGGAGGCTTACCTTGTTCATATAGTTATTGCTCAAGTATTTTACAATTCTATGATATCTTTGCAGCTGTATTTCATCTTCTTCCAAGTTTTGGCCTTCATAAAAAAGATAATGAAAGTTGTTGAGCAGGTGATACATGGTTTGAAGTAGAGTTTCTTCTGTTAAGTCTTCATAGTCATCTAGTTTACTTACAACTTCAAAGATTAGGATTGAAATATATTCTCTCAATCTATCGTATTCTTCATCTTCTTGAGCTCTTTTATTGGATGAATCAGTGTAGAAAAAAGTATCTTCTGAGTCATCATAATATCTTTTGAAAAAAGCTGGGTCTATATCCATTATAAGAACCAGGTTTTCCTTACCCAAGGAGCTTATCCAGGAAACTTCATCGGGATTTACTATTTCAATCTGTCCTTTTTCAAGTGTATAATATTCAGTTTCTATACCTATCTTTATGGCCCCTTCAAGTACAAATAATATCTCTAAAGAATCCTTCCAGTGGATAGGATAATTATCTATTCTTGCAAGGTGTATATTAATGGGTAAATCTTTTAGATACTCAGTATGCTCTTTTCGCATGGGGTCTCCTTTAAAACTTTATTGTGTATTCTTATTTATATTGTATAATATTATATTGTGAACTACCCTCCACTTAGAGAAGTGGGGGCTTCCTAGTCAATAGCACCAACGTGCCAAGTTTACCTAGGCTAATAAGGTTGTACCAACCTCTCTAATCAATATATCTTTTATTATATTGCTAGTTTTAGTAAATTTCGGCTTGCATTTATA
>NZ_JARIEF010000071.1 GCF_029266915.1 Tissierella sp. | reverse complement strand
AATATAATAAAAGATATATTGATTAGAGAGGTTGGTACAACCTTATTAGCCTAGGTAAACTTGGCACGTTGGTGCTATTGACTAGGAAGCCCCCACTTCTCTAAGTGGAGGGTAGTTCACTATCAGTCAATTATAAAAGAATGAACATATTCACTCGCCTTGGGTATCTATTATATAAAGAAGTATAAATAGATGAAAAGAGATGATTATATGGCTATAGATAAAAACAAAACTAAAAAGCTTATTCAGGATATAGAGGACTTGTTTTTTACCTTATCAAAACCGCTACCAGATGAAGCCAAAAACTTTATTAAAGAAAAAGTTATGGACCCTATTTTTGAAGAAGTATCCAAGCTAATTGGAGAGAGCAGACCGCCTGTTATCTTTTTAGTGGGAAGGTCAGGTCACGGCAAATCTTCACTATTAAACGCCCTTGCCAACCGTAAGGTTGCAGAAGTTGGAGATGTTAAACCTACAACTGCCCAAGCTGTTGCCTATGAAATAAACTTTCCGGATAGATATGCTACCTGGACAGTAGTAGACACTAGAGGTATATTTGAAACTACCAAGCCAGACGGGGCACTGGGGGATGATACTGTTGAGATCTTAAAGCAAGATATAGTAAAATATAAACCGGATATTATTCTTCATGTAGTAGCAGCTTCAGAACTTAGAAATCTATCCAATGATTTAAAAGTATTTAAAGAGCTAGTTAAGCAAGTTAAAAAAGAAAGGGATATAGAGGTTCCAACTATTGTGGCCATAAATAAAGTTGATACGCTGGGAAACCCTAGAGCTTGGCCCCCGGAAGAAAGTGCTGAGAAGTCTCATTTAATTAAGGAAGCTCTTGAATACATGACACAAGATATTTTAAAGATAGAAGATATGGAAAAGATTGATTTAAATAACTCTATAAAAGGATATAAGACATTTGAAGATCAATATAAGGGAGTAGTTCCAGTTTGTTCCTTGGAAGGAGATTTTTGGAATATAGAGTCGCTTTCAGACCTTATAGGAGCCCATCTGCCTGATGAAGCTATTATAGACTTCTATCAAGCCCAGGAGCGAAAGAGCCAGCTTAAGGGACTTTCAACTTCCATTATAAATAAGTTTGCTACTATCTCAGGAACTATAGGAGCGTCACCTGTGCCTATAGCAGATATACTGATCCTAACACCTCTCCAGCTTCTTATGATATCTATTATAGGAGGACTTTCATGCAGGGAATTTACGAAAGAAACAGCCTATGAGTACCTTACTGCAGCTGGAATAAATATAGGAGCAGCATTTGGCCTTAGAACAGTTGCCCATCAGCTGATGAAACTTATACCCGTAGCAGGATGGGCAGGCTCAGGAGCCATAGCTGCAAGCGGAACCTACGCTATCGGAAAGTCAGCAGAAGCTTATTTTTTCCTGGGAGAGATTAAAAAACCAGAAACAATAAAGAATAAAAAGGAGAAATAAACTGTCGATAATTAAAGTTGGATGGCTCAAGCTAGCCAATTAATAATCAAGATAAATAAAGATTAGGAGTAAATTAGAAAAAAATTAAAGAAGTAAAATGTGAGATTAGACTTTAAATTAAAATATCCCCAAGAACTTCTGAAAAATCAGAAGTTCTTGGGGATAAAATATGACTATCTGTTTTTTATTATAACAAGTTTTATATCTTCATAAGCTATATTTTCTGGAAGAGCATCTTTGATTGGTTTTAATTTCTCTATTCCTGTTTTTTTAATTACATCTAATATCGATTCTTCTATTTCTGCGCTTACCATAAATCTAGACCAATCAACAGACTTACCCTTTTCTTCACACTTAGAAAGATGCTCTAAAATAGTAGCAGGAGTAAAGTTTCGCCTCTGGGCTATTTCCTCTAAACTTAGTCCTTCAAGATAGGCCGCATAAGTGTTTTCATATCTTTCTTTTAGATCTTCTCTAACTATCTCTTTCTTCTCTATATTGATAGGACTTTTTCCACTTTTCTCTACATGAGCCCTTATTATCTCTAAGAAGTCTTCTCCATAACTTTCATATTTTTTAAGAGCTACTCCCTTAATAGTTAAAAAAGCATCCTTATCTATAGGAAAAAATGATGCCATCTCTCTTAAGCTTGAATCGTGAAAGATCATAAAAGGAGCTATAGATTTTTCACTAGCTATTTTATATCTAAGGTCTCTTAATTCTTCAAATAATTCATCATCAAAACTTTCCATTATATTCTCTATATTGGAGCGAGTACGTTTAGAAGTTTTAACTTCCATAAGATGTTTCTTATGAAAAACTTCTACTTGACCGGTTAAAACTTCTTTTGAAGTAGCGGACAGTTTTAAAACGGGAAACTTATCCAAAGTTGTATGGATATATCCTCTAGAAATAAGAGTCATTATTATCTCGCGAATAGCCTGTTCCTTATACTCTTTCATGATTCCATAAGTCGATATTTTATCTAAGTTAAACTCTAGAACTCTCTTGTTTTTTGAGCCTCTCAAGACCTGAATAATAAGACTGACGCCAAATCTTTCATCGGCCCTGAAAATACAAGAAAGGACCTTTTGAGCTTCAAGAGTTATATCGACCATTTCCGAATTATCTAAACAATTACCACAGTTATTACACTTTTCACTTTCAGGCTCTTCACCAAAATATCTTAATATATCAGCCCTTAAACAATCATTTGTGTGGCAATAGTCTACCAAATACTGCAAGTTTTTATAGAGAAGATTTTCTCTTTCAAGTGACATATGATTGTTTTGTATAAGAAGTTTTTGTTTTACAATATCTGCCGGTGAATAAAGCAAGAGGCAATGACTCTTTTCTCCATCACGTCCAGCACGACCTGCTTCTTGATAGTAACTTTCCATATTTTGAGGCATATTGTAATGGATAACAAACCTAACATCTGGCTTATCTATTCCCATGCCAAAGGCATTGGTTGCGACTATTATCTGAACCTTATTGTAGATAAAGTCTTCCTGGGCCTGAGTTCTTACTTCAGAGCTCATACCTCCATGATAAGCTATAGCTTTAAATCCATCATTATTAAGCTTGGAAGTTACACTCTCTACAGACTTTCTAGTAGCACAATATATAATTCCTGAGCTATCAGGATAGTTAGTTTTAATAAATTCTCCTATAAAGTCTCCCTTATTAGCTATCTTTCTAACTTCATATACCAGGTTTGGCCTGTCAAATCCTATCATAGACTCTACAGGATTATTAAAATCTATAAGAGTTTTAATTTCTTCAACTACTTCTTTAGTTGCAGTAGCAGTGAAGGCACTAACAACTGGTCTAGTTTTAAAAGAATCTATAAAGTCTGGAATATTTCTGTAGCTTGGTCTAAAATCATGACCCCACTGACTTATACAATGAGCCTCATCTATAGCGATCATTGAAATATTCAGCGTTTTAATTAAATTTATAAATATATAGCTGCCTAATCTCTCTGGAGCTATATATATAATTTTATATTTTAAATCTCTTATATCATCAATTCTCTCCTGAAGGATATTATCATCTAAAGTACTATTAATAAAAGTAGAAGGGATACCCATCTCTTTTAAACTATCTACTTGATCTTTCATAAGAGATATAAGAGGTGATATAACTACAGTAATACCATCTAAGGCAAGAGCTGGAAGTTGGTAACAAAGAGATTTTCCGCCCCCTGTTGGCATTATTCCCAGTGCGTCTCTTCCATTTAATATACCATTTACTATTTTCTCTTGACCATTTTTAAATTTATCATAACCGAAATAAGTTTTAAGCAGTTCATAAACATCCATATTTCTCACATACCTTTCCTCCTCTATTATATAAGACTTGCCTCATAAATGCACGCTCAGACTAGGACTTTTAAAACTATTATATTAGCTAGGGTTTAAATATGATAATATAAGTATAAGAACAGTAGAAGAGAGGAGATGGTAAAGTATGGAAAACTTAGATACTAAAATCTGTCCTATATGCGGAAGAGATAATAAATGTATGCACAATAAAGATTGCTGGTGTATGGAAAAAGAAATACCTCAACAACTAATAGCAAGAGTGCCTCTTGATAAAAGAGATAAGGCCTGTATATGTGAAGCCTGTGTGGACGCTTTTAATAAGGAAAAGAGCTAGAAGCGTGTATGCATAAAACGTTTATAACTACAATTAGTAGGCCTCTTTTAATAATATATCGTAGAAAAGTTTATCAGTTTGAATCAATAAGATTTTAAAAGCTTATAAAGACTATCTTGAAAATATAAAAGGGGAATATAGGTTAATCTATATTCCCTTTTATCAATGATTAAATCTTGTAGAAAGATAAGCGACTAATAGGTCTAAATATTCAAGTTATATCTAAAGTTTTTATATATGATCAAATTTTGAAGCCATTATAAAGTCGTTTTCATGAAGTCCTTCTATCTTATGAGTCCATAGTTTCACAACTACCTTACCCCAAGATAAAAAGACATCTGGATGATGGCCTTCTTCTTCTGCGATAGCTCCAATTTTATTTGTAAAGTCTAATGCTTCTTTAAAATCCTTAAATTTATAAGTCTTCTCTATAAACTTGTCTTCTTTTAACTGCCAGCCAGCCTTTAGATCTTTTAAAAAGTTATTAATTTCTTCAGTATTTAAAGGAATAGCTCCAACGCTACAAGGAACACATTTCCTATCATTTAAACCAGTCATAACTATCACTCCTTTATCAAGACTCATTAAATAGATATCCGAATATTATTAATTAGTCAAAAAGTGACTCTAAAGCTACTGGATACGCCTCTTTTGCAAGTTCTAATACAGCTTTTGCATAGTCTTGTATTTCTTTTTGAGCATCATGTTCAATTCTTTGCTGGATAAAGTGTGCAACTGACTGAAGAGATGCTGTCCAATACCATCTTACATAAAGACCATAGGCAGGTAAAAATAGTCTTGCTTGTTCTGCACATATATTGTCAGCCATAGCTTGATCATATAGCTCCATACCCTTATCGGCGTAGTCCATAAGTTTTTTAGTATAAAATTCTCCAAGTTCCCATTCTATGCAGGGTCCACTTCCTTGCTTTGAGTTTTCAGGAATACTTCTCCACTCATCTGATTTTGGAATATAAAACTCCGCTTCTTCAGTTATATATCTTCTACTGGACTCATTCCACGCATTTAAGGAATCGCCAACTGCTTCTTGATGAGATGATCCTATTATATATTTCCACCATTGACGTGCTACCATAAGTGGAGCATAAAGTTCAAACTGCAAGACTGCATGTCTAAAGGGAGAAGTATGATCCTCCCTTGCTAAAAAGTTTATAAGCTTCATATCCTTCTCACTTAAGCTTTTAGATTCCTTAGCATAGGATACTCTTGCTGCATTTGCAATCGTCAGGTCAGAACCTAATGTGTCTACAAGCCTTACATAACCTTTATCTAATACATTTATCATATCCATATAAACACTCCTTTTTAATTTTTATAACCAATAATCTAATACCCAAATTCTATTGAACTATTTAAAGAATAATCATTATAATCATTGGATTATGATATAATAATAAAGAATGATATAAGGAGCTGATTTTTTGAAATTATACATTACAAGACACGGACAAACAAAGTGGAATATAGAAACCAGGCTTCAAGGCTGGAATGATTCAGATCTAACACAAAAAGGAAAGCAAGATGCATCAGCTTTGGCTTCAAGGCTTGCGGATGTAAATTTTGATCATATCTACTCAAGCACTCAAAAGCGAGCTAGAGAAACAGCTGAAATAATTAAAAGTGATAGAAATATAGATATAACAGAGCTAGAAGACTTAAGAGAAATAGGATTTGGTCAATGGGAAGGAATGACTATGAAGGATATTCAAGACAACTACAAGGGTGAATTTGATGTCTATTTAAAAAAGCCTCATCTCTATAAGCCAATTCTAAATGGAGAGAGCTATGATGAAATATTTGATAGAGTAAATAGAGCTTTAAAGGAGATAATAAAAAATGGCGGCGATAATATACTTATAGTTTCTCATGGAGTGACTATAAAGATCCTAACTGCTATAGTCAAAGATATTTCGCGTGAAGATCTTTATGAAATTGGTATTAGCAAAGGAACATCCTTAAATATATGTCAGGTAAATGAAGATGGAATAGAATTTATCTTAGAAGGAGATACAAGCCATATAAGCTAATAATAGAATTAGGAGGATAAAATGAGACTAAAAAGAGATTTTTTTACTAGAGATACAATAACTGTAGCAAAAGAACTTCTTGGTAAAATATTAGTGTTGGAAAAAGATGGAAAAATTTATAAAGGTAGAATTGTTGAAACAGAAGCTTATACAGATGATCCTAGTGACGATGCAGCTCACTTCCATAAAGGACTCACTGACAGGACTAGAGTAGTTAAAGAAGCAGGAGGCCATCTCTACATCTATAATATCTATGGTATCTACCAATGCATGAATATAATAGCAGAAAAAGAGGGTGTTCATGGCGGAGTTTTGCTTAGAGCCTTGGAACCCATAGAAGGAATAGAATCCATGTATCTCAACCGCTATAAAAGGAAATGGGATGAACCTAAAAAAAGAGAAATTATAAATCTTACAAATGGACCTGCCAAACTTGTTATGAGTTATGGAATTACAAAAGAGGATTTTTATGGACGAGATTTAGACAGTGACCCCATGATTTACTTAGAAGATAATGAAAAGCTCTCTGAAGAGAAGATTATAAAATCACCTAGAGTAAATATAGATTATGCTAAAAGCAAAGATTATCTTTTTAGATTTTATGTAAAAGATAATCCTTATATATCTAAAAAATGAGTAGAGAATAGAGGAGAAAATAGATGAAGATTAAATGGAACCAACGCTACAACACCATAGCTGCATATTCATTTTTAGTACTTGCTTTAAGCATATTATTTTATAGTATTGTTTCAGAAGTAAATGTATTTAAAATCCAGATGGGGAAATATTTAAGCACATTTTTACCTATTATAATAGGTTTTATATTAGCCTATATATTTAATTTTATATTAGAGTTTTATGAAAAACATCTTCTCAATTATATGTTTGATAAGGAAAATAAAAAACGTGATAGACTCCTAGGTATAGTTTTAACTTATGCTACTGTTTTTTTATTGCTTTTTATGTTTTTAAATTTTATACTTCCCCAACTTATAGGTTCAATAGCGGGACTTGTAAACGACATACCGGACTATGTTAGGGACATAAGTGATAGAATAATAAAATACAGCAGAACAATACAAATAAATGATGAGTATTATGAACTCCTGCTAGGAAAGTGGGATGAGTTTGTACAGTATATCCTTACCTTTGCAACTGACCTTATACCTAAAATAGGAAATTTTACCAAAATAATTCTCTCCAGTGTATGGAATATAGTTCTGGGAGTGATTGTATCAATATATCTGCTAATAGATAAAGAAAAATTTATAGCATTAACTAGAAAAGTTTTATTTGGATTACTGTCTGAGAAAAATGCAAGATTTGCCTTGAAAATGGGAATTAGAACAGATAATATTTTTGGTAAGTTTTTAGGAGGAAAAATTCTGGACTCTTTTATAATCGGAATATTGACATTTGTCCTTCTGACTATCTTCAATATGCCTTATGTGCTATTAGTTTCCTTTATAATAGCTATAACAAATATAATACCTTTCTTTGGACCTTTCATAGGAGCAGTTCCATCTTTTTTCATCATAATGTTTGTTTCACCTATAAAGGCCTTATGGTTTTTACCACTGATTTTTATAATTCAGCAGATAGACGGAAATATAATAGGTCCTAAGATACTTGGAGATTCACTGGGCATATCATCCTTTTGGATAATGTTCTCCCTTTTAGTTGCAGGCAAATTATTTGGATTTGTAGGACTGATTGTAGGAGTTCCTTTATTTGTATTATTTTATTCTATAGTAAAAGATATAATTGAAGACCGGTTAAATAAAAAAGGACTGCCAGTAGAAACTGAAGAATATATAGAAGAAAAAACCTTAAGTGAATAGAAAATAAAAGTAAAAAAACAAGTAAAATTAAAAAAAGTACAAGAAAAAAAGTACAAGAAAAAAGTCTGAATCAAGGAAGGGAAAACCTACTTGTTTCAGACTTTTTTATGTGTAATATATGAAAGTGTAGAAAAAATTAAGTAGAAGAGGAGCTCATTATTTTACAAAGAAGAAGTTCAAAAAATACTAGTATATAAAAAAATACTAGTCTACAATAGTTACTAGCTCGGGAGGAAGATTTCTAACTTCCGAGTAAATTATATTTCTAAAATCTAAGCTTGATTTTTCAAACTTATTTTCGCAAACCCGCTTCACGCTCGAAGCTTCTTTAATAAAATCATCAATATCTCTTTGATCATATTTGAGAAGAGTTTTCTTATCGAGTATTTTCCCTCGAGAGATCAGGAAGAACTTACTACCTTTTTCTAGAGGTATATTTAGAAAAATCTTTTTAAGAAATAAATTTTTATCTTCTTTTAAGGAGCCCTTTAAATAGTTTAAATCATTTATAACATCCCTATAGACCATAGCTGTTTCAAATTTTAGATCCATAGAAGCAAGACTCATCTCTTGTTCAAGAGCTTGTAAAAATAGGATAAACTCCGGATCTTTTGAAAATATATCTTCTAAGGATTTCTTATTTAAAGTAAAAGTTTCCCGGTCCATCTTAAGAGGAAATACATCATAGTTAAAACTATAGCTCCGGCCTGTTTTCAAGATAGGATATAGGTTTTTAAAAGATTCCAAGATACTTAAAACTCTGAATCTTCTTCTAAAGGGACCATAAACTCCTTCTTCATAATCATATACTATAGATATAGGATTAAATATATTATAATCTCTTATCTTTAAATAGACATATCCCTTATCATTTTTAAATTGAGAGTTAAAAATAGGCATTATACTTTTTATCATTTCACACTCTAGGAGTCTTGCCTCTAGATGAGTATCAGTAACTATGTATTCTATATCATAGATTACTCGCTGCATCTTTTTTACCTTTCTCCACTTAGGCTTATCTGCAAAATAAGTTCTGACTCTTTTTCTTAAAGAAATGCTTTTACCTATATATATTATATTTCCTTCCCTATCAAGCATTTTATAGATACCTGGTAATTCAGGAATTGATTGAATTTTAGTTTTTAACTCTTCATGAATCTTTATCATATAGTTTCCTTCTTTATAGATATTTTATTATTAAGGTATAGAAAACAAATAGATTTGAATTATTTATCTATACTTATTATATATGATTTTGTATCTCCATCAAGTAGAATCTTGAAATAAACTAATACTTAAAAAATGCTATGATAAATTATTAATTTATGATATGATTTAGTCAGAACAATATTCAGAAAATTTTGGGTATGTAATAATCAGTTAGTATTTAATATTCTTTAAAATTAAATAAACTTAGTTAAGGGGGAAATGCATAATGAAAACTTATCAAGCACAGGACATTAGAAATGTGGCTTTTGTAGGACACAGTGGAAGTGGTAAAACCACATTGACTGAAGCAATGCTCTTAGCAACTAAAGTTATTAAAAGGCAAGGCAGGGTAGAAGATGGGAATACTGTTTCAGATTTTGGGAAAGAAGAAATAGATAGACAGATTTCTATAGGAACTTCTCTTATGCCGGTAGAATGGAATGATACTAAGATAAACCTTTTAGATACACCAGGTTACTATGATTTTGTAGGAGAAACATATGGAGCTCTAAGAGCTAGTGAAGGAGCAATACTTGTAATAGATGCATCGTCGGGAATAGAAGTAGGAAGTGAAAAGGCTTGGAAACTATTGGATGATAATAAAAGACCCAGATTTATATTTTTAAATAAAATGGATAAGGAAAATGTGAATTTCGATAAACTTATGGAAGAATTAAAAGAAAAGTTTGGAGACAAGGTATTTCCTTTTGCCCTTCCCATAATAGTAGGAGAGGATGAAGAATTTAAAGGCTTTGTAAATGTAAGAGACGAAATAGCCTATGAATATGAGGATGGAAAAAGAACAGAAATACCTTTGAGAGAAAATGAAATAGAAGCTATTCGAGAAATAAGGGAAAGTATGATGGAGAAAGTAGCCGAAACAGATGATAAACTGATGGAGAAATTCTTTGAAGGTGAAAAATTTAGTATAGAAGAGATAGGACAAGGAATTCGTGATTCTATGGCAAATGGAGAACTTATACCCGTGTTTATAGGATCGGCTGAAAAGAGAATTGGTATAGATCATCTTCTATCAGTTATAACGAGATATATTCCATCACCTCTTGATGTTGAAACTTATCTTGGAAAAGATAAAGATGGAGAGCTTATTGAAAGAAAGGTAAGCACTACAGAGCCGTTTTCTGCGATAGTATTTAAAACAATAGTAGACCCATTTGTTGGAAAACTTTCCTTGTTTAAAGTCGCTTCTGGAAGGCTTACAAAAAACACAGAAATATTTAATCAAAACAAACAAACAATGGAAAAACTTGGCGGACTATTCACCCTAAGAGGAAAAGAACAAATCGAAGTAAATGAAATATTGGCAGGAGATATAGGAGCCACATCAAAGCTTCATCACACTGAAACCGGAGATACACTTTGTGATAAAAATGATACAACTAGATATAGGCCACTCAAGTATCCAAAGCCTACTTTATTTATGGCAGCTGAGCCAAAATCAAAGGGCGATGAAGAAAAAATTGGATCATCTCTTCAAAGACTAACAGAAGAAGACCCAACCTTTAGTGTAGAAAGAAGCAAAGATACAAATGAGCTTCTTATAGGTGGGCAAGGGAACATGCAATTATCAGTTATTCAAGAAAAGCTTAAAAACACATTTGGAGTAGATATAATACTTTCAAGTCCTAAAACTCCTTATAAGGAAACTATTAAAAATTCATCAGATGTACAGGGAAAACATAAAAAACAATCTGGAGGAGCAGGCCAATATGGTGATGTTCATATAAAATTTGAACCAAGCCCTGAAGGATTTATATTTGAAGAAAAAGTCTTCGGAGGATCTGTACCTAGAAATTTCTTTCCTGCAGTAGAGCGAGGAATTAAAGACTCTTTAGACAAGGGAGTTTTGGCAGGATACCCGGTTGTGAATATAAAAGCAACCCTGCACGATGGTTCCTATCACCCAGTAGATTCAAATGAAATGGCATTTAGAATTGCTGCTTCAATGGCCTTTAAGAAAGGTATTGAGCAGGCAGGACCTATCCTACTTGAACCTATAATGAAGATAAAGATAATAATTCCAGATGATTACATGGGAGATATAATGGGAGACTTAAATAAAAGAAGAGGAAGAGTCCTTGGAATGGAACAGCAAGAAGACGGATCACAACTTGTTATAGGAGAAGTTCCTCAAGCTGAAATTTTAGAATATACTATAGATTTAAGATCAATGACTCAGGCCCGTGGAGATTATTCTATAGAATTTGAAAGATATGATGAAGTTCCATCAAACATAGCTGAGAAAGTAATAGAAGAGCTTAAGAATGAATGAAACTATAAAGCCTAGCTACAACTAGGCTTTATAGTTTTATATTAATATAAATAATGCAGTTAAACTAGGGTATATAATTAGTATATATATTTGTATTTACCTAGACTGGGGGAGAAATCTATGATTAAAATAGTAACACTTGGAGATTTTGATATTTTAGTAAATGATATGTCCATATTGGAAAACATATCTGCCCAAAAAAGAATTATGAAATTATTTAAATATTTTCTATTACATGAAGATGAGAAACTCTTGCCGCAAAACATTATTGAAGATTTATGGGGCGATGAAGATTTTAAGAACCCTCTAGGTATGCTTAGAACGCAAATAAGTAGGCTCAGATGTATTCTAGATGATAAACCATCTATGGAACCTTTTTTTGAGATTAAATATATAAATGGATATTACTTATTTAAATTAGATGAAGGTTGTATAGTTGACTTTAGGGAATTTGAAAACTTGTTAGAACAAAACTTTCAAAATATAAAAGACTATATAAATGAAAACCCAATTAAGTTCAAAGAACTTATCTTGAGTTATAAAGGAAGATTTTTAGCAGAGATTGGCAATGAAGATTGGTTAATTCCCATAAGAAATAGATTTGCAAGGTTATATGTAAAAGGTATCTCCTACTATCTAGACTACTTAAAGGAAAACTCCCTGCATACAGAAACTATAAATGTTTGTGAAACCGCCATAAAAATAAAGCCCTATGAAGAAATTATACATTATACTTTTATGGAAACTCTTGTAAGTTTAAAGCAACAATCTTATGCACTCATTCATTATGAATTTTATACACGAAAACTGTATACTGATCTAGGAGTAGTGCCATCTAAAAAGTTGAGAGAACTATATAAGAAAATAAAACAAAAAGAAGAAAATCCATCTGCCAGAATAGATTTGAATCATCTAGATAGCGAAATGACAAAAGAATTTAATTTTGGAGGAGTAATTTTTTGTGACAAAGAGATATTTAAATTTCTTTACAACTATGAATTGAGAAATAAAGAAAGAAGATCAGATACAGACCTAGGTGTAGGACTTGGTGTGGTTACTTTAGAGAGTGAATCGCATAGAGTTTTGAATAAAAAAGAACTGAAAAAAGGTATGGACTCATTAGGATATGTATTTTTTAAAACTTTTAGATATGGGGATATAGTATCCAACTGGAATGACAGCCAAATGTTAATAATGCTCTATGGACTTAAAGAAGAACATATACAAACTGTAGTTAATAAAATAAATAATAACTTTAATTCCGAAAAATTAGATGAAAGATTAAAGCTAAACATAAAATTGAATATATTATAAAAAAAATTTAAATAATTGTTTAAAATAAATAAACATTAAAACCCTGATAAATACACATTTATCAGGGTTTTTTTATCTTTGATAAAAAAATATCTATCTTGTAACCCTTTTGTCACACTTAAATAATCCTTTTGTAATCCTTATAGGTATATATCCAATACAAACATAGATAGATAAAAAAATAACAAATTAATTTATAGGGGGTGAAATTATATGAAAAGAAATTTAAAGGTAATATTATCTATTTTAATTGTCTTAAGTATGTTAACGACCATGGGAGTAGAAATTATCAATCTAGGAAATGATGAACAAGCAAAGGAAGAAATTCAAGAGGAGATAAAGATAGAAGTAAAAGAAGAAGTAAAAGCTAAGGAAGAAGTAAAACCAAAAGAAGAAGTAAAACCGAAAGAAGAAATAAAGCCAGAACCTGAAAAGGAAACACCTCCACAAACTTCAGATAAGATAGAAGATAAAAAAGAAGATAAAAAAGAAGATAAAGACACAGACAAGATAGAAGATAAAGACAAAGATAAAGACAAAGACAAAGACAAAGACAAAGACAAAGATAAAGACAAAGACAAAGATAAAGACAAAGACAAAGATAAAGACGACATAGAAGAAATAGAAGAAGAGGAAGAAGAGATATTTGAACCTCTAAATATAACTTTAACGAATGCTAATACTTTAATCGAAAATCCCATTCAACTAGGAAGTGGGCAAGATCCTAATCGAGAAAACTACATGAGTCAACCAACAGGTGGAGATGGAATATATTCTTATGAATGGAGAATATTAGGTGAAAGTGAAGTGTTTTCAACAGAACGAAATCCAACAGCAACTCCTACAGTAGGTATATTTTATTATGAACTTACATTATTAGACTCAAGGGGAGAAGCCTTCACTGCATATATGTCTTTAGAAATAGAAGATCCTAGAGGAAGTTTAAAAATAACAAATGTAGTACAAAATGCAAAAGACACAGATACAACATTTGATATTTTTCTCAATGGTCAAGATGGAAGCGTTTATACAGTTAGCCTTAGAGATGGAGGCAGTTTGACACTTAATAATCTTAAGAGGCAAACTTATACAATAAACACAATCCTACCAATGAATCATAAATTAGTAGGAATATCTAATAGTAATATATCCATATCATTAAATAGTTTAGATCATGCTACAACTATAACGAATATGAAAACAAATAGATTTTGGTTTTATTCGAGATAATATATCTATGGGAGGTTTAATATGGTGGAAGGAGTAGAAAATAAAACTAAAGAAAAAAAAGAAGAAAAAAAACAAAGTAATAAAATTATAAAAATAATATCAGATGTACTATTTTCTATCTTTATGATAGTTATCTTATTTCTTATATTTATAACTGCTCAATCAAAATTTACAGGACAAGAACCTTCTATATTAGGACATAGAATGTATATAGTAGAAAGTGGTAGTATGCTACCAGCTTTGAAAATAAATTCTATGATAGTAGTAAAAGAAATGACTCCAAAAAATATAAATAATGGAGATATAATAAGTTTCTATGGTAAGAATGCAGATGTTAGAATAACCCATAGAGTTGTTGATATACAAGACAATGGGGATACATTTATAACTAGAGGAGATGCAAACAATACAAATGATCCAAATCCAGTAGCAAAAGATAAAG
>NZ_JARIEF010000011.1 GCF_029266915.1 Tissierella sp. | reverse complement strand
CTGATGAAGAGGAAGAGTTTAAAAATATAGAAGCGATAGGAAACAAACAAATAAAGGCTTCATACTTTCAAATGGTATTATTTTTAATAATAGCCTGGATGCAATTAAAGGGAATCTTTAGTGAAGTATATTGGATAAAAGATGGAATGACACAAATAGTAGCAACTGTAGTAGTCTTATACCTTTTAAACGAAGCTATTGATATATTTTTACTTAAAAAATTCCTAAAGACTAATAAAAAAAATATAGAACTAGGAGATTCTATAGAATATAGTGAACATAAGTATTTTATAGGAAGAGTACTATCTATCTTATATATAGCTTTATTTATCCTATTTATATTCTATATTTCCTATACTGCTACACTTTTAAACTCTAAGATTTACTCATTGGCTCTTGTTCCAACTATTATAGGTTTAACAATTGCAGCCTTATATAGCAAATATATAAAACCTGCAAAAAAAAGCTTGAATTTTAAAAAGATAACCCTAGGACTTGTGATGATCCTATCGGTTGTAATATCAGTTTCGATAATATTTGCCAATATAGATAATCTAGCAGATGATGCATCTAGAGCTAACATAGATGGACTTAAAGTAATGTCTGTAACTGATTTTGAAGAAGAAAGCATAGAACAGAATGGATACTTAAGAAAAAACTCCAGTATATTAGTTCCAAACTCCTATGAATATAGCTCTGATGCTGACACGGATAAATTTGTAAGAACAGAGTATTCAAATGTAGTAAACGAACGATTAGCTGAAAACCTAGTGTCTAGATATTTAAATCAAGCATCGAGTCAATATATAAGTATGATCTCAGATAGTATAGAGATGTCTTTTGAAGAAGACTATTACCCTGATTTTCTAGAGGACTGGGGACTAACAAAAAGTGATCACAAAGAGTTGAGCAAGCTTAGTAGAAGAGAGGCTGTAAAAGGAGCTAAGAAAATAATAAGAGATAGTTCTATAAGCAAGGACACTGAAAACCTCTGGGGCTTAGATGAAGTATATTTCTTAAGAGATGAAAACGAAGAGATAGTTATAAGAGAGGGAAAAGAAGTATTTTATATCGAAGGAGTTAATCTAATAGAAGGAAAAGACTTTAGGGATCCAGATCTTATACAATTAGTTAAAGAAAAATTAGGATTATAAGGAGGAAAAGAGATGGCTTATAAAATAGAAATTAATACACTTGATATAACAAACTATCCAGACCGAGCTAAGCACTTTGAAGCTATGGCAGCTAAGGGATGGCTTGTCCATAAATGTGTTATGGAAAACTGGTTTATTTATAAGAAAATAAAACCAGAAAAGTTGGACTTTTCTATAACCCCTTATGAAGTAGAAGAATCTTTTACTAAAAAAAGCTGAGCAGAACTTTAAGAGTTTAGAGGAGTTTGTAAAAAAGTTGGATGGAACTATGCTACAAAATCAAGAGATTTCCATATCTACTTTAAAGAAGCTGGGGCAGAAGCGATAGATCTTGAAACAGATCCAGAACAGGAACTTAATACCTTAGATAAAATAGGTTACAAGGAAATCACAAATATTCTAATAATCATGCTTATATTTGCCCTTTTCGTTTTTGGAATATATAAGCTTGGTTTTGGCAAGCTAGAGCTTATGAAATCTATCATGGGCCAGTTGTTTGCAGTTGTAGGACCAGTGTTTCTAGTATTAACTATAGTAAAGGCCTATAAGATGCACCAGTTTTTAAAGAGGAACAAAGAAAACATAGAACTCGGCCAAGAAATAAAATATAGCCAATCTAAAGACAGCATTGAAAAAGTTACAATATTTTTCTTGCTTATTCTTATAGGATTTGTTCTAGGAGAGATTATTTATAGATGGATAGTCTTAAAAGATACAAGTGTTTTTAGCTTTCTAATACCTTATATAATAGCAAATCTTATCGTTTTGTTTTATAGAAGAGTTATAAAGCCTTCTAAAAAAAGCTATGACTTTAAAGTGATTTCTTCTTATCTAGCAGTTATAATTGCTATAGTAGTTGCTGTTATACTAAGTTACAAAATTATGGGAGACTTGGAAGGAATGGATTTTTCAGATCCAGAAGTAATCCAGATAGTTAGAGAAAGATTAGAATTATAGTAGATTATATAGATATTATTAATGTAGAATAAATCTTAAAGTAGCTTCAATGAATTTTGAAAAACTTTGATTTATGAAAGAGAAACAAACTTTCAAAATTCATTCTATCTTTAAGCAAATTTGTTTTGTATAAATAGAAAAAGCTAGCAAGAATCTAAAACATATGTAGGAATAGTATCAAGTTATTAATAAAAATTGTACTTATTGACCCAAAAGAGACTTTCAGAAAGTTGCTTTTGGGTTTTGTTTTTTAGTTTTTATTTATATATTTCTCTTCTGTGTCCTATTACTAAAATCAATATGATTATATTATCATTATTAATATTGGCAATCAATCTATAGTTTCCTACTCTATATCTCCATTTGCCTTTAAAATCTCCTTGTAAAGATTTTCCATGAACATAAGGATCTTCACAGTTAACTAGATTTTTACTTATCCAAGACATTATAATTTTAGCATCATTTTGATCCATCTTCTTTAAACTTATCTGCGCTAATTTTTCTAAGCGAACTTTATATTGTTTACTCATCAAATCCCAATTCAGTCATCATTTCATCAAAGCTTATATCTTGAGGATTTTCTTCATGGTACTTCATAGCTTGATTATATAATTTTAAATCAATATCGTCTTCTATTTTCTCTAAAACAGAATTTCTTATTAAATCAGAAATAGTTATATTGTTTGCTTTAGCATAATCTCGAACTAATTTATTGTCATCATCATTAATCCTTAAAGTAATTATATTCAAAATAATCCACCACCTTT
>NZ_JARIEF010000093.1 GCF_029266915.1 Tissierella sp. | reverse complement strand
TAGGATTTTCAAGTAGTTGTTCATACATCTCATCCATATTCATATCATCTAAATATACTCCATATTCCTGGAAGACATTGTGGGGCATAAATACATAATACGGCTCGTCGCGGCTCATCAGTTCCATAAATTTATCTGGAATAATAACACCAATTGAAAGAGACTTGATCCTTACTTTCTCATCTACGTTTATTTTTTTAGAGTCAAGGAAGTCTTCAATATCCCAGTGGAATATATTTAAATAAGTTGCGCCGGCTCCAGCTCTTTGACCTAGTTGATTTGCGTAAGAAAATATATCTTCTAGGATCTTCATAATAGGTATAACTCCGCTTGCCCGGTCTTCTATCTCTTTTATGCTCTCTCCTCTAGCACGAAGCTTGGAAAGGTTAAAGGCAACTCCTCCACCTATTGATGAAAGTTTCATAGCCGAGTCAAAGGCATAGCCTATGTTGTTTAAATTATCTCCAAACTCATCAAGGAAGCATGAAACCAGTTCGCCTGATCTTTTCTTGCCCGAGTTTAAGAATGTAGGTGTAGCTGGCTGATACTCTTGGTTTATCATAGAAACCGCATATTCACGGGCTTGTTCTACATCGCCCCTAGCTAGAAATAAGGAAACTATAGCTATTCGGTCTTCATATCTCTCTAGAAAATTTTCATCTGTATTGTCTTTAAGTGCGTAAGACTGATAAAACTTAAAAGCGCTCATAAATGAGGGGAATCTAAACTTCTTGCTGTAGACCTCATCAAATATACTCTTCATCTCTTCAAGCGTATACCACTTATAAAAATCTATATAATAATCATTTTCTATCAGGTAATCTAGTTTTTCCTCTAGATTATGAAAAAACACGGTGTGCTTGTTTACATAATCTATAAAATAAGACTTAACCGCTTCCTTATCCTTTTCTAGATTGTAATGCTCATCATTATCTTGTACCATTATCTCATTGTTTAATAAAATCCATTTTTTAGTCGCCATAATATTCTTCCAGACCTCCTATAATTTTCTCTACATCTTGACTAGTTCCTGAGAGTTCAAACTTCATCAGGATTGGAATGTCGTAATCTTTCCTAATCCTATTTGCCGCCCTTCCATACATAGTTCCCCAGTTCATATTTCCGCTTGAACTTACGCTCTGCATCTTTTCATAGTTTTTTTCAACAAAAATCTTAGTTTTAAGTGGAACTTCCCCAAAATTTGTTGTAAATGTTATGAAATGAAAGTCTTCTTCTAGGACCATCCCTTCTTCAATTTTATAAAACTCCCATTGAAAACCAGCCGTAGCTCTATCCTTTAATTTATTTTTCATCTTCTTTATAAATCTATCTACATTTCCAGTTCTACTGTCATAAGCTATAATTATTCTCTTCATCTCAAGCTCCTTATCTTTTAAACATTATACCCGATAATGTATATAAATATCATCTATCATCTATATATAGTACCCTAATTGATAATCATTTTCAAGTAGAAATCTATGAAGTTTTCCTATCATACTATATTTTATCTCTTATAAGTACAAAAATAAGCGAGAAAATCCCCATCCACTTTAAAATGGATGGGGATTTATTTTTTAAAAAAATTTTATTTTATTATTCATTTCCAAGCAATTGTTCTATAACTCTATGTGTTTTATATCCTTCTTTGAAATCTACAACACGAGCTTCCTTTCCATCAATAGCTTTAAATATATTATCCAACAGACTTACCAGATGGTCTTCTTCTTTTATATCTATCTTTTCTAACTTACTGTCTTTTGTAGATGTCCAAACGTCTCTCCAGTTTTTGAGAGAAATAGTCCCCTTGTCACCTATTATATTAAAACTAAGTTCTTCTTCCATTCCAACGTCTGCAATTGCATTTATCAATACAGGCGTTCCATTTACCTCACCCTTTGCAATGATACTGGTTTCAGATTTATCTGGGTCCTCTGGGTATTCTATAAAGGATTCTACTCCTTTTATATTTCCAAACAACTTTTGAATCATTTGAACATAGTGGGTTACTACCTCTCTTACAAAACCACCCTGTTCCCTGGAATCGATCCAATTATTCTGCTGCCAAGCTCTTGGCCAAGTAGTAAAGTAACCTTGGAATTCAATTCTGATTAATCGGCCAATAAAACCTTGTTCTATCAGCTCTTCTATTTTCTCATAAGCCTTTGTATAAACAGTTGGAAAATTCATGGCATGAACTATATCTTTTTTAAGAACAGTTTCATACATAACCTTGGCTTCATCGGTTGAGTTTGCCAGTGGTTTTTCACATATGAAGTGTTTATCAGTCTCCAGTATATCCATAGCTATAGGGTAGTGATACTTGGGAGGAACTGCCAGGTAAATTATATCTACACCATCGTCTTTCAATAAAGCTTGATATGACGCGGCAGATTCTAATTCATATTTATCAGTTATAGCCTTTAATCTCTCTCCATCTGTATCATATATAGCTTTTATATTTGCTCTTGGATGTTTCTTTGAAGCATTTATTATTCTTTCAGCAACTACACCGGCTCCTATAATTCCAATATTCATCATCTTTTTCATAATAACCACCTTTTCTTTTGAGATAGAAGATTTATTATAACAATGATATTATTATATCATATAGCAATCAAAACCGGCATCTTTTAAATCTTTTATTCTCCTTTCTGCATTTTCTCTCTTCTTAAAAGATCCCGCTATAACTCTGTATAAGTCTACTTTAGATTCAGGATTCAACATGATCTCCTTATCTAATTCTTTATCTGGACCTTTGTATTTTATACCCAGATGTTCTAATATACTTCTGGATATAGACTCCCCAATCTCCTTGTTTTTATCTAAAAATAGTTGATTATCAAGAGTGTTGTCTATAAAACCAAGTTCAATTAAAAGAGCAGGAGCTAGAGTTTCTCTTAGGACTTTAAAATCAGCCATTTTAACACCTCTATCTATAAAACCCTGATCCACGATAGCTTTTTGAATCTTTAGGCTTAAACTTTTAGCTCTAGGATTTCCATTTATATAGATATAGGTTTCAACTCCTCTTGCCTCCTCTGGCTTATAGGCATTTCTATGAAAAGATATGAAATAATCATATTTCTTCTTATTTTCAAATCTGCATCTAGAACCCAAAGTCATAGTCTCGTCACCACTTCTAGTTTCATCAATCTCCACTCCATATAATCTTAGTGTTTTTGCTACAAGCCTTCCTATCTCAAGATTGTCATCTTTTTCCTTTCTATCCTTGTAGACAGCTCCTGGGTCGAGGCCGCCGTGACCATAATCAAAACAAATCCTTGTCATATTAACATCCCCTTATATTTTACATTTTTCTATAAAACTATAATTCTCTATACCTTCCCTATAATTACCTATAGCTTTATACAGAAGAATATTTTAAATCTACCCTTATCTAATATATAGCCAGATAAGCTTTATTTACTATTGTAAGATAAAAAAAGATTATAGAAGGATTTACTCCACTATAATCTTTTACTACATTTTTATGGTTTTTATAGATTCTATAGATCTTTTAGATTCTATTGATTTTTATTTTTTATATAGGAAAGATAAATATCTTCTATTCATATATCTATATCTATATCTGTTTCTGTTCTGTTTCTATTTCTATTTCTATTTCCATAATTTTATTATTATACATTTATTATATGAATATGTTCTAGCCGGCCAAGTTTTTTATAAATACTACCTTGAGATAGTCTCCTTCGGGAAATTCCTCTAGAGTTTTAAAATCCTCGGGAAGGGAAAACTCTTCTAGTATCTGATAGGCTCCACCGGTTTCCTTAAAGGCATCTCGTATAAAACCTTTGAATTTCTCCATATTAAAATTGGCACAGTTTGTAGATGCAACTATAACTCCTCGGTCCGCAGTTATTTCTATAGTCTCTTTTAGGAGATCCTTATAATCCTTGTCTGCGCTAAATATAAAATTTTTTGACTTTGCAAAACTTGGAGGATCTAAAATACTTAATTGGAACTTTAACTCCCTTTTCTTGGCATACTTAAAGTATTTAAATACATCTTCAACTATTATGTCCTCACCATCAGGGTCAATTCCATTTATCTCAAAGTGCTCTCGAGTTTTTGGCAGACTTCTGTTAGCCAAGTCAACACTCGTAGTCTTGCTGGCTCCACCCAGAGCTGCAAAGATTGAAAAAGCACCAGTATAGGAAAATGTGTTTAAGACGCTCTTACGCTTAGAATACCTGTCTCTGATAGCTTTTCTGATCTCTCTCTGGTCTAGAAAAACTCCGACCATAGCTCCCTCATTTAAGTAAATAGCAAAGTTTACTCTATTTTCCTTAACTATCAGAGGTACTGGTGCTCTCTCTCCCTTTATAAAGTCATCTTGTTCTATATAGTTTCCATCTTCACTAAATCTTTTCTTTTCATAGATTCCCTTGAAGTAAGTAACCTGGCTAAGAGCATCTACTATAAGTTCTCTAAAAGCATAGATTCCAAGGCTATACCAGTTTATCACCAGATATCCATCGAAATATTCAACTGTTAGACCGCCTATTCCGTCACCTTCGCCGTTAAAGAGTCTAAAACAGTTAGTCTCCTGGTCATTGAAAAACTTCCCCCTTTTATTGAGAGCAACTATAAAACGTTTTATAAAAAAACTCATATCTATAGCTTCATCTTCTTTTTGAGTTAAAATCCACCCGGAGCCCTTATTCTGCTTACCATAATACCCACGAGCTAAAAATTCTCCATCCTCTTCCACTAAATTCACTATGCTTCCTTCTTCTCTAAGCATATATAAATTTGAAATAGACTCCTTAAAAATCAGAGGATATCCTCTCTTATATCTATCTACAAATTGAGGCTTTACTATTAAATCTATAATTTCTTGCATTATATCATTCCTTTATTTTTTATCTATATACCCATTATCAATTTTACTTTTATTCTTTAATGTTTTCTTAATAATTTCTTGTATGACAGGACCACAGCATTTTCCTAGAGGATTTTTAGTTTCACATTCCCCATTTAACATCGCCCCTGTTATCCTAATAATATCTTTCATATTCTTTGCATCTTCATTCATTATAGCATCAGTTATCTGTGATTCTGTAACTTTATTGCAGTAGCAAATATATTTAGGATCAGCATCTTCTTTAAACCAGATAGGAGTTTTAATATCTTCTTTCCTAAGAATTATATCTTCCTCTTTATTAAAATATGACACATTACAAGCCCCATCTAAACATATATTGTAATTATCACTATTTATTTTATCTAAAAGTGTATCTACAACAAAATATCTTACAACTTTAGCTTTAACTTCTTGAGTATCACCTTTGCATACAGGACATATTATCTCCTTTTCTACTCCATTAGTAGAATCATTGTTTCCTGTTCAACAATCTATATTAATTTTCTCATTTTTCAACACTTACTCCTCCTAATTGATTTATTAGTCTAATCTTATTTATATTCGTGAACTACTCTATATGTATTATATCATTTATATTTTCATATGTTAAGTTTCTGCTTTACATTCTCATATCATACCTTTATAAACAAAATAAACCTAAGTAGCTATGATATATAGCATAGCTACTTAGGTTTATTTATTTAGTATTTACTTAAAGGTCATATACTTTCCGTATATCCAACCATATGCATCTTCAAAGAACTGAACATAGTACCAGTCGTTTTTCTCTCCGAAAACATAGAGTCTTTCTCCCTTATCTATACTTATATATATTTCACCCTTCATAGATCCAAGGCTTCTTACATTTAAGTTGTTTACGGTTGCTGTTCCAAGTTTTTCTATTCTCTTTAATCCTAAGTCTTTAACTGGATCACTAACTTTAAAGCTTACATATTTAGAATAAACCCATCCATATGCATGTTCTACAAACTCAACATAGTACCAACCATTCTTTTCTCCGTAAACATAGAGAGGAGTTTGCTTGTCTAAATCCATCAGTACTTTCCCTTTCATGGATCCTAGACTTCTTAAATTTAAATTATTTACAGTTACATACCCTGTCTTTTCTATCTCTTTCAATCCCAATTCTACAACCGGATCAATATCTTTAAATACTATAAACATGTCAGATACCCATCCTTTTTTTCCCTTTACATATTCTACGTAGTACCAACCATCCTTTACTCCAAATACATATACCCTGGAACCTTCTTTTAAGCTTCCTATTATCTTGCCTTTCATACTTCCAAGATTTCTTACATTCAAAGAAATTGGTGTTACATAACCATTTTTTTCTATCTTAGTTAATTCCGGATCATTTGGCATTGGATTCTTTCTAAACTCTACATACTTGCCATATACCCAGCCTTTTTTATCCTTTGCATATTCTGCGTAGTACCAGCCATCTTCTTCATCATAGACATATATTTCCCTTCCCTTGTCTAGGCTCGATATTATCTTGCCTTTCATGCTTCCCATGCTTCTTACATTCAGGTTATTTACCCTTACATACCCTTTTTCTTCTATTTCCTTTATGCCAGGAGCTATATTCTTTATTGCCTTATCTTCTAGAGTTTTGTCATTTTTTAAACTATTTGGATCTGTAGGGTTTACTACTACTTGTTTAAGCTTATTTGTTTCTGGACTTTTGCTGGCTATTCCAGCAAAGCTAAAGCTAATAATCAAAGAAACGGCTACTATTAAAACTACCGCTAAATTTAACTTTTTCATCTTGCTTCCTCCTTTTTTCATAAGCAGAAACCCTATTATATATATACCCCTATTTATTAAAATATCTTAATATATTGAAAACTTTTACTAGTTTTTGATAGTTTTCTTAAATTTTTGGTAATCAAAAGGACCTCAAAATCATACTCGATTTTGAGGTCCTTTCACAGGCTTAATTTTATCTTTTCTTACCTATCTTTTCTTATTTTAAAGTTTCCATTATACTATCTGCAAGTGCTTCCATATTCGGTGCATCTTCTTGCTTCATTGATGAAGTTATCAAGACACTTTCTTCTATTATGCTGGTATCTTTCATGGATTCTAGTGTCTCCCTAATTAACTTTCCAGCTGTAGGTGCCCAACTTCCATTTTCAATTATTCCAAATGTACGATTTCTTAAGTTTAAAGATTTTATATCTAGAAGGAAGTTTTGCACTGGTGTGAAAATATTGAGGTTATAGGTTGCTGAAGCTATAACTATAGTGCTGTACTTAAAGGCATCTGAAACCAAATATGAGGAGTGAGTCTTAGCCGCATCATACATAGCTATATTAGACACACCTTTTGATACTAGCCTTTTAGCAAGATCTTCAGCTGCTTTTTCTGTATTTCCATACATTGAACCATAAACTATCAAAACGCCTTTTTCTTCCGGTTCATACTTGCTCCATTTGTCATACTTATCTATAATATATTCAAAGTTATTTCTCCAAACCGGTCCGTGAAGAGGGCAGATAAATTTGATATCTAGACCGCTTGCTTTTTGAAGTAGTTTTTGAACCTGTGGTCCATATTTTCCTACTATATTAGTATAATATCTTCTGGCAGGTTCTATAAAGTCTGCTTCAAAGTCTACTTCATCATTAAAAAGTCTTCCGTCTAAAGATTTAAAAGTTCCAAATGCATCTGCAGAAAATAGAACTCCATTTGTAGTATCAAAAGTAGCCATAGTCTCAGGCCAGTGAACCATCGGAGCTGATATAAACATAAGCTCATGCTTTCCAAAACTCATAGTATCTCCGTCTTTAACAACTATAGCAGCATCTTCGCCTACTCCGTGATCAAATTGATTCATCAGATCAAAAGTTTTTTTATTTCCTATTACTTTTACATCTGGGTAGCAGTCTAGTATCATTCCCAGACTTCCGGCGTGATCAGGTTCCATATGATTTATTACTAAATAATCTAATTTTTTACCTTTAAGAATAGATTTTATATTTTCCATAAATCCTTCATATATTGAAGCATCAACAGTATCTAAGAGTACTGTTTTTTCATCCATTAATAAATATGAGTTGTAAGAAATACCCTCTGGTATAGGATGAATGTTTTCAAAAAGTGAAAGTCTTCTGTCATCTCCACCTATGGAATATAAGTCTTCAGTTACTTCTCTAAAATTATGCATTTAAACTCCTCCATTTATTTTATTTTTCTTATTAATATTTTGTCAATTTAAAAACTCTGCAATTAATTATTACAAAATGTTTATGTAATAGATCCAGTGAAATTAATAATCCTCTATTTAGATTAATCTACTATTATTAATCAGCTGTCATAGATATAATATCATATATCTCGACTTATGTTAAGCAAATGATGGCTTTTACTCCTTATAAGGATAATTCAAACTAGATAATACTCTTCACCTTTGTATACTCTATTATTACCTTTATGAGCATAGAAATAATCAAGTTTTAAAATCTTCTAAAGTTTTATTTTATAAATACATAGTTATTATCATCTGATAATTCTTTATTGTAAACAAAATCCATCCTATTGAAGCCCTTAAGTTCTTCCGGATTCTTTATACTTTCCTCCGCCATAAATCTTACAATTTCTCCTCTAGCCATCTTTGCAAAGGTGGCCTTTTGAATGACCTTGCCTTCAATTATTTCACCAAATACACAGTCTATAACTTTTATATCCTTATCTATGTGTTTTAGAAGAGAGTCACTATATTCCTTTGATGCTAAGTTTATAATACAAGTGCTTTCAAGCATCATATTGTTGGCAATTTTATTATCCCAAAAATCATATAAAGTTTTAAACTCAAAATCTAATAGCTTTGATTGCATTTCCAATCTATAAGGCACAATTCCATCAAAAGGTTTCAGAACTCCATAAAATCCTGACAAAATCCTGAGGTGTTCTTCTATATAATCAAGCTGGTCATATGTAAGAGTGTCCACTCCCATATATTGGTATTGCAGCCCCTGAAAGGACATTATGGCAGGAGTTAAATTCTCCTTTAAATCCATCTCTTTAATTCTCTCAAAGTTTTGACGAGCAAGTTTATCACTGCACTTCCAAATCTTCTTAAGCTGATCATAATTTAAAGTCTTCAAATATTTCAATAAAATTTCTGTTTCTTTTAGTAAAACAGGCATTTGCCTGTGGATAAAAGTATCATTATCAATTTTCATTGTTTTAGCAGGTGAAATAATAATTTTAATAGTTCTCACTCCATATAGTTTTAAATTCGCTTTATCCAGACTTAAGAAATCATAGATAAAGCGAATTTATTATTTTTTCCTCTTCTCTTATTAACTTGTCACTAATCTGTTCTACTTGAAACCCTAAGGTTAATCAGTAAACATCTGAGTCCAATATATTGTTCCCTTATAGTTATGAGCTCCTATTCCTATAGTATTAAAACTTTTATTAAGAATGTTGTCTCTGTGGCCTGGTGAATTCATCCATCCTTTTACTACTGCATCTGGATTAGGATGACCCATTGCTATGTTTTCTCCGGCTATTCTATATTTTATTCCATAACTCTTCATCATATCAAAAGGATTGCCATATTTTGGAGAAATATGTTCAAAGTAATTGTTTACCTGCATATCTTCAGACTTAAGTCTTGCAACTTGAGATAATTGCTTGCTTATAACAAATGGAGAAAGACCATTTTTCGCTCTTTCAATATTTACAAGTCTTACAACTTCTTTTTCTATTGCAGAAACTCCAGTCTCTACAATTGGTGGTTGTACAACAACAGGAGGTTTGACAATAATAGGGGGTTCTAATGTAATAGGAGGCTTTACTATTACATTTTCTCTATTTTCTATTAATTTGTAGAGATTACCTGATACTACAGAGTTCCCTCCAAGTACAATTGTCTTAACTTTTTTATCTTTTAAATATTTTAAAGCTTCATTTTGAATGTTATCCCTTCCTACTAATATAATAGGAGAATTTTTCATACCCGCAAAATAGCCACCTATTAAAGCATCAGCAAACTGAGTTCCGTTTGCTACAAAGGTAGACTCTGGATTCTTAAAATAAGTAGCTGCTATTTTTAAAGAAGTCTTAACTCTATCATCTCCGTAAACTCTATCTACAAGTCCTACACTCTTTAATAGTTCCGATCTTCCTTTATCACTTACTTTACTCCTACCACCAATTATTGTTGCTTTTTTTACCTTATGATCTTTTAAAAACTTTGAAACTTCACTTGGAACCTTATCCTTAAGTGTTATTAATATTGGCACACCATTCTTTGCTGCTACTGGTCCAATAGCTAGTGCATCGACTAAAGAATTATATTCAATTATAAATACTTCTGGAACATCTATGTACTTATAATAATCTGTAGCTACATTTACAGCAGTTTCAATTCTGGAGCGCCCTTGGATCCTTTTAGTCTGGTATCCTAAAGCATTCAAATCATTTTCAAGCTTTTTAAATACAACATTTTCTCCACCTAAAATTACAATCTCTTTGGGATTTAATCTTTTTATTTCCAATAAAAGATTAGAATCTATTCTATCCTTATAAGTTAAAAGCAGTGGTGATTTTTTCTTTCCTGCAAGAAATGTAGCGGTTAATGCATCAGCTTCTCCACTAAAACCTGCAAGAAACAAAGTATCAGCGCTAGACTTGTAAGCCTCTTTGCTTACTTTAATTGATGTCTCAATTCTATTCTCACCCGAAATTCTTTCGGTTTCATTAGCTCCACCAGCTGCTCCTACAGTTGTTTGTGGTGCCAATATAGCTAATAATAAAATTACTAATAAAAATTTAATACTTTTTTTCATTATTTTCCTCCATTTATATTTCTTCTTAAGAATTTTCTAACCTTTATATTATATCATACTTATAAAAGAAGATATTAAAAACCCCCACTTAAAATAAATTTTAAAGTGGGGGTTTTAATATCTTATAAGATTATTTTATTAGAATGTTTTTCTAAATACTCTGCCTAAGCTTTGTTCGATTCTGTTTCCAAAACCATCTTCAACTATAATTTTTATATCATTAGTTCCATATTTCAATGGAATATCTATTTCAAGCTCTTTTTCAATAGGTGTAAATACATTTGTATATTCCCATTGAACTTCATTTTTAAATACTTCATTGCCATGAACTATAACTTTAACATCGCCTGAGTTTTCCATTATCTTTATTTTAGCCTTCACAGTGCTAACATCTTTATTTACTATTCTTCCTGGCCTAGTTAATATTTTAAGCTCTGGTTTTGTAGCATCTACAAATATTTTTCTTTCAAACCTTATTTCATTATTACTAGAATCTTGTGCTTCAACTTGTATCTTATGAACTCCATCTAGAAGTTCTATAGTAGTTTCAAAATCATATTTAGAAGTATCTTTATTGTAAGTGAATGCTACGTCTTTACCATTGATCTTTAATACTGTTAAATTAGATGCATTTACTACATTTCCTTTAACAAGTATAGTATTTGTATTTACTGTTCCAAATGCTGCTGGAGTTTCTATAAATACATATGGTATTATTTTATCATCTGACATGCTTATAGCTTCTGATTCTGATGAATTTAAAGCATAATCATATGCTTTAACAGTTACTTCATAAGGAAGTTCTGTTATTTTAGAGAAGTCTATTACATTTTTATCTGTCTCTAATATAACTTTTCCTTTAGATAGAACTTCATACTTGTATATAGGTGTCATATTATCTTTAGCTTCTACAGTAATAGTTTTAGCTTCTTTATCTAACTTAACACTGCTTATAACTGGAGCTGTTAAGTCAACTTTAACTGGAAACTGTAATGTTTGCCATGCTGCATTAGGATAATCTATTTTTGCTTTTACTTGGTAGATGTACTGACCCTCTTTAACTTCTCCGAAAGCTTGTCCATCCCATTCCCATGTGTCTAAACTTCTAAATCTTGCACCTCTGCCACCATCGAAGTAGTTCTTTCTAATATTCGAATCTTTAGATAGAACTCTAACAACTGCGCCGCTTCTATCTAGTATGCTTACTTCTACTTCTTTAGCGTTTCTTAAGAAAGATAGAATAGGTCTAACTTTATCATTTTTTCCATCTCCATTAGGTGAGAATGCTATATTATCAGTATTAGCGTCTCCTCCAGTAAAAGGAATTCCTAAAAATCTATAAGTTTCATTATCTAACCAAGCTAAGCTAGTTATACCATAGTAAGATTTTTTATCAATTTCATAAACTGTTGAATCTATTATAGGAGCTTTGTCCCACTCACCGTAAAAGCCCATATAAGGGATACTTAAATCTGGCTGTGTATCTGTTGTTTCTTTTAAAGAAATAAACCCATCTACAAAAGCTCCGTTTGCAAATATTTCACTTAATGGCTTTTCATAAGCCCAATCTGTTGCATTAGTTAAATCTATGCTTACTTTAAATTGCGTTTCACTATTAGCGTTTGCATCAAGACTTGTTATAACTTTGCCGCTCATATCAGTGTAAACCATAGGAGCATTTAATATTTCTTGCGGTTCGTTCCAGCTGTATCCTTCTTGCACAACATCTGTTTGGACTACGCCTTCTATATTGTAAGTTAAATTCTGATCACCAAAATTTTTAACTTTTAATATAAACTCTATATTATTTCCAATTTCTTTTAATTCTACCTTAGATATACCAGTAGTAGTATCAGTAACTATAGCAGAGGTTGTAGTAGCTGCATACAGGTTCATAACTCCAGCACCTTGTCTTCTAGGTGAAGTAAGTCCAAATCTTTCCTTTAAAGGAATTGCAGTACTCATAGAAAGATTTTTAACCATTTCAGCTTTTTCTCTGCCTTGTAAATTAAAGTCTTTATTTACTCTTTCCATAACTAAAGCTGCTCCACCAGAAACGTGTGGCGCTGCCATTGAAGTACCACTCATTATTCCATATCTATCTCCTTGAAGAGTAGAATAGATCTGTCCACCAGGAGCTGTTATCTCTGGTTTAAATCCAAGATTTGGAGTTGGTCCCCAAGATGTAAAGCTTGACATTTTACCCGCATTAGGGTTTTGTATTATAGCTTTATCTCCTTTAAACTCTATTTGATTTTTGCTCGTCTTAATTAATTCTATAAGAGTAAGGCCATCTTTATATCCTATAAACATAGCTGGTATCTTTCCACCTTCTGGATACTGCATATTTATTAAAGCGTCTCCTCCTGCTTGATGATTACGAATTATAACTCCTGAAGCGCCTGCCTTTATAGCATTTGTTATCTTATCTGTAAAGTTAGGAGTATTTCCTCCGCGAATTATTAAAGCTATCTTTCCTTTTACTTCGCCTAAGAATTCTGGACTTCCGTCTCCTCCATCAATATACTCAACTTTTTGTCCTTTAAATATGTTAACCGGATCATTATCTCCTGCTTTTGCATATCCTATTATTCCTCCGTCATAAGTTAAAGCATCTGCTTTTATGTTTGTATTTTCAATGGATGCAACCTGTATAGAGTCTACAGATAGTCCAGGAGAACCTACCACTCCATAGTCTGGGTTACCAGATCCTGGAGCTCCATGTCCGTCACCTATATGATTTGAGTTTCCTGCAGATATAGAACATACGACTCCGGCATCTACTGCATTTTTTATTGCAACCTGCTCAGGATCCTCTGCTTCTACATATGAGCTTGTAGAACCTAAACTCATATTTATAACATCAGCATCAAGTTTTACTGAGTCATCTATAGCTTTTATAATAACGTCGCCGAATGTAGAAGGCATCCCTGGATCGTTTCCAAATACTTTCATAGCAAGCAGCTGAACTTCAGGAGATACTCCCATAACTTTTCCGTTAGCTCCTACAGTTCCTGCTACGTGCATTCCATGATTACTTGATTCTGGACCTAAGTCAAGAATGATATCATTATTGTCCATATAATTATAACCGTAAGGTACTTTTTGTGTATAAAATTTTCCTGGTACTCCTTTTAATAATATATCTTTATTCTTTAATTTTCCGGCTTCAGGGTTTGTAAGTTTCATGTCCTTATGACTTGGATCTACTCCTGTATCTATGATAGACACAACTAGTCCTTCACCTTTAAAATCTAATTCCCATGTTTTAATAGTATCCATTATATCTACACTTGTATCCATTAATGGAATCGGTCTTTCATATTCATTAGCTATACTTACTTTTTTAACACCTTTTAACTTTTCAATTTTTTTAGCTTCTTTTAAAGTAGTCGTTGCACTAAAACCATTTAATACCATAGTAAAATTTTCATGATAATCCAAATCAATATTTAATTTACTGATATCATTTTTAGCCTTTTTTTGATCAAGAAGTAAACTTCCATTTAAATTATTTAAGGTACTGGCACTTAAATCTTTTATGTCAATATTTTTCTTTATAGCTTCTATAGCTATAGGATCTTTTTCTAATTCTATTATAATTCTTATAACACTTTTATTTAGCAAATTCTCTGCTCTTTCATCTCTATCTAGAGATGAAACTACATCTGCTAAAGGAGCTTTAAAGTTTTTATTTGGTATTAAGTTAGTCTGTGGAGCCGCAAAAGAACCTACTGCCATTCCAAATACTAACAAAAAACTTAAGATAAATGACCATATTTTTTTATTCATCGATATCCTCCTTAGTTTTTATAATACAACAAGACTCTTTAACACTTTATCTAAAATATCCTTTAAGATTTTAATACAGGCTAGGTATTCAGTATTTTTAGAAAATTATAAAAGTTAAGTAATAACCGCTTTACTTAAATGTAAAGCGGTTATTATATTTTCTTAACTACCTACTATCCTATTGGTACAATAGCGTCCAACCTATTAATAAACGCTGTTTTTATAGGTCCGTCCTGTAAAAAATCTTCCACTAAAGCTCTAGCTTCATCTATGTCTTCTTGTAATCTAGTTTCTTCAGCGTAACTTACTTGTTCTTCTATTATTAGTATTATCTCCTGATTCTCTTCTTCTTCTAACACTTTCAATATTGCTGCCAACTTTTCTTTATTTCCAGTTTTAACTCTTGCTTTTTGAGCTTCAGTAAGAGCATCAAATTTTTCTTTAACATATATTACATTAGATGCGTCGCTAAGATTTACGTCTGACAACTCTGGCAGAGCTTCTATTAAAGCATCTACTGCTGCCGCTGCCTGAGCATCTGCTGTATCTTCTGTTGTAACTATAGCGTCTAGTCTAACCTGTAGAGCATCTTTATCCTTTCCATCTTTTAATGCTGTTACTAATTTTTGTGCTGCTGTTCTTGTTTCATTAGTTTTAGCTGCTTCTGCTGCTTCTACTGCTTCAGTCGCTGCTTGTAATTTAACTGCTTCTGATTCAACTATAACTATTGCATCTAATCTCTTTTCAAGAGGTGTTCTGTCATTCTTGTATACTAATGCTGCTACTAATGCTCTAGCTGCATCTACATCTTCTTTTAACTTGCTTATTTCAGCTAATGTTACTGCATTACTTGCTCCTAGTATAAATTTAACATTTCCTTGGATCAATCCATTTATCAATTCTTTAGCACTATTTACATCTTCCATAGATTGACTTTTTCTTGCTTTTTCTGTCGCAGCAGTTGCTATTACCATAGCATCAACATTTTTCTGCTGCTCATTTATAAAGTTTTGATACTTGGTCTTAAATACTGTTGTAATTATCTTATCAACTTCTTTTTGTAGATTGTTTAAGGTTGTCTGAGCTTGGGATGCACTTCTGTTTTGTGCAAGGAGCTCTACATAATCTGTTCCTTCTAACAATCTAATTACAACATTATTTTGTGAAAGTGCTACTAGCCTATTATTAAGCTCTGTTCTAATTGGACTTCCATAAGGAAGTTTTTTTACCTTTGCATAAGCATCATTTATTACCGCATCCGCTTCTTCAAGAGTCTTAGCTCTAATCAGCTTTCGTTCTACTGCGTCAACGGCTTCTTGAGCCTCTGCTATTAAGATATCTTGTTCTGATTCTACTATTGTCATATCTATCTTTGAAGAAACAACTGGACTATTATCTAGAAATTTAACAACAACCTTGTATTGATCTTTTTCATTTCCAGTATTTGGTGTTACTTTTGCATCTCCTCTATTTATAACTGGATTTAATGGATATCCTTCTAAATTTATAGAAGTGTTATCCTTTAATCCTTTAAACTCTAAAGTATATTCGCCATTTGGTAGTTTTTCAATTGTTTCCCAAGATCTAGTTTTAGCACCATATGATTTAAATTTAAACTCATATCTCTTTCCATCCTTGTCAATTAAAGCTATTGCAGATGGAATCTGAACTGCTGGATTTCTTGAATATACATCAAGTAAAACAGTACCTTTAGATGCTTCCCACACTGCTTTATATGTTACATCTTCAGTTACTGTAACTTCAGGACCAAATTGCTTTATGAACTCTCCTGTTTTTGTATTTAACCAGCCTGTAAAAGTATATCCTTCCTTTTCTAATCCTAAAATAATTCTAGCTGGCAATTTAAGTTTCTCGCCCTTTTTAACTACAAATTCTGTCACTGCTCCGTCTTTAACAGTTCCCCCATTTAAATCTAAAGTAACTTTAGCATTCTTCATATTTTCTTCATACTCAGCTATTCTAGCTTCTACTCTTGCTAGTTTTGCTATGTTCCCTGGACTCACAAAACCTTTAGCTCTTTCATTTAAAGCATTATACGCTGCTCTTGCAGCCATTACCTTTGTTATATATTCTTGGTTTATTTCTCCCTTTTCTGGGAATTGTCCTATTAAGCTATCTACTCGAGCTGCTGCTTCTTTATCTTTTTTAACTTCTTCCTCATATATTGCTATTCGAGCCTCAACTCTTGCTAATTTTGCAATATTACTAGGAATCATAAAACTTTTCGCTCTTTCGCTTAAAGCATCATAAGCCTTTCTTGCCATTTTAACCTTTGCTATATATTCTTCGTTTATTTCTCCTTTTTCTGGAAATTGTCCTATTAAGCTATCTACTCGAGCTGCTGCTTCCTTATCTTTTTTAACAGCCTCTTCGTATTCAGCTATTCTAGCTTCTACTCTTTTTAGTTTTCCTATATTGCTAGGATGAGCAAATCCCTTAGCTCTTTCACTTAAAGCATCATAGGCTTTTCTTGCCTGTCTTACATTTTCTATATATTCTGGTGTTATTTCTCCATTTTCCTTAAATTTAGTCATCAATTTGTCAAAATTAGCTGCAGCTTCCTTATCTTTTTTCTCTTGCTCCATAGCTTCAAAAGCTTTTATCTTATCTTCTTCAAGTTTTACCAATGCATTTAGTGCATCTTTTATATCTCCATTTTCTAAAAACCTTACAGTTGTCTTAGCGTTACTTAACTTTAACTTTGCCTGAGCTAGGTTTTCAGCATTGAGACTTTTGACAGCATTTTGCAGACTCTTTACAGAAGTAGCTGCAATTAGTTTATCATGTGCTTTATCAAGTCTAGCCAGAAACTCGTCTTTTATCTTCTTATCACTTATCTGCTGAATTTTATTAAATACATCAGTGTGAGATTTAGAAAGTTTTTCCCTTGCTTTATCATCTTGGACTAGTTTTGAAACTTTATTTTTATTGTTCAGCCTTGATTCAAATTTCTCTAAATCTTTTCTAGCTGCTTTTATAGCTTTCTCAAGTTTTTTAGCTTCGTCTTTTTCTTCTTCCTTTTCTAACTTTTTAATCTTATCTTCGAATTTAGCTAAATCTTTTTCTCCTTTTACTATAGCTTTAGGATTCATTTGTTTTACTATATTTACTAATTCCCTTGCATCTTCTATAGCTTTTTTATCACTTAATTTAATATTTTTTATCTTTTTAAGCGCTGCTATTGCATTCTCTGCAGATGCTATGGCTTCTTCTAGTTTTTTATCATTTGGATTTTCCGGCTTTTCTAACTTAGCTATAGCTTTTTCAATTCGATCTATTATATATAGGTCAAATTCTGAATTTTTATCTAGTTTCTTAGCTGCAGCTACTAATTGCTTTGCTTTAGCTAACATAACTGCAACCTTATCTTTATTGCTTGCACTTACTTTAATATCTTCTAAATCTTCAATAGCCTCTTCTGCTTTTTCTACTGCTTCTTCAATCTTATCTTCAAGTTCTTCTCTTTCTTGCTCCAACCTATCTTCGAGCTCTTCTCTTTCATCTTCAATTTCTTCCTGGCTTTTGTTTTTTTCTATAGCTTTATCTTCTTTAAGTCTATTCTGAGGTGCTGCCTGTGCTATTCCTGGTAACAGCATGCATACTACTAATATAATCGCCAACAACTTACTATACTTTTTCAAAGTGACTCCTCCTTTTTCTTTTATAGCTATTTTTCAATCACAAGAATTTTAAAAAACGGCCATAATAAATGGGTGTATATTATATGAAATTATATAATATACAAAAAATAGACCTCAGAGAACATAGCAAGCTATATTATCTAAGATCTATCCCTTTTTACCACCATATAAATATGCAAATAATGTTAATTTAAAGGATAAAATATTCAGATAATATTTTGTCTGCTTTAATAAGTTTCCATTATGCAAATTTTCTCTAAGTTTTTGTTAATTTATTATACCATAAATATCCATCTGTTCAAGCTTATTAATATTTTCTAAGCGTTAAGTTTTTTTAATAATTCCATGCTTAGTTCATCTATACTTTTCTTTGTTTTCTACATTATCTCTCTATACTATATTGACATATTCTAGTAAATTACTTGCCTATAAGTTATAATAAGTTTTATATTTTAATAATAATTATTTCATAAAAATTTCATATGAGATTTCTATTCTATTTTCTATGCTATAATGAAAGAAAGAAT